>DATEMN010000428.1:0-3633 GCA_035275565.1 Pseudonocardiaceae bacterium | reverse complement strand
ACGGACCCCTGTAAGGCCAGGGGCGGTGCAGTAGAGAAGTACCGTCCACCCCGAACAGGGCTCCGCGCACGGATGCCGGGCAGCCCACGCGCAGCACGCCGCGGGAGGCTTGTCGTCAAGGGTCTGCGTGCCGGGTCCTCTGGGGACACGGGCGCCGAGACCCCGTTAGTACGACACGAGTTGCACGCTTGGTACCCCGGTAATTCGTGCGGACGGCGGTGCTGCTCGAACCCGCGAAGGTCGAGCAGTGCCGCCGTCTCATGTCATCTACTGTGGGTCACTATTACAGCGATGTCACCGCCTCAGCGATCGATGTGGCCTCCCGGGCGCCGGCGATCAGCGCGGTACAGCAGTGCACGACCCACTGGCCGACCGCCCCAGCAACGCCGGCCTCGAAGCCAGCCGCCGCGGCCCGGTACTCCCGCTCGCGGCGTAGATGACCCACCTCCGGCACCACCAGTCCCTTAGGATCCAGCCCGCTGGAAACCATCGTGAGCCGGGCCGCGGCCCGGGCGACCACGCCATTGCCCTTCGGGAAGGGTGCCAGTGCCAGCAGCTCGCCGTGCACCACGGCGACGAGCACGGGGGCAGCGACCTGACTACCCCCGGCGAGCAGGTGGGCCAACCCGTCGAGCCGGATGGTGATCTCCGGCGCCGCGCGCGGCCGACCCAGCTGCGACCCTGACGACAGGTCCGCGGCGGCGAGCACGTGCAGCCGGGCCAGGGCCTGCAACGGTGCCCGCTGCCAGGTGCCCAGCAACCCGCCCAGCGCTTGCGCCACCCGCAGGGCACCGGCCAGCACCGGGTCGTCCACCGACCCGTCGGGAGGCAACGTGGTGCTGCCGCCGTCCAACGCGGCCGAGGCCCGGGCCGCCCGCACCGACGCCTCAGCCGCGGTGACCGGCCAGTCACGCCGGTTGGCGGGGTGCCGGTGCACCCTGGCCACCCCATCCCGGACCCGCCTGACGGCGTCGGCGACTCCCGGCAGGCCCATCAGCGGGGCCAACGGATCTGTAGGCACTCCGGCAGTCTCCCAGCCGGTCTGCGCTGGTGAACTGGCAGTTGCGATGGCCGAGCCAGAGCACCACCGGTCAGTGATCGCAGCGACCGTACCACTGTTCGCGGTGCCGACCTCCCACTCAGCCAGCTCGCCAAGATACTCGGCCTACCCATCCGGGTCCTCGCGCTGCATCCGCTCGTAGACCGCCTCCCACCGGATGTCGGGGTAGGCGACTAGCCTGGGGCCGATCATGGATTCCCAGACGCCTCCAACGCAAGACGAGCAGGATTAAGATCTTGACCACTACCAACTCCTCCACCTGTGCGGATGTTCTTGTGGCCTGTTGCGCCGCCATGCAGCGCGCCATCTTGATCCAGCGCATCAGCCGGTCTGACAAGGAGTTCCATTTCCAGAACTGGGTAAGCGCTCGCTTGGACGACGCTGACCTCCAGCATGACTTCATCGGCCGCAACAGTTATCCGGATTTCACTCTTGTGTACCATCCAGAAGGGTACGAGGTCAAAGGACTTCAGTGGCCCGGCCGGGAAGCAAGCTACGACAGCAACAGCCGAGTGCCAACCGGCAAGCACAACGGGCGCATCATTTACTACGTTTTCGGCCGCTACCCGCCCAGCGCTGAGGAACCCGAGTATCCGGTGGTTGACCTGGTCCTGTGTCACGGCGACTTCCTCAACGCGGACCACACCTATACCCACCGGAACACCAGCTTTCGGGGCTTTGGGTCGTACGGCGATCTGCTTGTCCGTGACCGCAAGATGTACGTGGCACCCACCCCGTTCGCCCTGACGAGCGGTACGACCGGTCAGGCCACGCTCATCACGCCTGATGACGGGACGCTCAACGGTCGTCTAGAGCAGGTTGGTGAGCTGGTACGGACCCGAGACCGAGCACATGGTCGTCGGCTACTGCTTCGATCTGCGGACGAACAAGCTGACGCCACAGCTTGCGCCCAATCCCTCAGCGGGCCGAGAGCATCGCTTCGCCGCGTACCGCGTAAAGGGCCAGGGCAGCGGAACGGTCACGATGAAGAGCGTCGAACAAATCGATGGACATATCGCGGTCGGTGATGACGAGTGACGCTCTTCGATCTTGAGCCGTTGACCGTCGGGCAGTCCCAGGAGTGCGTGCTGTCTCGCGTTCCTTCAGCGACGGCGCTGGAGCAGGGTTTTCCCGCAGCCGCGTTGAGTCGGATCGGTGAGCACGAGTCCTGGCGTAAGGAAATCCATCGTCCCGCAACCAGCACACATAAGTGGTGGGCGAAACGCTTAGGCAGTGTCGTCAGGGGAATTCTTATCGCTGCCGTCACTGAAAATAACTTAGCCGCCCTCGACGCATACAGCACCGCGACTAGGCTAGACGGTCGACCGTCTTCGACCCGTTCGCCGGCTCGGGAACGACCGTCGTCGAGGCGATCAAGCTAGGTGCCGATGTCATTGGTTGGGACATCAATCCAGTCGCCACGCTTGTGCAGCGGCAAGCTGTCCAGGAGTGGGACATCTCAGAGTTGGAGCGTGCGTATAAACTGGTCGAGGAAGGCAGCCGGGCTGACATCGACCGCGTGCACTGCACCGAGATCGGCGAGCCGGTTCTGTACTATTTCTGGGTGACGATCGCGGCGTGCCCCATTTGCGGTGCGCACACTCGTCTCTTCTCGACCCATGTGTTCTCGAAGAACGCTTATCCGAAGCGTGTTCCATCGGCGAAGTTCGTGTGCCCGATCTGTCTCGATGTCATGTCCGGCAGGTATGATGACGAACGTCTGACGTGCCGCAACGGGCATCAAGTCCCCCGTCAAGGAGCGGTCATCCGCAGCACCATGACCTGCCCGAACGGCCACACATCGAAAGTGCTCGACGCCTTGGCCGGCGAGGTGCCGCGTCGCGAGATGTACGCCAAGCTGGTACTCGGCCGCAACGGCAAGAAACGCTACGAGCCGATCACCGAATTTGACCGGTCGCTCTACGCGGAGTGCTCCGACCTGCTCGGACAGCGAACGGCAGACCTCGTCCTGCCGTTGGGGGAACTGGACCACGGCGAGAATACCCGTCAGGCGATTCGCTGGGGATTCACCAGCTGGCGGCAGTTCTTCAACGACCGGCAGCTCTACTCGCTTGGGCTGCTCGCTGCAACGATCCGGGACCTGAGCACAGGTGAGGCCGAACGTGAGGCGTTGGTGACGCTGTTCTCTGGGACACTCGAGTTCAACAACATGTTCTGTTCCTTCAAGGGAGAGGGAACCGGCGCCGTCCGTCACATGTTCAGCCATCACATACTCAAACCTGAGCGAACACCACTCGAAGCGCATCCATGGGGTACCCCTGCCTCATCCGGCTCGTTCTCGACCCTCTTCCAGAGCAGGCTGCTGCGTGCTCATGCCTACAAGCAGGCGCCAACCGACCACGTTCTCCGCAACGGACGGGTGGAGCGGGCATGTGGGCTGTCTCTGCCGACCGAGGTCACGGTAGTGGATACGTGGCCAGCGGAAGGGCCAGCGCCTGGAACCATCTACCTGCACACCGGCGATTCGTCACACACCGACTTTCCTGACGAGTCGATCGACCTCATCGTGACCGATCCTCCCTACATGGATAACGTGCACTATTCCGAACTGG
>DATEMN010000427.1:0-2123 GCA_035275565.1 Pseudonocardiaceae bacterium | reverse complement strand
GTGTTGATGCGACTCGACCTAGTGTTCCGGATGGGTCCGACCGCGTAAGTTGATCAACGTGAGCAGCGACGAGCGGCTGATGACCAGCCAAGACGTCGCTCGCCGTCTGAACGTCAATCGCCGGACCGTTGCTCGATGGGTACGTGAGGGCAAGCTGTCGCCCGCGTATACGACCCCCGGCGGTCAGCTGCGATTCCGATGGGAGGACGTCGAGGATCAGCTCAGGCGCCAACGGAAGTGATCTTGAAGGCTGAGCCGTAGATCACCGCCGTGGCAGTCGTGTGTAGGACAGCCCGGCGTGTCGATGTCCTTCGCTGGCTGACCCGGTTGTCCCGACTCGCGCGCTGCAAGCACGCCTAGGCCTGCAGCAGGATCGCACGCTGCGAGCTGTCCGCAATCCGCCTCATCTGGCGACGCTGGCGTGGATGTGGTCGTAGTGGCCGCCGGTGGGGTCGTGGATGTTGTAGATGCCGCCGCCGTCGTAGGGGATTCCCCAGTTTCCGGGGGTGTCGGGTGTGGTGAGTGACCAGTAGCGGTCTTGCCAGATCAGGTAGCTGATGTGCAGGGCGGTGGCGTGGGCGCGGAGCCAGGTGGCGATGTGCCAGCCGTTGGCGAGGTCGGTGCCGGTGGGGAAGGTTCCGGCACGGGTGGGGAACAGGTCACAGGCGCGGCCGCGGGAGTGGTCGCTGGTGGGGTTCCAGGTGTGGGGGTCCCAGCAGCTGACCGCACGGATCGTCTGTTCGGAACCGGTGGGGCCGAACGCAGCGAGCGTTTGATCGAGGGCATGGCGCATGGCGGGGGTGAGGCAGCCGTGCCCGCTGGGATCGGGCTCCGTGCACCCGGCACCTGCGGGCCCGGTGTAGTGCGCCGGGTCAGGCAGAACCCCGATCGCCGCGGGTCCTGCGGGTTGGGTGATGTGGTCGAGGACGGCGTGCACGGAGGTGATGTAGCTGTGCACGGTCGCGGCGCAGGCGGTGTCGCAGCCGGCGTCGCCGGGGGCGGGGATGCCGCTGGGGGAGTCGAGGACCCGGCCGCAGCCGGCGACGTCGCAGACCAGCAGCGCGTCGAGCGGGCTGACGGTTTTCCGGGTCGCCACGAGGTGGGTGGTGACGGTATGGAGGTTGCCGCACAGGAACGGGACGGCGCGCTGGAGATGCGGTCCGGGCTGGAAGACGGGCGCGTCGGGCGGTGGTGGGGTGGTCGGCCAGGGTGTGCCGCCTGCGGCGGTCCAGGCGGGTTGGGTGAGTTGGTAGAGCCCGGCCGCGTGTCCGGTTGCGTTGTAGGCGGCGGGGTTCCAGCTGGACTCGACCTGTGGGATGGCCAGCGCCCAGGCCAGGGGTAGTTGCGGACAGTCGCGGGCCAGCAGCTGTTGCAGGTCAGGCAGGAGCTCCCGTGCCAGCGGGGGCAACGCGGCGACGTTGATCGCTGCGGGTGCGGCGCCGGGTTTCATGGTCGTGGTGGTGATGGTGAGGAGGAGCCCGACGAGCAGCAGCGGTGCTGCGAGGACCGCGACGGCGGCGCTGCCCAGGAGGGTCGTGCGGCCGGTCATGGCGGGCTGGTGACTGGCAGGGTCGGTAGCGGCCGGTGGGGGTGGGGGCCGTTGCGGTGGCGTTCGGTGTGGGCGCAGTCGGCGAAGGGCCCGTTGGGGCTGAGCAGGACCTGTAGGCAGGGGTCGAGGTGGTCGCGGATCCAGATCGAGAGGGCGGCGCCGGGTTCGGGGGCGAGTTCGGTCCAGGCGCCGTGGAGGGCTTCGAACCGGAACACGGCTTCGGGGTGTTCCCACCACAGCGGGCACCAGGCGAACTCGCCGCGCAGCGGGCGGGCGGTGATGGCGGCGACGGTGTCGTGCACCCACTCGATGAGCGCGTAGCCACCGATCGCGGGTCTCGCGGGTCGCTTGTCCAGGCCGTGTCCGTTGAGGTCAGCGCCGCCGATGGCCGTGTCGTCGAGCTCAGAGCTGTCGAGATCGTCGGCCGGGTCGAGGTTGTCGGGGTCGGGGTGGTGGTTGAGGTGTTCGTCGAGGAGGTCGCTCTGGTGGGCTCGCCAGGCGTCGAGGGCGTCAACGCGGGCCTGCAAGTGGGTGACCACGGCGGCCAGGTCGTCAGCGGTGTCCGGTCGGCTCA
>DATEMN010000426.1:0-8023 GCA_035275565.1 Pseudonocardiaceae bacterium | reverse complement strand
CAACACCGGCCCAACGCGGCGCGCCCGGCTCCTGCTGTTGGGTCGTGACCGCCGCGAGCGCAGCGGCACGAACGACAGGTCGCCCTCGCCGATCGCCTGCCGTAGACGGCTTTCCGCCCGTGCCCGCCAGTCCGACGCGGTCTGCGGTGAGATACCGATCTCGGCAGCGACCCGGGCCAGGGTGTCGTGGTCCAGCCGGGTCGCGGCGATCAGCCGGGCCTCGTCGCGGTCGAGCACTGCGACCGCGACCGCGCGGGCCAGCACCAGATCGGGGTGATCCCACGGGCGGATCGGCAACACCGAACCCGGCTCGCCGCTGCGGATCAGCATGGTGTCGGACTCCGCATCACGAATCTTCCGCGCGGCGCGGACACCGGCGTCGATCAGCCGACCGCAGATCCGCGGCTCACCGACATCGGCCGTGGCCAACCGCTCCATGAACCCGACCAGCAGCTCGGAGTCCAGGTCGTGGGTGTCGCCGTGCCAGCCGGCGGCCAGCAGACCGGCCTGCCGGCGCAGGCCCGGCATCGCCATACCAACCGCGGCAACCCGCCACGCGGGCCCGTCGCTGCGGGCACGGACGACCAGCTCCCGCCAGACCGCGTCGCGGACCTCAGGGCTGGTAGCCGCCGCAAGCAGCCGCTTGCGCAGCTCATCCAGCGGCAGGATCCGGTCGGGCAGCCCGTCGAAGCCGCGTGCGTCGAACGGCACGTGGGTCGGCGCCTCGGCCAGCATGGTGAACGCCTTCTCCGCCGCATCCAGCGGCGTCAACGGCCAGGAAGAGGTAGCCATGGCAGAACTCCCGATAGGCGGTGCGCCACAGAAAAACGGCGCGTGGACCGCCATTCAGTCAGGTCAACCCAACAATGACCGGAGGTCCTCCAAGGCTGTGCGTGACTGTTGGGCCTGGCCACCACCGGCCAACAGCGGCCAGCACCGCCGGGCCGCGGCCCGCGACATGCGACCACGACGGCCAACACGGCAGGTCAGCGTCGTGTTGGGCACCGTTAGGCAACCGACTTGGTCGACTATGGAGGGACAGCGCGCCGGAGGGCAGTGGCTGCCGCGGCTGGCGCGCCGAACACGGGGCGGCGGGGCGGCGCCAACGGATGCGCACCGGGTAGCCCGCTTGCCCGGGTCTATCAGCCCGACCACACCGCCCACATCCGCCACCGCCTGCGCCAAACGGCCATCCACGGCGTCGAGGGCCTGGTCGTGGCCGCCAGCGCGGCCGGGTCCTCGTGGTCCTTGATCACGGGCCGGCGACTCGTACGAGGGGATCTCCCGGATTGCCTGGTACGGCGGCGGCGCGCTCGTCGGCCTCGCGTTGCTGTCCCTGGTGCTGACGCTCGCCGGCTGGATCCGTTACCGGCGCTGCCGGGAGGATCTCGACGCCGGGGGGGTGCCGAAGCCATCGGAGAAACGCACCTAACAGCCAGGTCCCACCCAACAGCGCCAAGGACGGGGAGTGTTAGGCGCAGCCGGTTGACGCCCCATGCGTCGCCCTGTTGGGTGGGCCGCCGTCCGCGCTGCCGGCGTGTTGGGTGGCCGTTGACACCGCGGACAGCGACAACGCCGCGTACGCACCCAACACGACGCCTTAGTCAATTGCGAGCACGGCCAGTCGGGGCGGGGGCAACCCGCCGATGACTGCCCACAACACGAATCTGCCCAACACACCCGCCGGCCCGGACTCGGCCCCTGGCAGGGCCGCCCGCGCCAGCCGCGACAGCGCCCGCGACACGGCCGCCGTCATCGTCTGGCGCATCACCGCCGACGCTGCTGACGGCCCTGACCCGGCTACCGCCGCTGATGCGGGCGACAGCCCGCTGACGCCGCGTCTGGCGCACCACCTCGTCGAGATCTACAGCGACGTGCACGGCACGGTCATCGACTTCGACACCGATGTCCACCTGCGGCACGCAGCCCAGATCACCGGACGCACCTACCTGCCGGTCACCGGCCTGGCCGGTCCGACCACGGCAGTCGACCAGCCCCGACCGGCCGCGCTGATCATGCTGCGCTGGCCCCGCCCAGCCACGACTGGACCGGGGCAGGACGCCACCAGCCTGCTCAGCGCCTGCCAACAGCACCTGGCCGACGACGGCAGCACCATCGTCGTCGTCACAGCCGTCCCCGCCGGAGCCGCTGGCACCAGCTACTGCGAGCACGAACAGGTCCTGCTGGACGCCGCGGAGACCGCCGGCCTGCGGCACCTGCACGACATCGTCCCGCTCGACGCCGACGACGGCCGAGACACCTTCACCTACGCGACCACCCGCGACACGACCGCGTCGAGCCGCGACAGCGGCCCTGACACCCCGCGGCAGATCACCAACACCACGCTGGTGATCTTCGGTCATCCGGGGAGACGGCCGTGACACCCCGCGACAACCACCACAGTGATCTTGACGAGGCACGACAGAACCGGCGACGTGATCCTGTCACCCGCGACACGGCGGCCGGGCAGCGCGACAAAGACCTGACGCCCGGCGACACAGACGACAAGCCGACCCAGGCAGCGAATGAGTCACGCTACGCTGCCGCGCCCGCAGCGGTCCGACCGCTGCATGACCTACGAGTCGAGCTCCCGCAGCACGACCCAATCCTCAGCCCAGCGGTCGCTCGCGCGCTGCTCCGGCTGGTCCAACGAGCCGCAGCGGGGCGCGACCAGACTGACGACCGGCAGCCTCCGCCACCTGGGAGTAGCGCATGAGATTCGCCTTCTACGGACGGGTGTCCACCCAAGACAACCAAGACCCACAAGCGTCCTATAACTGGCAGTTCACTCGTGCCCGCGGGCTCATCGAGCCCGCGAGAGACACTATCGCCGCCGACTTCTTCGATATCGGTACGTCCCGCTCGCTGCCGTGGAAACGCCGGCCCTGCGCTAACGAACTACTGGTCGCGTTGAAGAACCCCGGCGCGGATTCGAAGGCGTCGTCATCGGTGGACCGCAACGCGCGTTCTACGGCAACCAGTTCGGTCTCACCTTCCCGATCTTCGAGCACTACCGCGCGCTCGCCAGATGCCGGACTGGCGGCCCTTCCCTCATCCGACATGAATGATCGTCGACAGGCCGGCGAGGGATCGGGCATTGGTTCTTGTCGATCTCCCGCCACCAACCATTCCCAACGGTCAGCTGAATCGGGCAATTGGGGATCGGTTTGTGTCGATCCACCAACACGAACCCCCACGGGCGGACGCCGCCTTCGCGAGGTCACCGTGATCTTGCCAGACTGGCCCGTACTGGGTTGCTGGCCACCGTGATGCTCGTTTCGCGGTTGTCTGAGTAGGTCCGCCTGACTAGATCGGCAGGTCAGCCGCGATGGCCAGGCGTCCCTGTGGGGAGCAATTCTGGGATGTACGCGTTTCGCCGCCTGACCCGGGTCACCAACCTGCTCCCCTCTGAGACGCTCCAAAGCGCTTCCTCGCTGGGCACCAGGACGGGTGTGCGTCTGGATGGAGGCGTTCCTGCTGCTCTCCGCCTACCGGAGGTCGGGAAAGGATGCGTTCTTGACAGACTCCTGACCTGCCCGTCAAAGAGCGCACGTCATGCGCCGCACCCCAGATCAGCGGCGACGGCACCGACCCCGCCTGCATCGACTTCTCGATCGCCACTGATTGAGGTAGCACCAAGAGCAGGGGCGAGGCGCGCTGCTCACCGCGTCGGCCACCGAGCACCGCGCTGGTCTCGTGGGCGCCGCGCCGCCGCGGAACATGACCGGTCAGTCGACCGCGTCTTCGAGACCCCTGGACAGGGACTACCTCGCGAACGCAACCCTCGATGTATCCAGGCGTGAGCAGCAGAGGGTAGCCGTGAGTTCCACAGTCCCAAAAGGTCCACAGGTTCCACGACGACAGAAGTGCTTTCCCGTGCCTCGACCGGCGATCCCCGCACTATCGGATGCAAGACCATAGTCAGCGTCGGCGGCCGGTGTCACAGGACAATCGCGGTGACACGCACTGAGAGGAGATCCCGCGATGCGCGGGAAAGACAACTGGCCCAAGATATTCATTTCCTGCGTCGCCGTCGCCGCTCTCGCCCTGGTGGTTCTGCGCGGGGTCGAGGTGCAGGCCGGCATCCTCATCCTCGTCATCGTCGCTGTCCTGCCGTGGCTCGCGTCCTCCATTGAACTTGTCGAGTTCCCGGGAGGTGGCAGCGTGCGCCTCAGGGAGGTGCAGGCGAAGGTGGCGGAGCAGGAGCAGAAGCTAGACCGCCAGCAGGACATCATCGTTCAGCTCGTGCTGTACTCGATGTCCTGGTACGTCTTCACCATGTTGTCGCAGCTGTACCACCGCAGCCGGTCCGGCGAGGAGTACCTGTTCCGCGACAACGACGCGATGCCGCGCGACCTGAGATTCCTGCGCGATCACGGCTACCTGGAACACTTCAACATCGCCGAGCTGCGCGACAGCGAGAATCTCATCGGTAAAGTGCGCCTGACGCCTATCGGGAACTTCTTCGTCGAACTGCGTGAACAACTCCAGGCTCAGCAGGCGACGGAATCAGCGAAACAACTTGGGTCACGCGGCCCAGGCGTCAGCAGCATCTGACATCGTCACCCCCCGAGCAACTTTGCTGCGCGTGGCACCGCGAGCTGATCGCCTGCCACGGGACGCACCGCCCGCCCAGTCCAGCCGCCAGCTGGGCCTGATAGCCGTCGCAGTCGGTGCCGAAGCGACCCGCCGACGACGTTCACGCTGATTGATGACAAGGCCGGTCACCAAGAGCAGAAGCGGCGCCCAGCGCCAGCCTTACGCGGGGACTAGCCGGGCGGCACGGCCCCACCACCACCCTGGTACGAGCATCACCGCGCCGGCCGCCATGGCCGTCGCCGCGACCAACAGGCGTGCTAGGGCACGACGGGGCCCCAGCCGTCCTGACTGGTGCAACTGCCGATCGTGGCCTCCCCGACCAGCCGCTCGAGATCCGCGAAGCTGGTCGGGCCGGTGGATTGGATGCCGATCCCGCAATCGCCGGCCCTGACCCCCAGGACGGCGTGTGGGGCCTCGCCAGGGCCGACCCGAAACTTCCGGTACCACGCCTGGTAGCCAGCGATGGTGTGCGTCGGCGTCCCCCAGGTCCAGCGAGCGAGCCAGCCGGGCGACGCGGACTCCGCGCGCACCGAGATCCGGGTGCCCTCCGCAGGTTTCCTGACCGGCGGAGACAGCAGGATGCTCTCGGTCTTTCTATCGTTGAAGACCTCGACGGACGTCGGGACCAGCCCGTCCGGCGTCCAGCCCAGCTGCAACGGACCACTGGGCGGGGCGGGCCGGACGAACCGGATCGCCCGCGCGGTGGCGAGCAGGTCCGCCTTGCCGGACACGCTGCTGAAGGTCACCCCGAAGCCGTCCCGCGTCTGGAAGGTCAGCAGGTGCTCCGTGGTGGGTTTCGAGTACATCCAGCGGGGCGCCGGCCGGGCCAGGTACCACCCGTCCCGGTCACCCACGCGGACCCGCACCGACCCCTTGACCGGGCCGCGCCCGAACGTGCCGGGGTTGGCGACGTTCAGGTTGTACTTCATCCCGTCGTCCCGGACGGCCGCCAGGTACTGGCTGCTGGTGCCGAGCAGGTACGCCGAGACCGTCAGTCCCGTGCCCGGAGCCAGACCCACGGTCAGGTCCGATCCCCGGCGCGGGCCGGCCGGGGCGGCTGATGCCGACGGTGCCGCCGGTGCGATCGGTGGCGCGGACTCGTGACGTACGGCGAACGGCACGACCAGGGCCGACACCAGGACCGCGGCGGCGGTACCGGCCGCGGCGGTCACCCGGCGCCGCCTGCGGATCCGGGCCGCTCCGGCACGGGCGTCCTCGATCAGTCCGCGCTCGTCCGGCGCCCGGCCGGCCTGGTCCTCCAGGGTCCGGCGCAGATCATCAACGGTGTTCACAGCTGTGCCTCCTGCTGGTTCCGGATCGTCTCGGCGGTGATCTCCACGCGCAACGTGGCCAGGGCTCGGCTGGCGTACGCGCGGACCGTCGACGCCCGGCAGCGCATCACGTCGGCGATCTCGTTGTCGGTCAGCCCCTCGTAGTAGCGCAGCACCAGCACCACTCGCTGCTGGCGAGGAAGCTCGGCCAGCAGGTTCCACAGGTCGTCCCCGGGGTTGGCCGGTTGCTCGACGGCCCGTTCGTGGGCGCCGGTGAGCGGCACGGTCGCCACCCGCCGCCGGCGACGCCAGGACAGGTACTCGTTGGTGAGCATGCGGCGCACATACGCGTACGGCTCGTCCACCCGCTCGATGCGGTTCCACTTGACCAGGGCCCGGGTCAGTACCTCCTGGACGAGGTCCCGGGCCTGCTCCGGATCGTGGCTGAGCAGCGTGGCGTACCGCAGCAGGGCGGGTGACCGCGCCGCCGCGAACTCCTCGAAACGCATCCGGCCTCCTGCGCGACAACGGTCTCTGTCCCCTTGACGCGGGCACGACCGGATCCGCTGTGCCGTTCGACGATAAGGTGGGCCGGTGAGTGACGGGGGCGGCCCGGACGGGCTCGAACCGAGCACGTTGGGGTGATCCTGGGTCAGATCAAGGACATGACCACTCGGCACCCTACCGCCACGGCTATCTTGCCCTACCACCACGGCTATCTTGCAAAATCGTGACAAGTGATGGTCAAGACGCGAACGAGCATGGCCCAAATAGATCGCAGCGCATCCATCGCGCGATGATCGATGGTGGAATCGCCTGTTCGGTGAAACGGGCCTCATAGGCGCACGTTGCGCAGTAGCGGGAGCGGCTGGAACTCTAGACCTGACGAAAGCGCTGACCAGCGAAGATCATCCGTCGGCTGATTCTATAGTCGTTGACCGTTTATCTGAACGGTTTCCTCGTTGCGTGACAGTACGAGGGACCGGAGAGGTTCCGGAGGGTTGGAACCTCTGGGTGGCTGTACTGGACCCCCAAGCAGGCTTATACTTCGACAAAATCGCAAATGTTGACCGCTGCGCACGGCGTCGGGAGGCAGCCAACGTCTTAGTTGAGGCGGAGAAACAGGGCACGCAACCTTTTGAGTTCGTGCCGGTTCTGCTCAACGATGAGGACAGCACCTTCGTTAAGAGCACCACTGCCTACGTCGGGTTCGGTCAGCTTCCAAAGAGGGCTGTACGCGGAAGCGCAGTTTCCCCAATTCGCAGTTCGACGGCGACATCAGTTTGCAGCCGATAGTCCTGTTCCAGCGTCTGCAGTCAACTTCGAGAACTGGATGAATTCGTCGGGCCACACGAGCGCGCACCCGGCTAACGCGGACAGCCCGCGCTGGGTCTACTCATCGCAAGCGCGCGTTGTCGAGGAAGTCCTCGCTGCGGGCGGCAAGGAACTGGCGGGATGTGCTGACGCCGGCCAGGTGGCGGTTCATCTGCTGGCCCGGGACATGCTGATCGTGTGCGGCCCGACCCGGTCCGGGCGACCTCGTCCTGCAGCGCCGCCCAGATCGCCCCGAACGCGGAGACAGTGACGCTCGAAGACCCTGCCCCGGATGACGCCGAACCAGAGAACCGGGCGCTGGATTCGGAAGACTGGGCAGCTGACGAGATGCTGGGCAACGGTCAGCTCATCCTGCCGTTGCCGACCGGGCCGACCCGGAAGAAGAATGGTTCCGGCGGGCAAATTTCGAAGCCGAGGCTGGAAAGAGACCCACCATCGAGATCAACCAGCATGTGAATGATCTCTTTGGGGGTTTACGTGTCCGGGGATCGACACGAACCAATACCCATCAATGCCGATCGTTGATATTGACCTGATCTTGGGCTGACCGTAGATCATGGATCCACCCCGCAGGCGGCCAGGAACACGCAGTCGCCAGCAGGCGCGGCAGGTTCAGACGGCCGTGCAGGTGGTGGGCGAGCAGCACGTGTCCGGCCAGGTCTCGCGGTCAGAAGCGAGTCGTCGACGCTTGCTGACTTCGGCATGGGCGATTGACGGTCAAGTCGATGATGTCCACGCCTTGCGATTCGACCGACTCTCGCGGAGCGAGAGGTCGTGCGGCGTGGCGGGCGACGCCACCGCCGGAATGCCATCAACAC
>DATEMN010000425.1:0-15028 GCA_035275565.1 Pseudonocardiaceae bacterium | reverse complement strand
GGACTGGACGCCGTGGATCGCCGAGCATGCCGGCACGCGGCAGGACCCGCCTCCGATGGGCAACACGAGGTACCCGCCGCTGGAGGACGCCCCGGGCCGTTACGTGCGCCAGAGGTGAGAGCAGCCGCCGTTGGCGGGATGATGTGAGCCATGGCGAGCGCGAATGACGACGGCATGGTGCCCGACCCCTGGCAGGCCCAGCTGGGTGCGCTGGGAGCGTTCATCCGGGCGCAGCGGCAGCTGGCTGATCTATCGTTGCGTGAGATGGCGGCCCTGACCCGGATCTCCAACGCCTACCTCAGCCAGGTCGAACGGGGCTTGCACCAGCCATCGCTGACGGTGTTGCGGGCCATTGCCGATGCGCTCGGGCTGACTACCGAGCAGTTGCTGATCAAGGCGGGGTGGGTGCAGCCAGTGGCGGATGACGTCCCTCCCGATCAGCCGGCTGGCACGGAAGACAGCATCCGTTGTGACCCTCGGCTCACCGAGGCCCAGCGTGAGGCGCTGCTCGGGGTGTATCGCAGCTTCGTCGAGGGTGGGAACCGGTAGCATCGCCGCCGATTGACATAGTTATCAAGCATGCGTACTTTGGTGATCGTACTTGATGAACCCTTGAGAGTGAGGAATGACGATGACCACGACGCAGGACACCATCGCCGACACCACCCGCCCGCTGCAGATCTGGGCAGACAGCGTCAAGAAGTTCGTCGGCTCGCTGCCGATCTCGGACGGCAGAGTTCCCAGCACCATGGAGGTTGTGGACAACTACTTCGACTTCCTCGAGCACATCCTGGAGACCCAGCGGGATTTCATCAAGAGTATGATTCCTGTGATCGCGTCAGTCGCTACCAGCGCTACGACCGCGGCGCAGGATGACGCTAAGAAGAACCCGGTCGCGAAGATGGGCTGAACCAGCTTACCGAAGTGGTGGGCCAGGTCGGGACGGAAATCTGACTCAGTAGCCTAGCGAGGCACCCGTACTGCGAGGAGGCCACCGGTGAGCTTGGTGTTGAGTCAGAACGCACCAGCGGACGCCTTACTGGACCGAGACCCGCTGGCGTTGCTGCTGGCGTTGCTCCTCGATCAACAAGTGCCCATGGAGCGGGCCTTCGCGGCACCGTACGAGCTGGCGCAGCGCCTGGGCCACGGTCTCGATGTTCACGAGCTGGCCGACTACGAGCCGGAGGCGCTGGCGGACCTGTTCGCGAAGCAGCCGGCGTTGCACCGGTACCCCAAGGCGATGGCTGGTCGAGTGCAGCACATCTGCCAGGCACTGGTCGAGCGTTACGACGGCGATGTCGCGGGGTTGTGGCGAGATGTCCCAGACGCGCATGAGCTGCTCGAACGGTTGGTTGCCCTGCCGGGCTACGCGATCCAGAAGGCGCAGATCTTCGTGGCACTTCTCGGCAAGCAGCGTGGCGTGCAACCGGAGGGTTGGCGGGAGGCGTCAGGCTGCTACGGCGAGGAGGGCGTCTACCGTTCGGTCGCCGACGTGACGGACGCCGTTTCGCTGGCCAAGGTCCGGGAGTACAAGCAGCAGATGAAGGCGGCTAAAACGAAGAAGTAGGAGTATCAAGGGAGGGGGAGGTGATGTCGTGCGGGACCCACATGGTCACGGCAGCCGGTCGGACGACGTCCCTGTCCTCATCACAGCGGCGGAGCCCTCCTACGCCGAGCAGTACGCGACGCGCCGGCGCAAGTACGCGATCCTGATGTCGGCCCGTATCCCGTGTCTCATCCTGGCAGGGGTGTTCTACCAGACCTGGTGGCTCGCTCTGAGCTTCGTTGTGCTCTCGATACCGCTGCCCTGGATGGCGGTGCTCATCGCCAACGACCGCGCCCCGCGCAAGACCGAGCAGGTCAACACCCTGCACCCCACCTCCCCGATCCGCGAACTAGAGACCCGCAACCCCACCTGACCCCGCCAAGCAGCCACCTGGATGCTTGTCGCAGTGCGAGCCGGGTGCGGCATTATGGGGGAGTGAGCGCGCCGACGCAGACGTTGCCTGATGTCGATACCCGTCCTGAGGGGACCGACACCACCGGCGACGACACCCCCAAGATGTTCCACTACGTGCGTAAGAACAAGATCGCCGAGAGTGCGGTGATGGGTACGTACGTGCAGGCCCTGTGCGGCGAGGTGTTCCCGGTGACCCGGTCGCCCAAGCCCGGTTCCCCGGTGTGCCCGGAGTGCAAAGAGATCTACGAATCCCTCCCCAAGGGCACCTGACCGCTACCACCCCCCGAGAGAATGTGGATAGGCATGGGATCAGTCGGCCCAGACTTGGGGGGATTGGTTGTCGGCGGGTGGTCGGGTGGCTTCCCAGATCCGGCGCCAGGGCGCGGTGTCGCGGCTGTTGGCGGGTTGGCCCGCCGCGGTTGTGGGGAGGATGCTGCGAGAGCTGGTGGGTATCGCCAGCGAATCGTCGGTCGCCGCCTGCAGGCGCGATACCAGCTGAGGTCGTCTTCGGCCCAGAGGGTGGCCACGGCGCGGCCAGTCTGATGCGGAACTCGGGCACCGTCTCGTCCACCCGGATGTGCAATGGTCATCCGATCCGGACGGTGACCCAGGGCCTATCAAAGCGCGCCAACGCCGGCTGCGGGGCATCGCGGCGAAGGTGCCGCGTAGCGCGATCGGACCGCAGGTATCCCCTTCATGGCGCACAGTTGCGCAGCACCCAGCTTGAACGCGGTGAGCCAGCCGTCCACCGTACGGCTGCCCTCTGGGTAGAGCAGCAGGCTTCAGCCGTCATCAACCAGCTCGGCGGCCAGGCTGCGGCTCCGTCGGGATCCGCGCCGTTCCACGGGGAAGGCAGGGTGGTGGCCACGGCGAGGATTCGGGAGTCGAAGAAGTAGTCGGCGGCCGCACCGACCGCGAGGTTCTCGCTGATCCGTCGTGGCAGGGCACCGAGGACCAACGGAGTGTCCAGGTGGCTGGAGTGGTTGGCGACGAAGATTGCCGGCCCGCGGAACGCCGTCCAAGTACTCCCGGCCGTGCACGACCGACCGGATCTGGCTCCAGATCACCGGCTTGAGCACCCCCTGCTGCAGGACACCACGAAGTGCCGTGGCAGGGGAGGTTCGGGCACCTCGGGGCGCCGGGAATCCCGCTCCACCTCTACCCGCGCCGCCAGCGCCATCTCCAACTCCAGCCGCCAGTCCACCTCGTGGTCCAGCGCCACCTCGGCGACGAGCCCCTAGCGGGTATCCGCAACATAGGCGGTGGACACGTGCACCACATGCGGCGAGCCACCGGCGGCGGCCAGCGTTGTGTAGAGGGTCGCCACGCCCGCGACGTTGGTGCGGAAAGCCTCGTCGACCGGCGGATCGAAGGACACCGTGGACGCGCCGTGGATCACGACGTCGAGGTTGGGCAGCAGCGCGGTGAGCCAGTCGGTTGCACAGCGCCCACCACGGGGCCGGATCAGCACCGAGATCCGGGTGTCCGGATAGCTGGACAGCAGCCGCTCTAACGTCGCCTGGCCCGCCTCCCGTGCGACCGGCAGGTCCGAGGTGCCCCCGGTGAGCACCGCGACCAGCCCGCGGGCCGGCGGCAGCGCGCCGATGATCACGGTCCGCCCGACCGGGTCGGCCAGCACCGACTCGGTCGGAAAGACACCTGGTGCCCGCTGTGGCACCTCTCCCGGGCACCGGGTGGCCAGCGCGGGGAACTCGGGTTCGGCGTGCGCTGCGCGGCCAGCAGCTGCAACGTCTGCTCCTCGGTTTTGCCCTCTGCGAAGACCACCTCCGGCACTGCGGTACGACATCGACGGTTGAGGTCAAGGTGTGCGATACCGGTGACGTCGTCGATCCGGGGGGTGGCCACGGCGCCGACTATCTCACGCGGCCCGCCAACTGCCCGGTCATGCGAGGATGGTCGACCATGCACCCGGCTGAATCCCTGTGCCCCCCACCGTCTCGCGCAGCGGCGCGGGTTCGTCCACGTCGCTACCGGCACCCATCTCGATGACCGTCGCGCGTCACACCGTCCGGTCTGCGGGCAGCCGCAGAGCTCGAACCTGGCTGCTGGCGCGGGTCGTGGCAGTGGGTCTGCGGGGAGATGGCGACCGGTGTGCTGTACTCGGGGTCACTCAGCGGCTGAGCACGGGTTGGTGTCGCCGGAGCCAGCCCCGTTGCGCGGCAGTTCGAGAGCGTGGTTGGTGCCAGCGGGTGACGGTGCGTCGGGTAAGAACGTCCCCCTGGTGCGGCCGTCCAGAATGGTGGGCGGCTCGAGGCCCCGGGCGCGAGCCGTGAGGCGGGCCATCTCCCGCCGTCGCTCGCGCCGGCGATCCCGCCGGGTCGGATGGGCTGGCCAGAGTTCCTCGATGGCGCTGTTGAACTCGGCGCCGAGCACGATCGCCATGGCGATGAAGAACGAGAACAGCAGGTACGCGATCGGGGCGGCCAGTGCCCCGTAGGTGTAGCCGGTGACGGACACCGACGCGATGTAGAGCCGCAACCCGGTGCTGGTGACCAGGAATACCGCCATTGCCAGCAGGGCGCCGGGTAATCCGCGATGCCACGGCAGCTTGTTGGGTAGCACCACCTTGTACAGCGTGGCCAGACTGAGCATCAGCGCAACGCCGAGCCCGGGGTAGTAGAAGATGCCGACCAGCTGGGTCATCGTGGGTCGGATGGACTCGGGGAGCAGCTCGGGGATCAGGTCCGGGCCTAACGCCGTCAAGGGCAGTACGAGCACTGACCCGATCAGTGTGACTACGTAGAGTAGCAGAGCGAAGATTCGTTGCCACACCGGGTGGCGCACGGTGTATTGCCGGTAGGCAGCGGTGATCGAATCCACCAGGGAGGCCAGTGCCGACGAGCCCGCCCACAGGGAGAGCACGAACCCGACCGAGACGATGGTGACGCGGCCTTGGGTGAGGATGTCACCCACTGTCGGCCGGATGATCTGATCGACTACGTCGGCGCTGAACACGGTGGTGGCAAACCGCACGATCTCCCGTTGCGCTGCTTCGACCGCGGTCGGGCCGAACCAGCTCGTGACGAACCCGAGGCTGCCCAGCAGTCCCAGCAGCAGCGGTGGCAACGACAGGGTCATCCAGAACGCCGCCTGCGCGGACATCGCGACGAAGCTGTCGTCCCAGGACTTGACGGCAGTCCGGGCGATCAAGCGCAGTGGGCCGCGCCGGACCGCCCGGTCGGTGGTGGAGTCAGCGGGGGCATCCATGTCGCCTCCCAGGATGGTCCATTCACCGGATTGCGCGCAGCCTGACCCGCCGGGCGGGTAGCGTGCACGCTCGACCGAAAGGAGTGCATCACACGCTGTGTCCCGACCCGCCGAGATCGCCGCCATCACGACCTCTTCGCACCGGCCGCTGCGTGCCTGGCAGCGCCGGGCGCTGGCCCGCTACCTGGCTACGTCGCCGCAGGATTTTCTCGCGGTCGCCACCCCGGGAGCCGGCAAGACAACCTTCGCCTTGCGGGTGGCCGCCGAATTGCTGGCTGATCGGACGGTGCACGAGGTGACTGTGGTCACCCCCACCGAGCATCTCAAGCATCAGTGGGCGGCGGCGGCCGCCGAGCTGGACTTGGCACTGGACCCGGAATTCCGCAACACCGTAGGCGCCACCTCACGTGACTACCATGGCGTCGCGGTTACCTATGCCCAGGTGGCAGCGCACCCGACCCTGCATCGGGTGCGCACCGAGGGACGCCGCACGCTGGTGGTACTTGATGAGATTCACCACGCCGGGGACGCCAAGAGCTGGGGTGATGGGGTGCGGGAGGCGTTCACCCCCGCGGTACGCCGGCTGGCGCTGACCGGCACGCCGTTTCGCAGCGACGACACGCCGATCCCGTTCGTCAGCTACGAACCGGATGCCGACGGGGCGTTGCGCTCCGCTGCGGACCACTCCTACGGCTACCCCGAAGCGCTGGCCGACGGGGTGGTGCGACCGGTGGTCTTCCTCGCCTACTCCGGCGAGGCCCGCTGGCGGACCAGCGCGGGGGAGGAGTACTCGGCGCGGCTGGGAGAGCCGCTCACCGCCGAGCACACCGCCCGGGCCTGGCGCACAGCGTTGGATCCGGCGGGTGAGTGGATCCCCGCAGTCCTGACCGCTGCGGACACCCGGCTGACCCAGCTACGTGCCGGGGCACTGCCCGATGCGGCCGGCTTGGTGATCGCCACTGATCACACCGCCGCCAGGGCCTACGCAAGGATCCTGCGGGGGATCACCGGGCGGGAGCCCGTCCTGGTGCTATCCGACGACCCGTCGGCCTCCGGGCGGATCGCCACGTTCGGAGCCTCCGACGAGCGTTGGCTGGTCGCGGTGCGGATGGTGTCCGAGGGTGTAGATGTGCCCCGGCTGGCGGTCGGGGTGTACGCCACCTCAGCGGCCACCCCGCTGTATTTCGCTCAGGCGGTGGGCCGGTTCGTTCGATCCCGGCGGCCCGGCGAGACCGCCACGGTGTTCCTGCCCAGCGTGCCGGTGCTGCTGGGGCTGGCCAGTGAACTGGAGAAGCAACGCGACCATGTGCTGGGTGCGCCGCACCGGGCTGAAGAGGGTTGGGACGACGATGCGCTGGCGCAGGCCAATGCGCAGCGGGACGAGCCCGGCGAGCAGGAGCGTGGGTTCACCGCGCTGGGCGCCAACGCCGAGCTGGACCAGGTGATCTACGACGGTTCCTCCTTCGGCACGGCCGCCTTCGCCACCACCGAGGACGAGCAGGACTACCTCGGGTTGCCCGGGCTGCTGGCGCCCGACCAGATGCGGGCGCTGCTGCGCCGCCGCCAGGAACAGCAGCTGGCCCGGGCTACCGAGCGCACGTCGTCAGCGTCGACCCCCGCCCTGCCGATGCCGGCACGGCCGCCGACGGTGCGGCAACGCCTAGCCGAGCTGCGCCGGGAGCTCAACACCCTGGTCGCCTTGGCCCACCACCGCACCGGCCGCCCGCACGGCGTCATCCACCAGGAGGTCCGCACCGCCTGCGGCGGTCCTCCCACCCCTGCCGCCACCGCCGAACAGCTCACAGAACGCATCACCTACCTACGCTCGCAGTAGGTTTCTCCCGAAACCGCGATTCGGCTCCGAATGGCGCTCAGCGCGGTGTCTGGGATAGCGATTCGGCTCCGAATGGCGGTCGGTCATGGGGTATGACGTGTCTAGGGTGCGAGATCAGTATCCGGCGTTGGGGGATGGGCGGGCTTGGTTGGACGGGGCGGCGGGGACTCAGGTGCCGCGGGTGGTGATCGATGCGGTGGCGCAGACCTACCGGGTTGGCGTGGCGAACCAGGGTGCGCCGTTCGAGGCGAGTTCCCGTGGCACCGAGATCGTGGCCCAGGCTCGCAGCGCGGTGGCTGATCTGGTTGGTGCGGCCGACCCCCGCGGGGTGGTGTTCGGTCCCACGATGACCGCGCTGACCTACCGGTTCGCTGCCGTGCTCGGGGCTACTTGGCGCACCGGCGATGAGATCGTGGTCACCCAACTCGACCACGACGCGAACATCCGGCCGTGGGTGCAGGCGGCCCGCCGAGCAGGGGTCACTGTGCGGACTGCGGCCGTCGACCCGCGGACTACCGAGCTACCGGTCGACGGAGTCAGCGCACTGCTCGGCAAGCGGACCAGGCTGGTTGCCGTGACCGCCGCATCCAACCTGGTCGGGACCCGTCCCGAGGTGACAGCGATCACGGCTGCCGCGCGTGCGGCCGGCGCGGTCAGTTTCGTGGACGGGGTGCACCACACTGCGCACACCCACGTCGACCTGCCCGCGCTCGGTGCGGACCTTTATGCCACCAGTGCCTACAAGTGGGCGGGCCCCCACCTGGCGGCGGTCGTTGCCGCAGACCCAGGACTGCTGGAGAGACTGCACCCGGATCGGTTGCTGCCAGCTCCGGCCACCGTGCCGGAGCGTTTCGAGTTGGGGACCAATCCGTTCGCCTCGCTGGCTGGCGTGGTTGCCGCAGTGGGGCACCTGGCGGGTCTGGACGACACCGCCTGTGGTACTCGGCGTGAGCGGCTGGCGGTCTCCCGTCGCGCTGCCGAAGCCCACGCGGACGCGTTGGGCAGCCGGATGGTGGCGGGCTTGGCAGCCACTCCGGGTGTGACGCTCTACGGGCCACCCGGTCAGCGCACTCCGACGGCGTATTTCCGGCTGGCGGGTAGCGCCCCTGCCGATGTCGCCGCGGCACTTTCGGCTCGGGGGATCAACTGCTGGCATGGGTACGCCTACGCCTGGGAGCTGGCTGCGGCGTTGAGGCTGCGCGAGAGCGGCGGCGCGGTGCGGACCAGCGTGAACTTCTACAACACTGCGGCCGAGGTGGATCAGCTGCTGGACGCTGTCGCGCGACTCGCAGCCGGTCACTGAATGACGACTCGGGGCGGTACCCGTGAGGTACCGCCCCGGATGGCCTGGGTGATGTGGGCGCGCGATGTCAGGTGTCGGCCTGGAGATCCGCTGCGAGTTCCTTGAGTTTCGTCGAGTGCTGACGGGCGTGGTGGTTGCAGAACAGTAGTTCTCCCCCGGAGGGCAGCACGGCCCGGACGCGAGCGGCGGCTCCGCATCGGTCGCAACGGTCGGAAGCGGTCAACTCGGGGCGGGTGAGCGTGCTGGTCATGGCTTCTCCCTCCGTCCTGGTCTGGTCGACGCGACCAGACCAGGTCGAACCGGCTGCGGAACTAGCTGGCGGGATCGACCCGTCAACCCTTACATCGGACCCTAGGGCTCCAGTGTTCCAGACGAATGCCGTCGATGTTGTGTTCCCGAAATCACTGACTGGCGGCGCCCGGACCGTGCCGCAGCGGGGGCGAGCTCTGCACGCTGACCGCTAGCCTGGTCGCAATCATGATCGAGGCGCGAACGGGGGGAGCACGAACATGGTCGATGCGGGGGCGCTGGCCTTGGAGCTGGCAGCCAACGGTGTCGTCGGGGTGACCATCACGTGGGTGGACAACAACGGGATCCCGCGCTCTCGGGTGGTGCCCGTCGACTCGTTGCCGCAGGTGACGAAGCGGGGGGTTGGGGTCTCCACGACGTTGGCGGTGTTCGACAGCCACGACGCGATCACCTTCACCCATGCGGACCTATCCACTCCGTCCGGTGATGTTCGGTTGATACCTGAACTGCGCGGCGTGACCCGACTCGCCGGGCAGCGCGCCCTGGCCTGGGCGCCCGGGCGGCAGATCACGGCGGACGGCTCACCCTGGCCCTACGACCAGCGTGCCGTTCTCGAAACCCAGGTCCAGGCGGCCGCCGCCGAGGGGCTGGAGATCAAGGCCGGCTACGAGATGGAGTTCGTGCTCACCTATGCCGACGACTCTGGTGGTTCCGGTGAGCCCCGGCTTGCGCATCAGGGTCCTGCTTACAGCGCGTACGCCTTGCTGGCAGTGGACGGGTTCGTGGCCACTCTGCTGGGCGATCTGGCGGCCAACGGGGTGCCGGTCAACCAGTTGCATGCCGAATACGGGGCGGCTCAGGTGGAGATCAGCATCGTCGCGTCCGATCCGATCACCGCCGCCGACCGGCAGGTGTTGGCCCGCCAGACCATCCACGCCGCGGCCAGGGCGCATGGTCTGCGGGCCTGTTTCGCGCCGCTGTTCACGGCTGCGGGTATGGGCAACGGCTGGCACCTGCATACCTCGGTCTGGCGCGGTGGACGCAACTTGCTGGCCGGTGGCTCCCAGCATGGCCCTGGTCCGGACGGCGCCGGTTGGCTGGGTGGGCTGCTTCGGGACCTGCCCGCGCTGGCCGCGATCACCGCACCCAGTGTGCCGTCACTGAGCCGGCTACGCCCCGGGTACTTCGCTGGTGCCTACCGATTCTGGGGCGTGGAGAACCGCGAGGCGCCGCTGCGTTATATCCCTGGTTCGGAGTTGCTCGGTGCTGGCCACGCCAACGTCGAGCTCAAGGTCTCCGACGCCTCGGCCAATCCGTATCTGGCGCTGGCTGCGGTGATCGCCGCCGGGGTGGCGGGGCTGCGCGACGCCGTCGATCCCGGCGAGCCGATTCAGACCGACCCGGGCGGGTGGAGCGAGCCCGACCTCGCCGCCTCCGGCCTGACGCGCCTACCGGCCACGCCCACCGAGCAGGAGGTGGCGCTTACCGGGTCCGCACGGCTCACCGCGGTGCTCGGTGAGCCGCTGCTCGGTGCGTTCCTCGCGGTGCGCCGGTCTGATGCGGCCTGGGCCGCCGACCGGTCCTTGGACGACGTCGTAGCCGCGCACCGCTGGCGCTACTGAGTGAGTGCTAATCCTCGCGCGGGCGCCAGGCATGCAGCAGTGCCTCGGGGATACCCCACCAGCCCAGTGGGGTGAGCCGTTCGACGTCGTCGACGGCACCGAGCAGCTGCCACAGTTCCACGACGGTCGTGAACCATCCGGCCAGCACCTCGATATCGTCGTCGTCGGGTCCCGCAACGAATTCGGCGAGGTCCTCGGCGGATGCGGGAGTCCCTGGGCCGCCGCGCGCGAGCGCCGCGACGGCCTCCAGCCACTCCTCGTGATCGAGAGCGATCATCGACAGGTCGTCGTCCAGAGTATCCTCGGGTGGCTCGCCCATTGGATCGACGACACCTGCGGCCAGGCTGAGCCACAGTTCGGCGTCATCGGAGTGCAGGTTGCCCGGATCGACTCCACCGCTGGCGGCGAGCAGGCCGGCCGTTTTTCCGCCGCGTTGTAGCGCGCTGCGCAGGACCTGGCAGGTGGCCGCCAGCTCAGCGTCCGGCCGCGGGCGTTCACCGAGCTCAGCGAGAAGTTCCCGCAGTTCATCCGAGGCGGCTTCCTCGGCGGCGTCCCACTCGGCGACGAAGTCATCGTCCGCCTCGTTGAGCAGTTCAGTCATCGGTACCCGGCCGTCGGACAACGGCGAGGTCATCCAGCGTTCCTGCAATGCTTGGTAGTCGCGGGTTGCCGCCGGGTCGCTGGCGAGCAGCCGGTCCGGGTCGATGTCTCCTGCGGTGAGCCGCTCCTCCAGGTGCTCGATGAGCAGCGCATGCAGCTCCTGGGCAAGCGGCGTGCGATCCGGCTCGTCCTCCCACACATGCAGCCCGATGATCGCGGTCGGTTCGGTCCCGGTCGCCTCAAGCCAGCCGTGCACCTCGCCGACGGTGGCCGCGCCATCGGCGATCCGCTCCAAGACGGACTCGGCGGACTCCCAAAACACCGCCGAGAGCGGGTTGCGGGCTGCGAGGAGTTCGCGACGCAATGCCGGCATTGCCCGCAGAGCGTCCGCAGCTGGCAGGCTGAGCAGCACGCGGGCCACATCGCGCCGGGTGAGTCCTTCTGCTGGGCGATGCGCGCGCGTCAGGAGATGCCCTCCGTCATGTGCCACGGGCCGAATGCTAGGGCGCACGGGGGTTCCGCTCCCGTCGAGGGGCCTGTCCACATCCGACTGGGCGAGTCATCCGGAGGTGGGTGGGGAAAGCTCACATTTTGCGTGACTGGTTGCACATGGCGGCCTACACTGGGTGATCGGTTGGGGCGACCAGACACGGGCGTAGGGGGATGGTCTTGGTGAGGAAACGTGCGCATCTGCTGCCCGTCGGGCTGGTCGTCGCGGCGGTGGTGTCCATCACGATGGCGTGCGCGCCGGCCACCGGGAGTACCGCGCAGCGAGGACCTGCCGGGGTGGTTCCGGCGGGGTTGGAACGGTTCTATGGTCAGGCATTGTCTTGGGCCGGTTGCACCCCGTTCGCGACCTCTCCACGCGACCAGGAGGCGTATGCCGACCCCAGCTTGCAGTGCACCTACCTCGAGGTGCCGCTGGACTACGCCACACCGAACGGCAAGGTGATCAAGGTCGGTCTGCTCCGCCGGCTTGCGTCGGACCAAGCGCGCCGGATCGGTTCCTTGGTGATCAATCCGGGTGGTCCTGGTGGCTCTGGCATGAGTGCAGCGGCCGGCCTGGCCGACGAGATCAAGACCAATGAGCTGGGACGGCGGTTCGACTTGGTGGGCTTCGATCCACGCGGTGTCGGTTCCAGCACACCGCAGATTCTCTGCCGTACCCCGGAGGAGCGAGACGCCGAACGCCTGATGGACCTCAACGTCGACACCTCACCCGCGGGGGTGGAGCGGACGGAGAGCAGGGAAAAGGCCAACGACGCCGGGTGTGTCAGCCGTACCGGGACCGACGTGCTCGCGCATATCGGCACCCGCGAAGTCGCTCGGGACTTGGATGTTATGCGGTCGGCCCTCGGTGATGCGAAACTGAGCTATCTCGGCTACTCCTACGGTACCCGCATCGGTACCAGCTACGCCGAATACTTCCCAGGCAATGTGCGCGCGATGATTCTCGATGGCGCCCTCGATCCAGCTCAGGATCAGGTTTCCCAGGTAATCGACCAGGGTCGAGGATTCCAACAAGCTTTCGACGCATTCGCGGCCTGGTGCGCAGGTCGCGCTAACTGCGCCTTGGGTCAGGACAAGAGCCGGGCTGTGAATGCCTTCCAAACCCTGGTCCGCCCGTTGATCACTAAACCGGTGGGAGTGTCTGATGGGCGTAAGCTGTCCTACAGTGACGCTACGATCGGCACCGTCCAAGCGCTGTACGTGCCCCAGTTGTGGGCGCCGCTCAACAGCGGTCTGCAGGAACTCGTCCAAGGCCGTGGAGACGTCCTGATGCGCCTTGCCGATCTCTACAACGGCCGCTCGCCCGACGGGACTTATTCCACCCAGATGGATGCCTTCCAGGCCGTCCTGTGTGTCGACAATCCGCCCGTCAAAGATCGGAACGTGGCGCGCGGTATCGATGCCCAATACCGGAGCGTCGCGCCATTCCTGGACACTGGACAGCCACCGTCTCCCGCCCTTGATAGCTGCGCCTTCTGGCCCGTACCGCCTACCGGCGGACCCCACCACCCGGAGACCACCGGTCTGCCACCGGTAATGGTGATCTCCACGACGCAGGATCCCGCTACCCCTTACCAGGCCGGGGTCAACCTCGCTCGCGATCTCAAAGCACGCCTGCTGACCTTCGACGGGACCCAGCACACTGCCTTCTTGCAAGGAATTGGCTGCGTCGATGAGGCCGGGATCGCCTATCTCATCAGCCTTGAACTTCCCTCTGAGGAAACTCGGTGCCCAGCGACGAGTTGACTCGTCACCGGGAGTTGAGCTCGGCTGCGGTGGCCCGAACCTCTCGCTCATCGGCACCGGCGGCGACGAGCCTGCGGTAGCGGTTGAGCAACCGCGGTGCGTGGAAGGCCAGCACCGCGACCAGAGTCCCCGCGCGGAAATAACCGGCGACTGTACCCTTGATCACGCCAGGGTCGTGCAGCATTTCGACGGAAGTTCCCACATCACAGCGCCCCACCAGCTGCAGCGTCAGCCCGTACTGGTCGGACCAGAAGTACGGCACGGCGTCGGCCTGCCGGGTGATCGCCCTCCCGGCGATCCGCTGCGCGACGACCGCGGCCTGCTCGGTGGCCGATGTCCAGTGCTCGATACGCGGCCGGTCCCCGACTGTGGGGTGCCGCCAAGCGGCGATGTCGCCGACCGCGTAGACGTTGCCGGTTCCCTCTACCAGACCGCTGGCATCGCACAGCAGCCCACCTTCGGTGGAAATCTCGAGTCCGGCCAGCCACCGACCGTCGATGACGGTGCCCACCCCGACCACGCCGCAGTCAGCCCGCACAATGCTCCCGTCGGCCAGCCGTGCCGCGATCCCTCCCTTGCTGTCGGCGAATCCAGTCAGCCGCACCCCGCACCGCACCGATACCCCGTTATCGGTCTGCAACCGGGCGCACAACCCGCCCATCTGCTCACCGAGGACTCGGGCGAAGGGCACCGGCAGCGCCTCCAGCATGGTCACCTCGAGGCCGGCCATGCGGGCGGTGGCGGCAACCTCGGCGCCGATGAAACCGGCCCCGACCACCAGTAGCGAACGGGCTCGGGAGAGTGAGTCCCGCAGTCCCCGGCAGTCTTCCAGCGTGCGCAGCACATGCAGTTCCGGGTGGTCGGGTTGGCCGGGTAGACGTCGTGGCAGCACCCCGGTCGCCACGACCAGCGCGTCATAGCACAGCCTGGTGCCGCCAGCGAGCTCCACAGCGGCACGATCGACGCCGACCGCGGACCTGCCTAGGTACAGCGAGACATCGAGATCGGCCAGCTCGCCGCGATGGAGCACGGCCCGTTCCTCAGGCCACTGCCCGGCGAGAATCTGCTTGGACAACGGGGGCCGGTCATAGGGTTCATGTGGCTCGTTCCCGACGAGGCTGATCTGGCCGGCGAACCCCGCCGCGCGCAGGGACTCCACAGTGCGCAGGCCACCCAACCCTGCGCCGACAACCACCACGTGCGTCATTCGTGCAGTGTGTCATTGTCGCCGCAGCGCGATCTGGAATCGGGAGCCGGGGGTCGGGCTGTCGCCCGTCAACTCACCAGTAACGGCCGCCGATCGGTCCACAGCTCTCGGCGTTCCTCCTCGGTCAGGCCCCCCCAAACCCCGTAGGGCTCCCGCGCGGCCAGCGCGTGGCGGCGGCATTGCTCCAAAACCGGGCAACCCTGACAGATCGCCTTAGCCTGGTCGGCGCGGCGGGCACGCGCTGACCCTCGCTCCCCGTCCGGGTGGAAGAAGACGCTGCTGTTGAGACCTTGGCAGGCTCCCTTGAGCTGCCAATCCCACTCACTCGCGACCGGTTTCGGAAGTCGTCGGGTGTCTGTCATCTCAACACCATCCTCCTGGTCGACCGAGCTCCGGGCAATCAATAGGTACCCACTCTGGCCAATAGTTACCCACTCTGGCGATAACAAACCCGCACCGGGTTCCCCTTCCCGCCCTGTCCCTCTTCGGCGCTCTGTCCCTCTTTGGTGGCCTGGTTTCTTCGGTGCCTTGGTTCTCTCCGGCACAGAGTGGCGACCCCGATCGGGCAGTGTCGATCACCGTCGGGCATACTGGACCGGCGATGCTCGCACCGAGTGTTGGTGCGGCCGAGGTCGACTGCGACGCGCCATCGTGGCGCACGAGCTTCTCCGCCTTCTGAGACCGCTGCCGTCTGAGGCTGCTGCGTCTGAGACTGAGGGGTGGCACGCATCAGCGGCCACCACCCCTCGAGGAGAGGACTACCTCCGCG
>DATEMN010000424.1:0-4261 GCA_035275565.1 Pseudonocardiaceae bacterium | reverse complement strand
TGATCGCGGTGGCGAGCCGCTCAGCCCGCACCCTGGCGCAGCCGGGTAACGGGAACCGGATCGTCATCGGGCGTTGCTGGGCGCGGGGAACCCGCAAGCGCGCGGGTGCTGGGTAGCTGGTGGTGGGAGCATCGGGGTGTTCGGGGTGCATCAACTCCAGCAATGCTTGCACCGCGTGCTGTGGTGGTCCCTCATAAGCCCAGACCACGACGTCAGGCGCGAAGATATCCACCGGAAGTTCTGCTGTGGGCACCCGGGCGGTGATGACCCCTTGGGCTCAAAGTCGCGGACGGTGAGCAGATCCACGCACTGTGGCCACTCGTAGCAGGCCACCAGCGCCCGTGGTGCATCCTTAGGCCCGCAGCAATACAGCGTGAATCCATTGGTGACCACCTTGACGAGTAGCTCTTCCACCGCAGCGGGCAGAGCCATCTGCTGCCCACCGTCGAGATGTGCTGCTAACTCAAGCCGCCTCATGCCTGACTGCCCGCTTGACCTGAGAAACCGGCCCACGCGGGCGGGCAGCGCAGCTGGAAATGCAGGTGCGCACCAGGTACGCGAATGGGCAGGCTCGTGTCCTCAGACTGGATAGTGCTCCCGCGCTGCTGCTGGCACCGGCCAGCCGGGTGCCCATGATCGGCGTCGGAATCGCCCGGCCCAGCTACTCGCAAGGTGGGAGTCAAGCCATCAACCGGCTCTACGCTGCTCGCGGGCAACCGGACATCGCGCGCACCGGCCGCGCGAAGGGCGAGATGGTTCTCGACCCGCTGGGTGACGTTTCCTTCGGTCACGCGGTTAAGGGTGATCGAGACCAGCAGAACTGCGGCATCGTCGGATTTGGCCGCTAGCGTGGACATCAGCACTCGCCCGGAGTGGCATCGGAAAGCAGGCGCAGCATCTGCGGCGGCACGCTGAGCACCGCATGATCTGGGAAACGCACAAAAAGCGATTCCAGACCCCGGCCGACCACCTCGCCCCGCTGACCCAGCCGGGAAGGCAGAGCCCCAGGTTCGGGAGCCTCTTCGACCTGCTCCACCCAGCAAAACAGGCCAAGACGCGTGCCTTCGATATCACACCACCGGTCACCATCCAGTCGCGATACCGCCGCGGGCATGGGTACTTTCCTCTCACCGGGGTTGATGGGGGACCGGTGCGCTGCCCGGACCACAGCACCAGTGGCTGCTCACTTCACCGGCAGCCAGCCGGATCAAGCGGGCCCTACCACCAGCACCGATACCGAGGTAGAGCTTCCCCCGGACCACTAGACGTGAACACCTCTGCCGTGTGCCGGCTCTATGACGTTGGTGACGTCCCGAGCCGTCCCATGTCCGTCCAAATCGGCCGACCGCACGGCCGCCTCTCCGTCCTCACGATTGGCGCGGTTGACTCAGGGGAGAGCTGGCGTGGCTTATGGCGCCGGCGCCGGCGCCGTCGAGCGTGGTGTGGTTGAGCCGCCGAAGTGGGCCCGGGAAAGGCAGCAGCAGCCCGCCGATGCCAGGGAGATCGAGTGAACCCCCTGTTGCCAAAGTCGAGCACCAGCCCCGTCACCGTCCTGTGGGTGGCGGTGTGATCTTCGGGTTGCTCGCGGTCGCGCAGGCCCCCGTGGATGCTGTTCTTGGCGGTAGGTGTGCTCCTCCTCGCTGGTCTCGTCGCGATCGTGCAGGGCGCCACCCCCCAGGAGTCGCCGGATCGCGTCTCGTTCTGGAAGGACTTTTGGAAGCACTGGACTGCAAAACGCAGGGACACGCTCGCCAACCGGCAGCGGAAGATCAAGATCACCATCGCCGCGCCCACGCCGCGGGTGCGGATTGAGCCTCGCTGACGGCTTCGCCTGCGGCGCGCTGGCATCCAGACAGGTGCTGTTGCATTAGCGGGAGGGCGGGCACGGTCGGTCGCGGTTTGTGCGCTTGTTCAGATGGCGAGGGCCAGTTCGGTGAACGCTGCTGGGATCCGGTGGTTGGGGTCGAGGTCGAGGGCCAGTTCGTAGTGACCGCGGCGTAGGTTCTGGACGAAGGCGTGTCCTGCACTGATTACTCGGGCTGAGCGCATGTGTTTGAGACCCCGCATCGGCCTCAGTCGGGCCTTGAGACGGCCGTGATCGGCTTCGACCGTGTTATTGGCATACTGCTCGGTGATATGGCTGGCGGAGGGCAGCGGCTCATCAAGTGCGCGCGGATACGTGGCCGCCCGGTCGGTGCTCACCTCGGCTGGGCGTGGACTGTGCTCAAGCGCGTGGGTGAAAAACCGGCGAGTGGCCGCGAGATCCCGTTTCTCGGAGACGAGGACGTCGATGACCTGGCCGAACTGATCGATCGCCCGGTACAGATACACCCACCGCCCGGCGACTTTGACGTACGTTTCATCCACGAATTACCGATCACCGGGGGCGTGCCGGCAGGATCATGCCACGTCGATGGGCAGGGGAGCGTACCGCCGCACCCACCGGTAGATGGTCACGTGATCGACCTCGATGCCACGCTCAGCCAGCAGCTCCTCCACGTCTCGGTAGGAGAGTCCGTAGCGTAAGTACCAGCGCACCGCGATCATGATCACATCCGGTGGGAAGCGGAAACCGGCGAAGCCAGACCTCGGCGCGGGCACTCGGGCAAGACGACGACGCATCAGCCCAGCCTGCCCGCTCACGGTGATCCGCCGATGCAACAGTGCCAGATAGAGCAGTCGAACCACCACAATCGGTGATCATGCCCCACGGCCACCGCCCAGCAACGCCACAGGTCAAGGCCACGGATGACCAGTTCGGCACCCACAGCCCCGGATAGATCGAGCCAGCGGCGTACCGGCATACCGTCAGGTCGCTGACGAGCTGCGAAAACGGATCCGGGAGGGGACCTACGCGCCGGGCACGCAGCTGCCTTCGGAACGGGAACTGAGCGAGCTGTTCAGTACGTCCAGAGTGACCGTTCGACAAGCCATCGCCGAGCTGCGCTCAGAGGGCCTGATCGTCGCCGAACACGGCCGTGGCTTGTTTGTTCGACCACACCGTGACGTCCAAACGCCTCAGCCGCAGTCGACTGAGCACATCCGAGCGCCAGGCCGGCCGGGGAACCTTCCTCACCGACGCCACCCACCGCGGCTTCACCCCACGAGTCGAGGTCGAGATCCGCCACGAGACCGCCGATAACTGCACCGCCCAGTACCTCAACCTTGACCAGCACACTGACGTCCTGATCCGCGACCGGCTGATGTTCGCCGATGACCGCCCGGTACAAATCGCCGTCTCACGACTACCCGGTGACCTTGTCCGAGGAACCGCGATCGAACAAGAAGACACCGGACCAGGAGGAATCTACGCCAGACTGGACGAACTCGGCCACGGACCAACACACTTCACAGAAATCGTCAGCGTACGAATGCCCAACCCTGCGGAATCATCCGCGCTCCAGCTCAGCAGCGGCACACCGGTCCTCCTCATCATCCGAATCGCCTACGACAGCAACAACCGACCCGTCGAATTCAACGACATGATCCTCGCCGCCGACCACTACGAACTAGACGGCTAGGTCCGGCAAAGTCGGTAAAATTGAGTCAAGTTTGGTGCTCGCGGGTCAGCTCTGACGGGCGTAGCGTGGATGGTGCTCGCACCACAGCGCAACGACAGCGCACCTGACCTGCACATACGCACTTCGCGTCGAGGTCAACACATCTAGGCGTAGCGAGTGGCGGCGGTCGGTCGCTCTGACCGCGGGTCCCTGCGTGAGCCTGCCCAAAAACCGGAAGCCGACCACGACATGCCTCGTCGGGCTGGGGTGAAACCCCGTTAGTCTATGAACTGCCTGGTGAGTGAGAGCTGATCTGACAAGCAACTCCTATGGAGTTGGATGTTAATATTGTGGACCGTTGTTACTGGAATGGTCGACCGACAGTGACCGTTCGCCGGGTTAGGCACCGGATCGAGGTTGCCTGCGCGTACAGCGCGTGAAACCGCAGTGGCGAGGCGTTGACGATCTTCCTCGTTGTCGAACTGAACTGAACACGTCGGAAAAAGTCCGGCTTCACCAGCTGTCAACCTAGCCCAGCTGGTGAAGCGACCGCACGTTGTCTGAGCGTGTGCCCACGGGTTTTTCGCCGTGGCCGACCACTCAGCGTGTCCGGTCCGCGATGCTGCCGAATACGCCTCTATATAGATCAAGGCGCCGCCTACGGCGACGCACGCGTTGGTTGACTTGGTACACCAGCTCGCGTGCCCGCTCGGGCCGATCCCGCTCGCTGCGCGCGGCCTGGCGGCCGTGCTCGCGCGGGC
>DATEMN010000423.1:0-2099 GCA_035275565.1 Pseudonocardiaceae bacterium | reverse complement strand
TAAGGGGAGAGCTTTCGCATGACCCAGACCGCCACGCTGACCATCCCCACCGCGCTGTTACCCGCCGATGGGCGCTTCGGATGCGGCCCGTCGAAGGTTCGACCCGAGCAACTAACCGCGCTGGCCACCGCCTCGGTGATGGGCACCTCGCACCGGCAGCCCCCGGTGACGTCGCTAGTCGCGCGGATCCGGGCAGGGTTGCGCGAGCTGTTCTCGCTGCCCGAGGACTACCAGGTCGTCCTCGGCAACGGAGGTACCACGGCGTTCTGGGATGTCGCTACCCTGGGCCTGGTCCGGGAGCGCTCGCTGCACCTGACCTACGGCGAGTTCTCCGCGAGGTTCGCCGCCGCCACGTCGCGCGCGCCGTTCCTGGTCGACCCGGTGGTGGTCTCGGCCCCGCCCGGGGACGCCCCGGAGCCCGTCGCCGACTCCTCCTGCGACCTGATCGGCTGGGCGCACAACGAGACCTCGACCGGGGTGATGGTGCCGGTGCGCCGGCCCGCCGGGTCGCAGGGCGCGCTGGTGGCGATCGACGCGACCAGCGGCGCCGGTGGTCTTCCGGTCCGCGCTGCTGACGTCGACGTCTATTACTTCGCGCCGCAGAAATGCTTTGCCTCCGACGGCGGGCTGTGGATCGCGCTGCTCAGCCCGGCCGCGGTGGCGCGGGTGCAGGAGATCGGCTCATCGGGCCGGTGGGTGCCGGAGTTCCTCTCGCTGACCATCGCGCTGGACAACAGCCGCAAGGATCAAACCTACAACACCCCGGCGGTAGCGACGCTGCTGATGCTCGTCGACCAGATCGAGTGGATGCTGGCTCGCGGTGGACTGGACTGGTGTGTGGCGCGCACCACCGACTCCTCCTCGCGGCTGTACTCCTGGGCCGAGTCCTCGCCGTACGCGACACCTTTCGTCACCGATCCTGCCAAGCGCTCCCTGGTCGTCGGCACCGTGGACTTCGACGGCGGCGTCGACGCCGCCGCCGTCGCCGCCGTGTTACGGGCCAACGGCATCGTGGACACCGAGCCATACCGGAGGCTCGGCCGCAACCAGCTACGGATCGGGATGTTTCCGGCTGTCGAACCGGACGACGTCACCGCGCTGACCGCGTGCATTGACTGGGTCGTCGAACGGCTGCGCCCGTGAGTGGCGTTCGGTGCCATAACAGTGTTTCCCACTCACAGCTCAGGCGCGCCTCCCCCGGTGCGGCCGCTCACCGGCCTACGGTGACGGGCAGGAGGTGTGAGGATGCGCGCGCTGCGGGTGGTCGGTCTGGGGATCGACGGCCGCACGGTCGTCCTGGAGACGGTGGCGCAACGGTACGGCGAGCCGCAGGAACGGTTCGCCCTACCCGTCGATGACGGCTTGCACGCAGCGGTACGGGGTGATCTCCCTCGCCTCGGTCAGTCCGAGATCGAGCTGGAGAGCCAGATGCGACCGCGTGAGATCCAGGACCGGATCAGGGCCGGAGCGTCCGTCGAGCAGGTAGCCACCGCCGCCGGCGTCTCCAGCCAACGGATCGAGCGGTTCGCCTATCCGGTGCTGTTAGAGCGATCCCGCACCGCGATGCTGGCCCAGCAGGCGCACCCGGTGCGCTCCGACGGGCCCGACGTGCGCACTCTGGAAGAGGTCATCACCGAGACCTTCCGCCGGCGGGGTCACGACCTGGGAGCAGTGACCTGGGACTCCTGGCGCGGCGAGCACGGTAAGTGGGTCGTCCAGCTGCACTGGCGGGCTGGCCGGTCGGAGAACCGGGCGCAGTGGACGTTTCATCCAGGGGCGCACGGTGGCACCGTGACCGCGCTCGATGACCACGCCACCGGCCTGATCGATCCGCAACCGGCGACACAGCTGCGCACGGTGCCGCCACCCGAGGAGCAGGTCACCGAGCAACCCAGGGCGGTCCCCGACGACGGCCCCCCCTACCACCCGGCCGAGTCCCCACACCCCCCGAAACGCGCCCGCAAAGACCGCACCACGATCCCGACCTGGGAAGACGTCCTCCTCGGCGTCCGCTCCCCGCTACGGTGACCGTGTTCTGGCTGCAGGACACGGTCTCAAGACCCACGTAGACCGTGTCCTGCAGCCAGAACACGGTCAGG
>DATEMN010000422.1:0-3648 GCA_035275565.1 Pseudonocardiaceae bacterium | reverse complement strand
TCAGATCGGGTCATCCTCGGGAGCGGGCGGCTCTCCCCTATCGCAAGATTTCCAGGTCTGCGGAATCCCGCCCAGCGGGGAGCCCACGCGGTCCGGGTGCGCGCGTTGCGGGCCGTACCGCTCGGCCGGCGTCGGTTACGCCCGCAGCTGGACCTCCACGCAGCGGGCTCGGCGAGCGGCTTCATCGAGCACCGCGCGGCGGGGTTCGGGGATGTCGAGCACGCGGGGTTCGGCCCGCTGAAGCAGCACGGTCAGTCGTGGGTCGGCGGTCAGGCTGCGCAACGCCGTGGCGTCCCCGCCGAGGACGACGGCATCCAGCTCCGCCGCACGCGGTAACAGCACCCGCGCGGCGGTGTCTGCGGCGGCCTGCAGCGCCATTCGGGCTTGGCCTTCCCGGCGCCGGGCGAAACGCTGCTGGGACTGCCCGCCGGCCGCGGTGCGACCGTGCACCAGCCGGCTGCCGGTACTGGAGGTCAGTACCACCCCGGCGCGGGCGGTACCGACGCTGTACCCGCCCAGGCGGACCAGTAGCAGCCCGAGGGTGCGGGCCACCATGAGGTGCGCCACCAGGTCGTCGACCGCGATGCCGTCCCGCTGCCCGGACTGCGCCGGCAGCGGGCCGAAGGGCACCGGGATCGACGCCGTCCAGCCATCCACGGCCACGACGCCCACCTGCTGCGGTGTGACCGTGGTGGCCACAGCGCCGCCGTGCCCAGCGGCAAACCGGTCCAGGAATCCGGCCAGCCGCTCGGGCTCCACCTCTACCGCCCGCCCACCAGCGGCGAGCTCCCGGGTCCGGCTCATGACGACACGCTACGGCGATACGCATCGGCAAGTACCCGAGACGGGTCTACACCCGCGTCGCGGCGACCTGGTGTGCGATCCGGGCGATCTCCTTGGCCTCGTTGCCGGGCCGGGCCTCCAACGCGGTGATCAACGGCACCAGCCGTTGTTGTCGTATGGCGACGGATTGCAGGGTGCTCACCGCCTCGATGGCCTGCCGGGCCAACAGCAGCCCACGGGACTCCCCGGCCCGTACGTGCACCTCGGCGAGGAGGAGCTTCGCACTTATCCGGCCTCTGCCGTGGGCTTCCTCGTAAGTGCGCACCGCGCTCGCGGCGAACGATTCCGCGATGTCGAACCGGCCCAGGTTCAGCTGAATCGCCGCGGTGGCCCGATCCGTGGCCGCGTGCTCGCGCGCATCCCGGGGCGTCCACCCCTCGTGTGCCTCGGCGAGGCAGCGCTGCGTTCCAGGCCGCGTTGGCGATCCCGAAACCGTCCCTGTCCTCATCGGCCAGCCGCAGTGCGCGGGTGAAGCAGCCGATCCCGTCCATTCCGGAGTCGTGGGTAAACGTAGCCTGTCTCGGTCTACAGCTCCGCCAACGCGACCCGCAGCCGTGTCTTGACCACCTCGGAGGCCGGCACCTTCAGCCACCGCGCGTACAACTTGGCGGCGGTACCGAACAGGTCGGCCTGCCCGCCGAACTGGCGCGCCACCCCCAGCAACTGCTCGGTGACCGCTTCCACCGTGTGCACGTGTGCCATGCTCAGCCGCAACGGCAGCGGCTGGTCGGTCGGTAGGGCCAATTCAGTCAGCTCACCCAGACCCTTCACCAGCTTACCGAACGCCGCCACCGTGGTGGCGGTGACGAGAGTCCGACGACGCACGTCCTCATCCTCACGGGCTACAGCTCGCATTGCCACTCACGGGTGCGCGCTAGCGTGCACCCGTGATCGATGTGCTGGTGGCCGGGGGGGGTCCGGCGGGATGGGCGGTGGCGGCGGCGTGCGCGTGGCTGGGGCTGGACACCGAGCTGGTGGATCCGGCACCGGACCGGCCGTGGCGGGCCACGTACGGCTCTTGGCGGGGGGAGCTGCCCGACGACGTGGACACGGCCGTGGCGGCCACCGGTCGCGGCGAGGCGATCGGCACCATCGGGCACCGGCTGGGCTGGGAGTACGTGGTGCTGGACAACGCTGCGCTGCGGGACGGATTTGCCGCCGCACCGGTCAGAGTCGTGAAGGGCCGGGTGCGGGATGCCCGCCCGGATCCGGATGGGGTCACCGTCGACGTGAATGGCAGCCACCGGCGGGCAGCTGTGCTGCTCGATGCGACCGGTGCGGCGCGCTCCGTGCTCGGCGCTACGCTGCGCCGGCCGCCTGCTGAGCAGACCGCGGTGGGTGTGCTGGTCGATGCCGACGCCGCGGCGGAACTGGTGACTCCGGGCACTGCGTTGTTCATGGACTGGCGGCCGCACCACGGTGAGCCGGGCTGGCCCACGTTCCTCTATGCGATACCGGTGGCGTCGGATCGAGTGCTCCTCGAGGAAACCTCGCTGGCCCGCCGTCCGGGGCTCGGACTGGCGGTGCTGCGTCGCCGGCTACACGCCCGGTTGGCCCACCACCGCATCGCCGTGCCCGACGGCGGCGAGGAGCGGGTGCGCATCCCGGTGGACCGGCCACTCCCTGCGGTTGCGGACTGGCGTAAAGCGGTGGTGCCGTTCGGGGCGGCAAGTCCACTGGTGCACCCGGCAACCGGCTACAGTGTGGCCGCGTCGCTGCGGCTGGCCCCCCGGCTGGCCATGGCTGTGCGGGACGCGCTGCAGCGCGGCGGTTCAGCGGCGGCCAGCGCCGCGGCATGGCGGACGGTATGGAGTCCAGCCGCACTGGCGGTGCACACCCTGCGGCGTCGCAGCCTCGAATCGTTGCTGCGCTTCCCACCCCACCGGGTCCCGAACTTCTTCGATGTGTTTTTCGCCCTCCCCGAGCGACACCGTTGGGCCTATCTCACCGGCCGCGAGGACGTCCGCGGTAGTGCCGCGGCGATGGGCGCGCTGTTCACCGCATCCCCCTGGTGGCTACGGAGGCAGCTGGTCCTCGGTGCGCTCGATCCGCGTACCCTGTCCGCCCTCGGCGACGACGTGCACCCAGAGGTCAGGGATGCGGGACGCTGATGTCCACCTCGACGTCGGGCTTGACCTTGAGCGCGCCGAGCATCGCGGAGAACGGCTTGATACCGAACTTGCGCTGGTCCAAAATGATCTTGGCGTGCCAGTTCTTGCCGTCGTCGCGTGCTTCGACAGAGATCGGTGCCGTCACGCCGTGCAGTGTCAGATCCCCCTCGATGCGGGCACGATCGCCGTCACGCACTACCGACACCGAGCGAAACCCGATCGTCGGATACCTCCGCGTCTCGAGCGTGTCCTGGGCGTTACGCTCGATTTTCTTACGATCGGATGCGGAGACGGCTTCGGTCGTCACGCGCAGCGAGCCCGCGTCGAAGTCGGCGGTGATCGCGTCGGCTTTCACGTCTAGGGACAAGCTCGTTACCTGCAGGGTGAGGTCGTGACCGACGGCGGTCAGCAACCCCTCCCGAAAAACCGAGACTTGGCAGTCCACCGCAGCAGCATCGAAAGTCGGCACGAAATCAGCCTAGCCTGGCGCGATCACGGGCGGTAGCTCTCCGGACGCAAAGCGGTCACACGTCCAGAGCGTTGGCTGCGGGCTGGATGGCCTCGGCGAGCCGCTGCACGTCCAGCAGACCCTCCGGGTCGACGAACAGGCCGACGTATGCGCTGTCCCGGTACCAGGACAGCCCCACAACGCGGCCACCACCGCCGGTAGGGCGTCGTTCACCGTGCCGCCGTA
>DATEMN010000421.1:0-18698 GCA_035275565.1 Pseudonocardiaceae bacterium | reverse complement strand
GTAGTCCTTGAAGGGCGACCAACTGGGTTAGCGGTAGTCGCGGCCGAAGTCGTAGTCGTCCAAGGGGACGGCTGCGCCGGTCGCGGTGCCGAAGACGTCGGGCGAGTAGTAGCCGTCGTCGTAGGACGGGATCGCGTACGCGGCGGCCCGGGCCTCCTCGGTCGGTTGTACCTCGATATTGCGGTACCGGTTGATCCCGGTACCGGCCGGGATCAACTTGCCGATGATCACATTCTCCTTGAGCCCGAGCAGTTTATCGCTCTTGCCCTGAATCGCCGCGTCGGTGAGAATCTTGGTCGTCTCCTGGAACGATGCCGCGGACAGCCACGACTCCGTTGCCAGCGACGCCTTGGTGATCCCCATCAGAACCGGACGACCCGAGGCGGGTTCAGCGCCCTCGGCCACCACCCGACGGTTCTCCGACTCGAACTCGCCGCGCTCGGCTAGCCCACCGGGCAGGAACTCGGTGGCGCCCGAATCGATGATCGTCACCCGGCGCAGCATCTGCCGGACGATGACCTCGATGTGCTTGTCGTGAATGTCCACACCCTGGGACCGGTACACCTGTTGGACCTCGCGAACCAGGTGCAGCTGTACCTCCCGTGGTCCCATCACGCGCAGCACCTCGTGCGGATCCACCACACCCTCGAGCAACTTCTGCCCGACGGTGACGTGGTCGCCGTCGGCCACCGAGCGCTCGGTGCCATCGACGGTGATCACCGCAAGCCGCTGCCGCTTGGACAGCTTTTCGTAGACGATCTCGTCGCTACCGTCATCCGGGATGATGGTGATCTTCCAGAACTTGTCACTGTCCTCGATCCGCACCCGGCCATCGGCATCGGCGATCGGCGCCATGCCCTTGGGCACCCGAGCCTCGAACAACTCCGCCACTCTGGGCAGACCGGTGGTGATGTCGTCACCGGCTACCCCGCCCTGCTGGAAGGTGCGCATGGTCAGCTGCGTGCCGGGCTCACCGATGGACTGCGCGGCCACGATACCGACCGCCTCGCCCACGTCAACGAGCTTGCCGGTGGCCATCGAGCGGCCGTAGCACACCGCGCATACTCCGTTGGCCGCCTCGCAGGTCAGCACCGAGCGCACCTTGACGCGCCGGACACCAGCCGACCGCAGAGTATCGATCGCGATGTCGCCCAGGTCCGCGCCTCGCGTCAGGATCACCGAGCCGACGTCGTCCAGCACAGTCTCGGCAGTACAACGGGCGTACAGACTGGTCTGCACGTAACGGTGCCGGATCAGGGCACCGTCCGGTCCGGGTTCAGCGACCGGCATCTGGATCCCGCGCTCGGTGCCGCAGTCGTGCTCGCGCACGATGACGTCCTGCGAGACGTCCACCAAGCGACGGGTCAGGTATCCGGAGTCGGCGGTTCGCAGTGCCGTATCGGCCAGCCCCTTGCGCGCACCGTGCGTGGCGATGAAGTACTCCAACACGGACAGGCCCTCACGGAAGCTCGCCTTGATGGGGCGCGGGATGTACTCCCCCTTGGGGTTGGAGACCAGGCCACGCATTCCGGCCAGGGAGCGGACCTGCGTCATGTTGCCGGCTGCCCCGGAGGACACGATCGTGAAGACCGGGTTGTCCGCGGGGAAACTCGCCTCCATCGCCTTGGCGACCTCGTCGGTGGCCTGCGTCCAGATCTTCACCAGCTCGCCGTTGCGCTCGTCGCGGGAGAGCACCCCGCGCTGATAGCGCTTCTCCACCTGGTCAGCCCTGGCCTCGTACTGGTCGAGGATCTCCTGCTTCGTGGCCGGCACCACCACGTCGGAGCTGGACAGCGTGACACCGGAGCGGGTAGCCCAGTGGAAACCGGCGTCTTTGAGCTTGTCCAACGTCTGAGCGACGGCCACCATCGGGTATCGCTCGGCGAGGTCGTTGACGATCGCAGCCTGCCGTTTCTTGGGCAGCACGTCGTTGACGTACGGGTAGTCCTCGGGCAGCAGGTCGTTGAACTGCACTCGACCCACAGTGGTGTCCGCGATCCATGCCGATCCCGGCACCCAACCCTGGGTCTCCCGGAGCCGGGCCTGCTCATTCAGCGGCGGCACCACGTTGCGCAGCCGGATCCGGATCTTGGCCTGCAGCCCGATGGTGCCACGGTCCAGCGCCATCAACGCCTCGGCAGGGGACGAGAACGAGCGACCCTCACCCACGTCGCCCTCACGGAGCTTGGTGAGGTGGTAGAGCCCGGTGACCATGTCCAACCGGGGCATCGCCAGTGGACGACCCGAGGCTGGGGACAGGATGTTGTTGCTGGACAGCATCAGAATGCGAGCCTCGGCCTGCGCCTCGGCCGACAGCGGCAGGTGCACCGCCATCTGGTCACCGTCGAAGTCGGCGTTGAACGCCTCGCAGACCAGCGGGTGCAGCTGGATCGCCTTACCCTCGACCAGTTGGGGCTCGAATGCCTGGATACCCAGCCGGTGCAGAGTGGGTGCCCGGTTCAGTAACACCGGGTGCTCGGTGATGACCTCTTCGAGGACGTCCCACACCTGTGGACGCTGCCGCTCCACCATCCGCTTGGCCGACTTGATGTTCTGCGCATGGTTGAGGTCCACCAGACGCTTCATCACGAACGGCTTGAACAGCTCCAGCGCCATCTGCTTGGGCAGACCGCACTGGTGCAGCTTGAGCTGCGGACCGACCACGATGACCGAACGGCCGGAGTAGTCGACCCGCTTGCCGAGCAGGTTCTGCCGGAACCGGCCCTGCTTGCCCTTGAGCAGGTCCGACAGCGACTTCAGCGGGCGGTTTCCGGGGCCGGTCACCGGACGCCCGCGGCGACCGTTGTCGAACAGGGCGTCGACAGCCTCCTGCAACATCCGCTTCTCGTTGTTGACGATGATCTCCGGTGCGCCCAGGTCGATGAGCCGCTTGAGCCGGTTGTTCCGGTTGATCACCCGTCGGTAGAGATCGTTGAGGTCGGAGGTGGCGAACCGGCCACCGTCGAGCTGCACCATGGGCCGCAGGTCCGGTGGGATCACCGGGACGCAGTCCAGCACCATGCCCATCGGGTTGTTGCGGGTAATCTGGAATGCCGCGACGACCTTCAGCCGCTTGAGCGCCCGCAACTTCTTCTGGCCTTTGCCGCTACGGATGACCTCGCGCAGGTTCTCCGACTCGGCGTCAATATCGAAGTTCTCCATCAACTTCTGGATCGCCTCGGCACCCATGGCGCCGGTGAAGTAATCACCGTAGCGGTCGTAGAGCTCACGGTAGAGCAGTTCGTCCACGATGAGCTGACCGACATCGAGCTTGGTGAACGTCTCCCAGATCTCGTCGAGCCGGTCGAGCTCGCGCTGGGCACGGTCCCGCAGCTGGCGCATCTCGCGCTCGCCGCCCTCTTTGACCTTGCGTCGCACATCGCTCTTGGCGCCCTCAACCTCCAGTTCGGCGAGGTCGGCCTCGAGCTTCTGCGCGCGTGCCTCGATATCGGCGTCGCGACGGTCCGCGAGCCGCTTGCGCTGGACCCCGATCTCGCTTTCCAGCGTGGAGAGATCGTTGTGGCGCTCCTCGGTGTTCACCGCCGTGATGGCGTAGGCAGCGAAGTAGATAATCTTCTCAAGGTCCTTGGGAGCCAGATCGAGCAGGTAACCCAGCCGGCTCGGAACGCCCTTGAAGTACCAGATGTGGGTCACCGGCGCGGCCAGCTCAATGTGGCCCATCCGCTCACGACGCACCTTGGCACGAGTGACCTCGACGCCGCAGCGCTCGCAGATGATTCCCTTGAAACGGACGCGCTTATACTTACCGCAGTAACATTCCCAGTCCCGGGTCGGACCGAAGATCTTCTCGCAGAAGAGGCCGTCCTTCTCCGGCTTGAGCGTGCGATAGTTGATGGTCTCCGGCTTCTTGACCTCACCGAAGGACCACTGGCGGATGTCTTCTGCGGTCGCGAGGCCGATGCGAAGCTCGTCGAAGAAGTTGACGTCAAGCACGTCTGCTTCCTTCTCCCTATGTTGATGAAATCCCTATGGCGATAAAAAAGAGTTTAAATTTGTGCGGGGTAGTCGTTCGCTTCGTATCCGGTACATGCGGCGCAGGGGTGGGCGGGAGGACCACCCCCGCGCCGCACGCGGTCTTTACTGCACGATGTCATCCACAGACGGCGCTTCGGGCCGGTTGAGGTTGATGCCGAGGTTGGCGGCGGCACGCTCCAGATCTTCGTCGTCGGAGTCGCGCATCTCGATCGCCGCACCGTCGCTGGAGAGCACCTCGACGTTGAGGCACAACGACTGCAGCTCCTTGAGCAACACTTTGAACGACTCAGGGATTCCCGGCTCAGGGATGTTCTCGCCCTTGACGATGGCCTCGTACACCTTCACCCGACCCAGCACGTCGTCGGACTTGATCGTCAACAGTTCCTGCAGAGTGTAGGCCGCCCCGTATGCCTGCATCGCCCAGCACTCCATCTCACCGAAACGCTGACCACCGAATTGCGCCTTTCCGCCCAGCGGCTGCTGGGTGATCATCGAGTAGGGACCGGTCGACCGAGCGTGGATCTTGTCATCGACCAGGTGCAGCAGCTTGATGATGTACATGTAGCCGACCGCGACCGGGTAGGGGTACGGCTCACCGGTCCGACCATCGAACAACTGAGCCTTGCCGTTGGGTCCGACCATCTGGTCGCCGTCCCGGTTGGGCCGGGTCGAGCCCAGCAGCCCGGTGATCTCCTCCTCCCGAGCGCCGTCGAACACCGGCGTGGCGACCACGGTGCCGGGCTCAGCCTGACACAACTCCTCAGGCAGCAGGGAGGCCCACTCCGGGTCACCGTCGATCTGCCACCCACTCTTGGCGATCCAGCCGAGATGGGTCTCCAGGATCTGTCCGATGTTCATCCGGCGCGGCACGCCATGGGTGTTGAGGATGATGTCGACCGGCGTGCCGTCGGGCAGGAACGGCATGTCCTCCACCGGGAGGATCTTGCCGATGACACCCTTGTTGCCGTGCCGGCCGGCAAGCTTGTCGCCGTCCTGGATCTTGCGCTTCTGCGCGACGTAGACCCGGACCAGTTCATTGACCCCGGGCGACAACTCGTCGTCGTCCTCCCGGGAGAACACCCGGATGCCGATGACCTTGCCGGTCTCACCGTGCGGCACCTTGAGGCTGGTGTCGCGGACCTCGCGGGCCTTCTCCCCGAAAATGGCGCGGAGCAGCCGCTCCTCGGGAGTCAGCTCGGTCTCACCCTTCGGCGTCACCTTGCCGACCAGGATGTCTCCGGCCTGCACCTCGGCACCGATCCGGATAATGCCGCGCTCGTCGAGATCCGCCAGCACCTCCTCGGAGACGTTCGGGATGTCCCGGGTGATCTCCTCGGCACCGAGCTTGGTGTCTCGGGCGTCGATCTCGTGCTCGTCGATGTGGATCGAGGTGAGCACGTCGTCCTGCACCAAGCGCTGGCTCAGGATGATCGCGTCTTCGTAGTTGTGACCCTCCCACGGCATGATCGCCACGCACAGGTTCTTACCCAGGGCCATCTCACCGGAGTCGGTACACGGCCCGTCGGCGATCACTTGACCGATCTCCACCCGGTCACCCTCGGCCACCACCGGTCGCTGGTTGATGCAGGTGCCCTGGTTGGACCGGTGGAACTTGTGCATCCGGTAGGTCTGCCGGCTGCCGTCGTCGGCCATCACGGTGACGTAGTCGGCGCACAATTCCTCGACCACGCCGGCCTTGTCGGCCACCACGACATCGCCGGCATCCACCGCGGCCCGCAGCTCCATACCGGTTCCCACCAGCGGCGCCTCACTGCGCAGCAGCGGCACCGCCTGGCGCTGCATGTTGGCGCCCATCAGCGCCCGGTTGGCGTCGTCGTGCTCGACGAACGGGATCATCGCGGTGGCCACCGAGACCATCTGCCGCGGCGAGACGTCCATGTAGTCCACGCCGTGCGGGTCGATGTAGTCGACATCGCCGCCCTTGCGCCGGACCAGCACGCGCTCCTCGGTGAAGGAGCCGTCATCGCCCAGCACCGCGTTGGCCTGCGCGATGACGTACCGGCCTTCCTCATCGGCGGTCAGGTAGTCGATCTGTGCGGTGACCCGACCGTCGACGACCTTGCGGTAGGGCGTCTCGATGAAACCGAACGGGTTGACCCGGGCATAGGAAGACAGCGAGCCGATCAGCCCGATATTCGGGCCTTCCGGGGTCTCGATCGGGCACATCCGACCGTAGTGCGAATGGTGCACGTCACGGACCTCGAAACCAGCTCGCTCCCGGGACAGACCACCCGGACCCAGCGCGGATAGCCGCCGCTTGTGGGTCAACCCGGCCAGCGGGTTGGTCTGGTCCATGAACTGGGACAGCTGAGAAGTACCGAAGAACTCCTTGATCGCCGCCACCACCGGGCGAATGTTGATCAGGGTCTGCGGCGTGATGGCCTCGACATCCTGAGTCGTCATCCGCTCGCGCACGACCCGCTCCATGCGCGACAGCCCGACCCGGATCTGATTCTGGATCAGTTCACCCACGGTGCGCAGCCTGCGGTTACCGAAGTGGTCGATATCGTCGGTCTCCACTGGCACCGTCGCGTCCGGGCCACCGCTGGCGGCCGGCATCGTCACCTCGCCCGCGTGCAGCCGAACCAGGTAGTCGATGGTGGTGACGATGTCGTCCTCGGTGAGCACGCCGTTGCGGTGCGGTAGCGCCAAGCCCAGCTTCTTGTTGACCTTGTAGCGACCGACCTTGGCCAGGTCGTAGCGCTTGACCTTGAAAAAGAGGTTCTCCAGCAGCGCCTGAGCGCTCTCCTTGGTCGGCGGCTCACCCGGACGCAGCTTGCGGTAGATGTCCAGCAGCGCCTCGTCGGGACCGCCGGTGTGGTCCTTCTCCAGGGTGGCGAGCAGCGTCTCGGAATGCGCAAACCGTTCGGCGATCTGCTCGGTCGTCCAACCCAGGGCCTTGAGCAACACGGTCACCGGCTGGCGACGCTTACGGTCGATCCGCACGCCCACGGTGTCGCGCTTATCCACGTCGAACTCCAGCCACGCACCGCGACTGGGGATGATCTTGACGCTGTAGACGTCCTTGTCGGTGGTCTTGTCCACCGCGTGGTCGAAGTACACCCCGGGAGAGCGGACGAGCTGGGACACCACGACCCGCTCGGTCCCGTTGATGATGAAGGTGCCTTTGCTCGTCATCATCGGGAAGTCACCCATGAACACCGTCTGAGACTTGATCTCACCGGTGTTGTTGTTGGTGAACTCGGCCGTGACGAACAAGGGCGCCGCGTAGGTCATGTCCTTGTCCTTGCACTCCTCCACGGAGGCTTTGACCTCATCGAAGCGAGGGTCGGAGAAGGACAAGGCCATCGAGCCGGAGAAATCCTCGATCGGGGATATCTCCTCGAGTACCTCAGCGAGGCCGCCGACGGGCTCGTCGTCACCGGCCTCGATGCGGCGCTGGAACCAATCGTCGGCACCGACCAGCCACTCGAACGACTGGAGCTGGAGATCGAGGAGATCAGGCACCTCGAGTGGCTCGCGAATTTTCGCGAACGATGGTCGGGCGGGAGCCCCCGGGAGACGGGGTACGGAGTTGTTCGCAGCAGAGGACTTGGTCGGGCGGGAGACTGCCAAGATGCGTCCTTCCGAACACTAGCGCTGCCGAGCGCAGGAACGCATGGCCTCCTCCGGCCACGCTCACGCGCTATATTGGTGCAGTTTGCTGATGCAGTTGTAGTGGTGCTCTGGGTCGATCGAACTCTGGGGTAGTGCCTTGCCAGTACAGACGTCGCGGTTCACGCAGCCCGAGTGACCCTGCCTGAATGTGGATCCTTGAGCGCAGGGAAGATGTTGGGAGGGCAGCGCAAAGAGGCAGTCTAACCGCTAGGACGGCGACTGTCCAGCGCCAGGACACACATGGCGCGAGCGTGCTCTTAGAGTGACCTGCGAGACGCCGCCCGTCAAGAGTGCATCGTCCGATCAGTGGTCGGATATGCACGATCAACGGCCGAGCCCGATCGGTTCGGCCGATCGAAGCAGGAGGCGAATGCGGTGGTAGACGACCTTAAGGCGATCAGAACGGCGCCACGTCGGCGATCTTCCAGCTGCCATCGATCCGCTGCGCGGTGACGGTGAGCCCCAGCATCGGTTGCGGCGGGGGACCCTGCTTGGCCTGCCGCTCGACGAACACCAGCACGATTGACCGGTCCCCGTCAAGCATCCGCACGGCGAGCGCAGGCACGGTCGCCACCACCACGGCCTGCTGCTCAGGCGCCAGCTGGCGCACCTGCTCGAACTCCTTGTGAAACTCCTGGAGCAACGAGCCGGTGATGACGCCGGCAGCGGCCCGTTCATTGTCATCCAGCCGGGCGAAGTCATAGGAGAAGACGCGTTGTACCGCATCGCGCACCTGCCCGGAGACTTCGGCGGTGGCACCGGTATCGACGAGCGCGTCATTGCTCGCCGCCGCAGTCCCGAGCAGCTGGTTGGCCTCCCCGCGGAACCATGCCGCCAGACCCAGCGCGATCACCACCGCGGCGACCAACCCCACCAGCGTGGCCACCCCGGTCAGACGCCGGGGCGGCTCGGCCACCTGGTCGGTAGGGGGATCGGATGGTGGTAGGGGCGGGATGGTCATGCGAGCTCCGAGTCCCCTTCGCTATTTCGACGGCACAGGTGTGGGCGCGGGACACGCGCCGGGCTTCTGATCGGCATCGCCGACCGGCACCAGCTTGTCGACCTTCCAGGCATCGCCGTCACGGCGCATGTCGAGTTGTATCCGCCGGCGCACGCAGTTCGCGGCACCATCTTCGAACTGGGACGTGACAGCGACCCCCACCAGCACCTGCGCGGTGCCCGGATCCTCATCGAGAGCAGCGACCGCCCCGTCAAGGATCCTCGCGGTGGTGGTCGTTTTGGAGTCGGTGATAGCCCGCGCGTAGTTGTCCCGGTTGGTCCGGACATCACCGAGCAGCGACCCGGCCGCCGACTGCTCCCACAGCGTCAACCCGTCCTGCACCCGCCGGTAGTCGATCGTGTTGAGGTTGACCATGGCCTGCTGGGCATCTTGCAGCACGGCATCCCGAGCCATGCCCCGAGCCAATGACGCATCATGCGCGGCCCGGTACCAGGACACCCCGAACCAGCCGGTGGCGGCGAAGGCGACCACGGCGAGCACCGCAACCGCCAAGGTGACGGCGCGAAGCGGCCCGCCTGGGGCGGTCCGGATGACGGTGGTGCTGGTCATGGCCGTCCAGGGTAGAGAGGCGACGGTGGACACACGTTAGGGTCCACCAGGATGGCGGTCGCCGCCCGAGGAGGTAGCCAGTGAGCAACAGCCACGTCGAAGGCCACCGGGAGATCGCACCCGGACGGTCGACGTACTGGCAGGCATGGCTTCCCTCGGGCCGAACCCGGGCGATTGTCGTAATCGTGCATGGTCTCCATGAGCACTCCGCACGCTACGCCCACGTCGGAACTCGACTGTCTGGGGTGGGCTTCGCGGCCTATGCCGCCGACCACCGCGGGCACGGCCGATCCGACGGGCGACGAGCCAACCTCGAGCGGATGGCGTTGATCGTGGCGGACCTCGGTGCCTTCGTGCGGTTCACCGCCGAGCGCCATCCCGACCTGCCCGTGTTCCTGGTCGGCCACTCGCTCGGCGGGCTGATCGCATTGCAGTACGCCACCGAGCCAGGTACCTCGCTGGCCGGCCTGGTGTTGTCCGGGCCGCTGGTAGCGGTAACGACCGGCTCGGCGCTGCTCAAACGCCTGGCCTGGGTGCTCTCGACACTGGTTCCCGACCTCGGGGTGGCCAGGGTGGACGCGGAGAAGATCAGCCGAGATCCGGAGGTGGTCCGCAACTACCGGCAGGATCCACTGGTGCACTGCGGCAAAGTGAAGGCCCGGACCGGAGCGGAGATCCTGGCGACCACGCAGAGCCTGCCCGACCGGCTGCCGCAGCTGTCCATGCCGCTGCTGCTCCTGCACGGCACCGACGACCTTATCTGCACCCCGACCGGTTCCACGATGGTGCACGACCGGGTGTCCTCTCCGGATAAGACTCTGCGTCGCTACCAGGACCTCTACCACGAGGTGTTCAACGAACCCGAGCGCGACGAGGTGCTCACCGACCTGGTGCACTGGCTCGAGCAACACCTATCTCACGCCGCCACACGTTCAGCGGGCTGAGCGGATCGAACAACCCCACTCAGCCCGCTGAACGCGGCTTCTCAGGTCAGGCTCACCTTGGCGCCGGCTTCCTCCAGCTTGGTCTTCGCAGCCTCGGCCTGGTCCTTGGGCACGCCCTCCAGCAGCGGCTTGGGAGCGCTCTCGACGAGGTCTTTCGCCTCCTTGAGACCCAGCCCGGAGACGACCTCCCGGACCACCTTGATGACCTGGATCTTCTTCTCGCCGATGGCCTCGAGGACGACGTTGAACTCGTCCTTCTCCTCAGCGACCGGGGCGTCGGCGGCTGCACCAACCGGACCGGCCGCCACCGCAATCGGTGCCGCGGCGGTGACGTCGAAGGTCTCCTCGAACTTCTTCACGAAATCGCTTAGCTCGAGCAGCGTCATGTCTTTGAACACGTCGAGCAGATCGTCGGTGCTCAGCTTCGCCATGATGGCGTTCTCCTTCTTATGGTGTGGTAATACGTCACGCGGGGGCGGCTCGCCCGTTCTGGTGAACTCGGCCGGGTCGATCAGTCCTCGGCCGGCTGCTGTTGCTGTTGCCGCTTGTCTTGCAAAGCCGCCGCCAACCGGGCGACCTGCGAGGCCGGCTCGGCGAACAGCCTGGCGGCCTTGGCGAGAGTGCCCTTCATCGCGCCGGCCAGCTTGGCCATCAGCACCTCGCGGGACTCCAGGTCCGCGATCTGGCCGACCTCCGCGACGGTCAGCGGCCGGCCGTCCAGATAGCCGCCCTTGATGACCAGCGCGTTGTGCTCTCTGGCGAAGTCACGCAACACCTTGGCCGCGTCCACCGGCTCACCCTGGACGAACGCGATCGCGGTGGGGCCGACGAACAGCGCGTCGAGACCCTCCACACCGGCGTCTCGCGCCGCGCGCGACGCCAGGGTGTTCTTGGCGACCCGGTAGGTGGTCGTCTCGCCGAGCGAACGACGCAGGCTGGTCAGTTGCGTCATGGAGAGGCCGCGATACTCGGTCACGACTGCAGCGGTCGCGCTGCGGAACCGATCCGCAATGTCGGCGACGGCGTCGGCCTTATCCGGTTTAGCCATGGATCGCCTCCTCCTGTCGTGGGCATGGGTTATGGCGCACAGGCCCTGTGTGTATAAACCCGTGAGATAGACAAACCCGGAGACGACGAACGCCCCAGCGCAGCAGGCGCGGGGCGTAGCCATCCGACGCACAGCGGCGCGGCATGGCGAGACACAACCACGTCCTCCTACGCGGGCCGCCCGCACTCGCGGGACCTTACGTCCGTGTCAGCGACACGGAGACCAGCGGTCTTCGGTGGAACGGCACCAGCCTACGGCACCCCCGCAACCACCACCCTCACCCCCCACGCTGAACAGCGCCAAGCATCCCTGTCGCGGTTAGGAGAGGGCAGGGTCGTCGGTCAGGAGGTTGCGGGTGCGGTTGGGGTCGACCGGGATACCGGGGCCCATGGTGGTGGAAAAGTTGATCTTTTTCAGGTAACGACCTTTAGCGGCTGACGGCTTCGCCCGCAGCACCTCATCGAGCGCGGCGGCATAGTTCTCCACCAGCTTGTCGGTGTCGAAAGACACCTTGCCGATAATTAAGTGCAGGTTGGACTGCTTGTCCACCCGAAAATTGATCTTGCCGCCTTTGATGTCCGTGATGGCCTTGCCGACGTCGGGAGTGACAGTGCCGGTCTTCGGATTGGGCATCAGGCCGCGAGGACCGAGGATCCTGGCGATCCGGCCGACTTTGGCCATCTGGTCCGGCGCGGCGATCGCGGCGTCGAAGTCCAGCCAGCCGCCCTGGATGCGCTCGATGAGATCCTCGGAACCCACCACGTCGGCGCCGGCAGCCACCGCTTCGGCGGCCCGGTCGCCGCTGGCGAAGACGATGACGCGAACGGTCTTGCCGGTGCCATGCGGCAGGTTCACCGTGCCGCGAACCATCTGGTCCGCCTTGCGCGGGTCAACGCCCAGCCGCATCGCCACCTCGACAGTGGCATCCATCTTCGTCGGGGAGGTGTCCTTGGCCAGGGCTGCGGCCTCTAGCGGGCTGTAGAACCGGCTGCGGTCCACCTTCTCGGCGGTCTGGCGATAAGCCTTGCTGCGCTTCATATCACTGCCCTTCGTAGGGATCAGTCGTGGTACGAGCCAGCGCCTGGCTCTCCCACAGGTTCTCGTGCTAGTCGACCACTGTGATGCCCATTGATCGGGCCGTCCCAGCGATAATCTTGATCGCGGCGTCGAGGTCGTTGGCGTTGAGGTCTTCCCGTTTGCGCTCGGCGATGGACCGGAGCTGGTCCCGGCTGACCCTGGCGACCTTGATCTTGTGCGGCTCCGCCGACCCCTTGGCCACCCCAGCCGCCTTGAGCAGCAGAACGGAGGCGGGTGGAGTCTTGAGAACGAAGTCGAACGAGCGATCCTCATACACCGAGATCACTGCGGGAACGACCTCGCCACGGCTGTTCTGCGTCGCGGCGTTATAAGCCTTGCAGAACTCCATGATGTTCAGACCGTGCGGACCCAACGCCTGCCCGACCGAGGCCGGATTCGCGGTACCGGCCTCCAGCGCGAGCTTCACGGTGGCCGTGAGCTTCTTTCTCCTCTTGGGGGGCATGCTTTCCTTCCTCCGGCTGTCCGGCGACTCGCCGGTCAGATCTTGGCGACCTGGCTGAACGAGAGCTCGACCGGAGTCTCCCGGCCGAAGATCGACACCAGCACCTTGAGCTTCTGCGCGTCGGCGTTGACCTCGTTGATCGTCGCTGGCAACGTGGCGAACGGTCCGTCCATGACGGTGACCGACTCGCCCACCTCGAAGTCGACCTCGACCGCGGACCTGGCCGCACCGGAACCCCCCACCTGCTTGCCGGCGCCCACCGCCACCTTCGGCTGCTCTACCCGGGGGGCCAGGAATTTCAGCACGTCAGCCAGGGTAAGCGGCGAGGGCCTCGAGGTGGCGCCGACGAACCCGGTGACCCCCGGCGTATTGCGCACGGCGCTCCACGAGGCGTCGTTGAGGTCCATCCGGACCAGGATGTAGCCGGGCAGCACCTTGCGCTGCACCTGCTTGCGCTGACCGTTCTTGATCTCGGTGACCTCTTCGGTGGGCACTTCCACCTGGAAGATGAAGTCCTCCACGTCCAAGGTCTGCACCCGGGTCTCCAGGTTCGCCTTCACCTTGTTCTCGTAGCCGGCGTAGGAGTGCACCACGTACCACTCCCCGGGGGCGGCGGCCAGCGCGGACCGGAGCTCCTCGACGGGGTCGGCAGGCTTATCGGGCTCGATCTTCGCAGCCCCGGCAGCGTGAACCGCCTCTTCCTCGTCATCGATCTCGGACTCAACCATCTCGGATGGGGCGATCTCGGGCTGGGCGCTGGCACTGAGCTGCGCCGCCTCGGGCGACTCGGCAGGCTGCGCGTCGAACAGCTCCGGCCCGCCTTCGGGGGAGGTCACAGTCGGTCTCGCTTCCTCTCGTGCACTCTGTCGCGCTGGTGATGGGTCGCGCTGGTGTGGGACTGTCAGCCGAACACACTCAGCATGGCCCTGCCCAATCCCATGTCCAGCAACGCCACGAACGCAACCATGAAGCTGACGAAGACCAGCACGACCGCGGTGTAGACCACCAGTTCCCGACGGCTCGGCCAGATGACCTTGCGAAGCTCGGCGACGACCTCGCGGAGGAACCGCACCAGCCGCGCCGGCAGCGGCGCCTTGGTCTCTGTGGCACCCCGGGGTCTGGTCGGCTGATCCTTGCCGACGATCCCGGGACGCTGCGCCCCCGCAGGGCGGCTAGTGGACCGCTCCCGACGCACAGCGGAGGCAGCGGCCGGTGGCGGGGCGTCGGGCGAATCCTCGGGACGCTCCTCCCGTTCCTCCGCCTCGGGTGTGCGATCGTCGCTCACGCTGATGATCCTCCGCTCGGCCGGCCTGTTCGCCGGTTGGGTCGACACTGGTTATCGTCGACACTGGTTCTCAATCGAACGCAGGGGCGACAGGACTTGAACCTGCAACCTGCGGTTTTGGAGACCGCTGCTCTGCCAGTTGAGCTACACCCCTTTACCGACGTCTCGGGGACGCCTCGAAAGCCACCAACCGATCGCGCGGGCCACGACCATCACCGGGCACGAAAGATCCGCTGGCAACCCAGCACCCAAGAGTGTAGGCCACCACAACCGCCGCACTCCAACTGCCCAGTCGACACCGTGCCGGCGGATGAGACGATGTCGGGCATGGCAGCCCCCGATCGCACCGTGACCCGACGCATCTCCGCCCGGATCGGCAGTATCGCTGAATCGGCCACCCTGGCGGTGGACTCGAAGGCCAAGGCACTCCAAGCAGCCGGTCGACCGGTGATTGGGTTCGGCGCCGGGGAACCCAACTTCCCTACGCCGCCGGAAATCGTGCAGGCAGCGGTGGCGGCCTGCACTGATCCAGCTAACCACCGCTACAGTCCCGCCGCCGGGCTGCCTGCGCTGCGGGAGGCCGTCGCGGCCAAGACCGCCAGAGACTCCGGCTACCAGATCGAGCCACGCCAAGTGCTCATCACCAATGGCGGCAAGCAGGCTGTATACCAGGCGTTTGCCACCCTGCTCGACCCGGGTGACCAGGTGCTGCTGCCCGCGCCATACTGGACGACCTACCCGGAGGCGATCGCGCTGGCCGGTGGCGAGACGGTGGTGGTGTCCACCGACGAGCACAGCGGCTACCTGCCCAGCGTCGAGCAGCTCGAGGCGGCCCGCACCGAGCGCACGAAGATCCTGCTGTGGTGCTCCCCGTCGAACCCGTCCGGCGCGGTGGCGCCCCCGGAGCTAGTGGTCGAGGTCGGGCGGTGGGCAGCCGAGCACGGGCTGTGGGTGGTCACCGACGAGATCTACGAGCACCTGGTGTACGACGGTGCCCAGGCGCTCTCGATGCCGGTCGCGGTACCCGAGCTGGCGCAGCGTTGCGTGGTGGTCAACGGGGTGGCCAAGACGTACGCAATGACCGGGTGGCGGGTCGGCTGGCTGGTCGGTCCGCTGGATGTGGTGACGGCAGCGGCGAACCTGCAATCGCACCTGAGCACCAACGTCTGCAACGTGGCCCAGCGGGCCGCGCTGGCCGCGGTGTCCGGGCCGCTGGACGCGGTCGCCCGAATGCGCGCCGCCTTCGACCGCAGGCGGCGCACCATCGTCGAGCTGCTGTCCGGTATCGAGGGAGTGACCTGCCCGGTGCCCTACGGCGCGTTCTACGCCTATCCCTCGGTGCAGGGCCTGCTGGACCGCTCCCTGCGCGGTACCACCGTGCGGACCAGTGCCGAGCTGGCCGCGGCTGTGCTGGAGCATGCCGAGGTGGCCGTGGTGCCCGGCGAAGCATTCGGCACGCCCGGATATCTGCGCCTGTCCTACGCCCTCGGCGACGAGGACCTCCGCACAGGGGTGACCCGGATGGCCGAGCTGCTGACCGAGATCCGCTAACGCAGTCAGTCCAGCGCGACGGTGGCAGTGGCTTTGGCGAGGACGGCCTGGCCACCGGCGCGGGCGGTGATCGCGACCACGACGGTTCCGTCGGCACAACACTGCGCCACCGTGCCGGTTAGTTCCACCAGGGTCCCTTCGGCGTCGTCAGGCACCGCGACCGGACGGGTGAAGCGGACCCCGCACGTCACGATGACCCCCGGGTCACCGGCCCAGGCGGTCACCAGGCGGGTGGCCAGCGCCATGGTGAGCATCCCGTGCGCGATGACGTCGGGAAGCCCGACCTCCCGCGCAACCCGTTCGTTCCAATGGATCGGGTTGAAGTCCCCGGAGGCTCCGGCGTAGCGGACCAACCCAGCTCGGGTCACACGGACCTGCAGCCCGGGCAGTTCGTCGCCTTCGGCGACCTCGGTACGACGTAAGATCACCGGTCACCGCCAGGGTGTCGAACGACCAGCAGGGAGCAGGCCGTGGTCACCGGGTCGCCCGCGCTGTCGGTGATCTCACAGCGCACCCTGAGCAGGTCGTTGCCCCCCATGGTGCGGAGGCCGTCGACATGCAACGTGACGGCCAGCTCGTCGCCGGCTCGGATCGGTCGATGGTGGGTGAACGACTGGTCGCCATGCACCACGCGGCTGTAGTCCAACCCGAGCTCGGGGTCGCAGACCAGCGCCTGCTGGGCGCGCAGCGACATGATGATCGCGAATGTCGGCGGGGCGATCACATCGGAGTAACCGCTGGCCCGGGCAGCAGCGGGATCCCGGTAGACCGCGTCATCGTCCCCGATGGCCTCGGCGAACTCCCGGATTTTCTCGCGTCCCACCTGGTAGGTATCTGCCGCAGGGTAGGACCGTCCGACGAAGGAGGGGTCGAGTGGCACCAGCGCAGGCTACCCGGGCACTCGACACGGCTCAGCGGGTCTCGCGGTGGGCCCGGTGCTTGTTGCAGTTCGGGCAGAACTTACGGATGGTGAGCCGGTCCGGATCGTTGCGCCGGTTCTTCTTGGTGATGTAGTTACGGTGCTTGCACTCCTCGCACGCCAACGTGATCTTGGGTCGAATGTCGGTGGCGGCCACGGGTGCCTCTCTCTCGGTGTACTTCGACCTGCTGCGGCTGGCGCATGGCACGCCAGACCGGAGGTAGCGGTGGCCGGACTCGAACCGGCGACACAGCGATTATGAGCCGCTTGCTCTTCCGACTGAGCTACACCGCCTGGTGGGAACGATCTCCTCAACGACCCCACCGAGACCGGATCGGAGTGACCAGGTCGTTCACCGAGCCCCAATACGGAATCGAACCGTAGACCTTCTCCTTACCATGGAGACGCTCTGCCGTCTGAGCTATTGGGGCCGTCTGAAGCTATCTGAGCGGTGCTCGACCGAGCGAGCACGTTGACTCTACACAACCTCGGGACGGTCCGTGGAACCCGGCACGGGGGTCACCAGGCGTAGGGGTCACCGGACCAGGGTGAGCATGGTCTCGTCGTGCACTCCGGGGAGGCGAACGGTACGGGCCGCCAACCAGGCGTCGAATCGGTCCGCCCCGAGCGGCCGGGAGATCAGGAAGCCCTGCGCGACGTCGCAGCCCATCGTCACCAGCTGGTCGCGGGTGGCGTCTTCCTCGACACCTTCCGCGACGACGACCAAGCCGAGCGAATGACCGAGGTCGATGATGGCGCGGACCACCGCGAGGTCGCCGAGGTCACTCGCCAACCCGAGGACAAAGCTCTTATCGATCTTGACCTCGTGCACCGGAAGGCGCCGCAGGTAGGACAGCGACGAGTACCCGGTACCGAAGTCGTCCACCGCGATACGGACCCCCAGGCCGTGCAACTCGCGTAGCACCGGCAGCGCCCGCTCCGGGTCGCTCATCACCGCGGACTCGGTGAGTTCCAGACCCAGCAGCGCTGGGGGCACCTGGTGGCGCGCCAGAGCGTCGGCCACCCGGTGGGGGAACGTAGTATCAGCCAGGTTACGCACCGAGAGGTTGACCGCCACCGACAATGACAGCCCACGGTCCAGCCAGCTACGGCACTGGCGCAGCGAGCGGTCCACGACGAAGTCGGTGAGCGCATCGATCAGACCGGTGGCCTCGACGATGGCGACGAACTCCTGCGGATCCAGCATTCCGAGTTCTGGATGGTGCCACCGGACCAATGCCTCCACCCCGATTACCTCGCGGGTGGCCAGCGCGAGCTGGGGCTGGAAGTGCACGTCGAACTGCCCGGTGTCCATCGCATGACGGAATTGGGTGACCAGCTGGAAACGGCGCAGCAGGAGCTGACCCATGCTGGGTACATAGCAGCGGACGGTCTCGTCGGCGGCGCGGGCGGCGCGCAGCGCCATGTCGGCACGCTGCAACAGGATGTCGGCGTCCCGAGTGGGTTCGATCCCGGCCAGCGCCACGCCGACCACCGCGGTGCATTCCACGGCGAGCTTGTCGACCGGATAGGGCTCGCTCAGCGCCACCTGCACCTGCTCAGCCATGTGCAACGCCCGTTGCCGGTCGACATCGACCAGCAGGGCGGCGAAGACGGCCCCCTCCAGCCGGGCGGTGAGTGCCTGGTCGGGCAGGGTAGCGCGGAGCCGCTCCCCCACACCCACAACGACCCGGTCGCCCCAGACATGACCCAGGGCGTCGTTCACCTCGGACAGCAACCGAAGGTCGATGACCAACACGGCGCAAGGCGCCAGGCCCTGGCTCAAGATCTCGGTCGCGACCTCCCGGAAACCGAGCCGATTACGCAGGCTGGTGAGCCTGTCATGGTAGGCGTCATGCCGTAGCTGGGCGAGCAACCGGCGATTGTCCAGCGCAGTGCTGAGGTGGCTGGCCAATGTCTCGACCAATCGCAGGTCAGCTTTCCCGAAGCCGACCAGGCGGCTCTGCCGGTCGTGCACCTCAATGACGCCGAGCAGCTGCTCGGCGCCCCGCAGCGGAACCACCAGCACCTCCGAGGCATCCCTGGCGGTCAACGCGGCGGCGACGGCTGGGGCCGAACTGTCTCCCGCCAGGCGCAGCACCTGCCCCGTGCCGGCCTGCCGGTCGGCGGGCACCACGGCGACGACGTCCGCCTCCGCCAATGGGCGCGGCAGCGGCTGGCCAGCGACCACTGTGTACGGCCCACC
>DATEMN010000420.1:0-7752 GCA_035275565.1 Pseudonocardiaceae bacterium | reverse complement strand
TGCGACCTGTTCTTGTTGTTGGATTTGGTGTGGTAGCTCAATTCTCCAACAAAACAGGTCGTGCCCATTTGTTCGACACGTCGATGTTGGTATCAGGTGAATCACAGTCAAGTTGCGATCAGGTCACACTGAATAAGCCTCTTTTAACGGCGTCCTGGTCGGCGTTTCTTCAACACGCCGCCGATCAGCAGCCGGAGCACCCTGGACATGTCCTCGGCCGTGGAGAACGCGTACCCGGACGGATACCAAGCGGTGTTGTCACCACCATCCCGCTGCACCCGCACGATACCGTCCTCGTTCAGCTGATGCCGCTGCGCCAAGGGGAATGTCATCGCGACCGTGGGATCCAGGATGGTGCGCGCCAGTGCGAGCGGTCGGATGACCAGGTCGTCGAGCAGTCCTGCGAACGGCACACCGGTGACGACCGTGGCCAGATGCCCGGCCAGGTTCACCCCAAGGTTACTGCGTCGTGGTTTAACGATCACCGATGGTGGAAAACCGGTGTAGATGGATTCAGACGATCGGATGGTGCGGACAGTGCTCGTGGACCCTGACGGTGGTCCGCGGAGAGTCACCCTTAGGCGCAACACGTCTGGACTCCGCGTATACGAAGGAGAGTTGAGTAGTCGATGCTGATCGAAAACGAGTTCCAGGTTGCTGCACCGCTCGAGCAGGTGTGGAAGCACATGCAAGACGTCCCGCGGATCGCGCCTTGCTTTCCGGGCGCCGAACTCATTGATGTCAACGGCGACGTGTACAGGGGGCGAGTGACGACCAAGATGGGGCCGGTGAAACTTCAATTCATGGGCACCGCTAAAATCGTCCAACGTGACGAGTCCGCCAAGCGGATCGTCATGGATGCGTCCGGGTCGGAGGAAAAGGGTAAGGGCCAGGCCACCATGAAGGTGACGTCGACCATGGCGGGTTCCGGAAGTGGGACGCGTGTGAAGGTGGCTCAGGATATCCAGCTTTCCGGCGCTGCTGCCCAGTTTGGCAGGGGCATGGTTCAGGACGTCACGAACGTGCTCATGAAGAGTTTCGCCAAGTGCATCGCGGATGATATTGGGCGGTCCTCTCGTGGTGAGACAGCCGTAAAACGTGACGCTGTTCCAGTGAAAGGTTTCAGTATCGCCATGCAGGCGACCATGACTGCGTTGAAACGGTTCTTCGGTCGGCTTTTCGGCCGGGTGGATGCGTGATAACGATCCCCGGGGTCTGTTGCATTAACAGGAGGGATCGACGCTGATTCCAGACTGGCGCCAGCAGGTGATGGATAGGCTGCGCGTCGGTGCCTCCCCGCCGGCGACCGGCCGGTCCCACGGCGGTGAGTCCAAGGCGCCGCAGTATGTCTTCGATCTCCAGGGTGGTCGGCGGTGCTTCCAGGTGGTGCCGCAGCGTGTAGTGGGGTGCCTTCGGCGTCCAGTAGAGACAACGCGGAGCGATACTTGGAACAGGTCGGATTGATCCAATTTCCATAATCTTAGTCTTTTGATTCGCATGTCGCACTGTTATGGCCGTTACCGTGCGCCAGCGGGACGTCTAGACCTCGGCCCCTAAAGTCAAATCCCTGCGACGTTGCTATCCTCCCAGGACACCTTGATCTTTTCGTTGTGTACGCTCAATTCTGCGTTCACCCTCCGGCAGGCACCTGGTCGTCCATCACCTGCTTCTGCGTGGTCGAGGCAGATCCTCTACCGTCACGTTTCCGTTGACGCCCCACCCGCCCTCATCACACGGCTCAGCGTGTCGGACCAGTCACGCCGTTGGTCGGGAAGTCCCTCCGCGTGCATGATCGGGTCATGACCCGGAGACAGTTTCTCAACGACCCCGACGACTTCGTCCACGAGGCACTGGAGGGACTAGTTCTAGCCCATCCCAGCCTCGTACTCCACGCCGATCCCACCTACGTCGTGCGTGCCGCCCGCGGTGCACCTAAGGTGGCGCTGGTGTCCGGCGGCGGCAGCGGTCATGAGCCGCTGCACTCGGGGTTCGTGGGCACCGGGATGCTCGACGCTGCGGTGCCCGGAGCGGTGTTCACCAGCCCGACGGCGTTTCAGGTGACAGTCGCGACGAAGGCTGCTGACTTCGGCCACGGCGTGCTGCAGATCGTGAAGAACTACACCGGCGACGTGCTGAACTTCCAGATCGCCGGAGAGATCAGCGCCGAGGAGGGCACCCGGGTCGAACGGGTGCTCGTCAACGACGACCTGGCCACCGATACCGGCGACGAGGATGGGCCGGGGCGACGCGGCACAGCAGCGACGCTGGTCGTGGAGAAGGTGTGCGGTGCGGCCGCTGAGGCGGGGGCGACGTTGGAAGAGCTCGCTGTGCTGGGGCGTCACACAGTGTTGAGATCGCGGTCCATGGCGGTTGCACTGTCGGGTGCGGCCCATCCCGGCTCGGCTGTCCCGAGCTTTGAGTTGCCCGACGACGAGGTGGAGCTGGGTGTGGGCATCCACGGTGAGCGGGCCGCCACCCGAGCACCGTTTCGTACCGCGGGCGAGCTGGTGCGCCAGCTAGTCGACCCGCTGGTGGCGGACTTGGAGCTCCGCCGTGGCGACGGTGTGCTCGTGTTCGTCAACGGCATGGGGGCCACGCACCCGCTGGAGCTGTCGGTGTGCTTCCGCGAGGCGTACCGGGCGCTGGGCGAGCTCGGGGTAGAAGTCACCCGCTCGCTGGTGGGGACGTATGTGACCTCGCTGGACATGGCCGGGGTGTCGCTGACCTTCACCCGCGTCGACGACGAGCTACTACGGCTGTGGGACGCCTCGGTACGCACCCCAGCGCTGGTGTGGTGACAGGGCTGGGGTGATGACAGGATATGGACAGGGAGCTGACCGGGTCGGACGTGCGCGAGTGGATGCAGCGGTTCATCGACGTCGTCAACCAACAGCGCGAGGCGCTGGCCGAGCTGGACCGGCGTGCTGGTGACGGTGACTTCGGCACCAACCTGGCCTCGGCGCTGCGCCGGGCGAGCCGCCGGGTGTCTGATGGCCCGAACGACTCGGCAAGCGCGGTGTTCGCCCGGGTGAGCGAGGGCTTTCTGGACACCGGGGGCACGTCCGGCCCGTTGTTCGGGATGTGGTTCCGCGAGTTGTCCAAGGCGACGGCCCAGAGCGCCGACGCTGGAGCACTGGCCGCCGGGGTGGCTGCGGGTGTGGCGACTGTGCAGCGGCTGGGCCAGGCGCAGGTAGGCGACAAGACAATGGTCGACGCCATGCTCCCCGCCGCTGAGGCCATGACGGGACAAGACCTCGACGCCGACTTGGCGGCCGCGGCCACAGCGGCCCGCACTGGTGCTGCGAGCACCCAGGAGCTGCGCGCACGGCGGGGACGCTCCAGCTACGTGGGCGACGTGGCCGTGGGCGTGCTCGACCCGGGTGCCGTCACGGTGGCGCTGTTCTTCGAGTCCGCGCGAGGCTGAGTCTTCGTCCTTTCACCTGTTGGAACCGTAACGCGCGGTACGGCGTGATCAGGTCGGCGATGTCGCGCTCATCGAGGCGGTCGCGCAGACGCCCGGACGCTTCGCGCCCGGTGATCCGCTCGCTAGGGCGGGCATAGGGTGCCCTGTCTGGGTATCGAGGCGTCCATCAGAAAGCGGGTGATCAGGTCGACCATGCAGGCGCTACCCGGCAGCGCGCCATGTGCCTGTCCCTGCCAGATCACCAGCGTGGCTGACGGTAGTGATTCCGCGGCGCGCCTGGCCCCTTCGGCCGGGGTCACCGGGTCCCCGGTGGTGGCCACGACGAGCACTGGTGGTAATGCTCGGTCACCCGGTCCCATTGGTGCGGGTGAGGGCACCGGCCACGCGCTGCACAGCAGCAGGCGCTGTGCGAACAGCGGCCCGAACAGCGGCCAGCGTTGCCGCCACTGCGCCACTAGTTGCTGGGCGCGCTCGGGCGGTACCCGGGTCGGGCTGTCGTTGCAGTGCGTTGCCAGAGCTGGGTCGAAGCGCGCCGGCAGTCCGCGGGTTTTGGTCAGCATCGGCTCCACGAGCGTGGCCAGCTCGGTTCCGTTCCCGTCGCGGGCGGCTACCAGTGCCTGGGACAGCTGCGCCCAGCGTTGCGGGTCACCGACCGTGGCGAGCACCGCCTGGTAGGCGGTGCCCGCGGTGATCTGCTGCCACTCGACCTGCAGCGGGGCCTGGCGCAGCGCCTGGGCCAGGGCCGGCAGGGTGGCCCGTGGGTCGGGTCCCAGCGGGCAGTCTCGGGCCACGCAGTCGACGGCGAACGCGGTGTAGCCGGCCTCTGCGGCGGTTAACGCGGTCTCGGCGGCGGCAATGCCGTCGAGCGTGGGATCAACGGCACCGTCGAGCACCACCCGCCCGACCGAGGTCGGATAACGGCGCAGGAAGTCGGTGACCGACCGGGACGCCTCGCCGTGCGAGACCACGTTGAGTACTGGCGCGTTCAGGGTGACCCGGAGTTGCTCGAGGTCGTCGGCGGTGCCCGTGGAGTTGATCGTGGTGAGTGCCTCGCCGAGGTCCTGCACGCAGGTCTGGATGGCGGCGCGGGTCGTGTCGAGCAGCGAGTCCAGTTGGCCGGGATCGCTGACGTCGGGGTCGACGCCGACGATTCGGCTCCGGGTGGTCTTCGGTATGCAGTCCAGCGGTTCGCTCGGCCCGGTGCCGCGGCGAGCCAGGCCGAACAGGGTGAAACGGTCGAGGAGGGCGGGCGGTAATTGCTGGGCCAGCCGGACCGCCCGGACAGTGCCCGGCTCCTCGGACGCTTCGCCGAGCACCACGAGCGGGGCCGGGCCATCGCCGACCCGAGTGAGGTCCAGCTTGAGCGAGTTCCCGAACGCCGGCCTGGCCACCGAGGCATCGACCCGAAGCTCGCTGCACTCCACCCGTCGTGGGCTGGGCACGCCCAGCGCGGTGGCGATCCCGCTGGTGCAGTCCTGCCAGGGCAGCGACCCACGGTAGAACTCGCCGGGGGGTGGCAGCGGCGTGTTGCTGGGTGGAACCTGCGCGGGGGGTTGCGGTGCCAGGTTTGAGTCCCGGACCGCCACCGCGGGTCGCTCCGAGGGACCTGCGGTGCACCCTGCCGTGAGCGCCGCCAGCAGCGCCGCCACACACCGCTGGATCGGGCGCACGGGCACGGACTCTCCTCGCGTATCCAGGTTTGGCGGTGTGGCGATGCTGACAGCGCCGAGGTGAGCCTGCGGTGAGCAGGTCACTTGTCGAGGTGGGCGTTCCAGTCGAGAAGTTGGACGATGACGCCGTTGGGATCCCTGACCTGAAACGCCCGCTCTCCCCACTCCTCGCTGGTCAGCGGCATGGTGATGGCAACCCCCTCGCCACGCAGCCGGGCCAGCTCACCCTCGAGGTCATCGACGACGAACGCGAGGATCAGGCCCGCGGCGTGGTCGTCGCGCTGGTCGGCAGGCAGCGACTCCAGTCCCGTCCGCAGGAAGACGACGTTCATGCCGATGTCTTCGCGTGCCAGCGATGCGAAGCCGTCGGCCGCCATCTCCTCCCGGAACCCGAAGTGGTCGACCAGAAAGGCGCTGGACGCCGCGACGTCCGTCACGTTCAACGACACAGCAGAAGCGGTAATGCGCATGGAGTCCTCCTGGAGAACGACGGTACTCGTACATAGTACACTGTACAAAGTACGGCGTGGGAAGATGTCTCGGTGCCCATTGAACGCAGTAGCGCCGGCGATCCGGCTCGCACCCTCGAGCTGCTCTGGCGGGAGTCCGCCGCGACATCACGACGCGGGCCCCGGCAAGGTCTGAGCATCGACGCGGTGGTGGCCGTGGCAATGGAGCTGGCCGACACTGAGGGGCTGGCAGCGGTGACGATGCGGCGGGTGGCCCAGGCGCTCGGGGTGGCACCGATGACGCTCTACACCTATGTCCCCGGCAAGGCCGAACTGTTGGACCTGATGCTCGACGCCGCCTACACGCAGATGCCTCGAACCGACACGACCGGGCAGCCGTGGCGGCAGCGGCTGACCGCCATCGCCGAGGAGAACAGGGCGCTGTTCGAGGCCCACCCCTGGGCGGCCACTGTCGCCACCGTCAGGCCCCCACTCGGTCCCGGGCTGATGGCCAAATACGAGCACGAGTTGTCCGCGTTGGACGGCCTCGGTCTCGATGACGTCGAGATGGATGCTGCGCTGACCCACCTGCTCAGCTTCGTCGCGTCCTGCGCCCGCAATGCCGCTGCCACCCGCAGCTCCCAGCAGGACAGCGCCATGGACGACGAGCAATGGTGGGCTGTCAACGCCCCCCTGCTCGCCCGCGTCTTCGACGATCGTGTCTACCCCCTCGCCGCCCGCGTCGGTGCCGCAGCCGGCGCCGCCTACGGGAGTGCCTACAGCCCCGAGCACGCTTACCACTTCGGTTTACGCCTGTTCCTAGATGCCCTCACCACGCTCATCACCCCGAGCTCGTAACCGGGGCACCGCTACGCGCCATTCGGAGCCGAATAGCGCTTTCGTGCCCGTCCGATAACGCTATTCGGAGCCGAATGGCGGACGGGAGAGTCAAGGGATGAGTACGTGGGTAATGGCGTTAATGCCTCGGTCGAGGTCAGGTTGGGTGATTACTAGGGGTGGGGCAATGCGTAGGGTTGTGGCGTGGGTCTCCTTACAGAGCACGCCGTGGGCCATTAATGCCTCCGCCGCCATCCGTCCGGTCGGGCCTCCGGCAGCAATGTGTAGTCCGGCCCACAGCCCTCGGCCGGTGACCTGCGCGACCCCATTCCCGACCAGGCCCCTGAGCCTGGCGTGCAGGTGCGCGCCCAGCTCCCGTGCACGGTCCTGGTATTCGCCGGTGGCCAGCAGCGCGACCACCGCGCGGCCGACCGCGCAGGCCAGTGGGTTGCCCCCGAAGGTCGATCCGTGCTCCCCGGGCCGCAGTATGCCTAAGACGGCGCGCCGCCCGACCACCGCCGAGACCGGCAGGATCCCCCCGCCCAGTGCTTTACCCAGGGTGTACAGATCGGCCCGGACCCCGTCGTGGTCCAAGGCCAGCAGCTCCCCGGTGCGGGCCAGCCCGGACTGGATCTCGTCGGCGATCAGCAGCGCACCCGCGCCGTCGCAGGCCGCGCGCACTCCGGCCAGGTAACCCGGCGGTGGCACCAGAACCCCCGCCTCGCCCTGCACCGGCTCGACGAGCACCGCCGCGGTCCGGGCCGTGATCGCGCCGCGCAGCGCATCGAGGTCCCCGTAGGGCACCACCACGAAGCCCGGAGTGAACGGGCCGAACCCGGCGCGGGCGACCTCGTCGGTGGAGAACGAGATGATCGTGGTGGTGCGGCCGTGGAAGTTTCCACCCGCTACCACGATCTCCGCGGTGCCGTCCGGGACCCCCTTGATCCGGTGCGCCCACAGCCGGGCCACCTTGATCGCGGACTCGACGGCTTCGGCACCGGAGTTCATTGGCAGCACCATCTCGGTTCCGGTCAACTCGGCAAGCTCCCGGCAGAAGGCGCTAAGCTGATCGTGGTGAAACGAGCGTGAGGTCAGCGTCACCCGCCCCAACTGCTGGATCGCGGCGGCCACCAGGGCGGGATGCCGGTGCCCGAAGTTCAATGCCGAGTAGCCGGCGAGAAAGTCGAGGTAACGCCGACCGGTCACGTCGGTGACCCAGGCACCCTCGCCGGAGGTGATGACCACCGGCAGCGGGTGGTAGTTGTGCGTGCTCCACTGCTCGTCGGCGGCGATGAACCCGGCCGTAGTGGGACCTGACGTGTCGAGGACGGTCATGGCTGCGAGGCTATTCCGGTCGGTACCTGTCGGATCA
>DATEMN010000419.1:0-6319 GCA_035275565.1 Pseudonocardiaceae bacterium | reverse complement strand
CTGCGAACCAGTATCGGGCGATAATGGCCGAGTCATACCAAGCCATTGGCGCGATGTGAAATGTCTAGCCTTCCGCAAGATACCGCTCAAGGTCCTCCACCTTCGTGGTGAGACCGTTGGTGACTCCCGCCCTGATATCGGCCTTCAGGACAACGCTAACTCGATTAGTTTTCTGCGCCACGACTTCCACCGCCTCCTTTATGACGGCCATTACCTCATCCCATTCACCTTCGATGCTGGTGAACATCGCGTCCGTGCGGTTGGGCAGGCCGCTTGCTCTAACAACTCGCACCGCATCGGCTACCAGTTCTCCGACAGCTTCACCAACACCAAGTGGGGTAACAGAGAAAGCGACAATCATGACTAATGCCTTTCTGCCACAGTGACTCGTGCAACAGCCCTACGCCCCGGTCCCGGCCGACCCGCCAGTCAATCAGCATTCACCGACAAGAAGACCACCCCGTCACGACCGCCAGACACCCCGTTGCCTTGCTCCCACACCCGATCGTACGCAGCGGCGGACTGAACACTTACAGTGACGAAAGAGCCCGGGGAGTCGGTGGGGGAAGGCAGCGGGGATGCCGGGGAGATCTCCCCGGCATCCCCACGCCCACCTCCCGGCGATGGAGACCGTGCCGGTGGCATTGACGGTGCGCTGGATCTCCACGGGTGCGCCGCCGCTGAGTTCGGGTCCAGGACGGTCGGGCCGGTGGAGGTGGGCCAGCGGGGCGGGCGCCCTGGGCGCGCAGCCGGGTCAGGTCGATGCTGGTGAGCCGGGAGGGCAGGGTCTTGAGCTGCTGCCCGTCGACGGCAGTGTCACCCCTCATGTGGAGTCAGCGTGTCAGCGATCAATCGGAGCCAGACAACTGTCGCTGTCGCAGCTTGTGAGAACTTTTCCTTACTCGGGTTCAAGGCGGCGCCTGTGCCTGATGCAGCCGCAAGCGCTCGCGCGGAACGTACGGCCTGTCGGCCGGTTCCCCGCGCGGCACGCGGCTGCACAGCGGTACGTGCCGTGCACGATGGCTACGATCATGAGGTGGCCCACAATAAAGCACCCTCCGGCGGTGATAATTCCTTCGACGAGACCGCTCGCGAGGAGAACGTTAAACATCTGGAGATGATTCAGGCCATCATTTCTCGACTAGCTGGTAATTCATTTCTAATTAAGGCGTGGACCGTTACCGTCGCCGCAGCCGCTTACGGCATCGCCGTTAATAGACTAGACTGGCGCATTTGCATAATCGGCACCTTGGCCGTTGCTGAATTTTGGGTGCTAGATAGCTATTTCTTAAGGCAAGAGCGGATCTTCCGACTGCTTTACGATTACGTGCGTTCTGACATACGAGCAATGCCACGGTTCTCTATGGCCACCACACGCTTTCGATCCCGAGTGCACAGACATACGGTATTCTTCTCGATCACTCTCAGTGTGCTGTATGGCACCTTGATCGCGATCGGCATAACGCTAGCAATCGTTGCGGGAGCCATCAAATAACTACCTCGCGACCCGAATCTTGCGCAGCGCCTCCTGTGTTTCCGCTTCTGAAATGCTGCTTTCTGCGGGCCAAATCTCTCCCATATCATCGTCTTCATAGCGCGGCACAAGGTGCACATGTAGATGCATCACAGTCTGAGTTGCCACTCGTCCAGATGAGTTAATAATATTCATCCCATCCGGACTAAGCGCTTCGCGCAGAATGTGCGACAGTTCCAGGACATACTGAATGAGCTTTGCGCCTAGGGGCTTGTCTACTGACCAGATGTCAGTCACGTGGCGCCGAGGAGCGATAAGAGTGTGACCAACCGTCGCTGGCGCTAGCGGAAAGAAGGCGACGGCATCCTCCCACTCGTCAACGAACTTTGCCGAGGCTCGCCCCGTTACGATGTCACAAAAAGCGCAATCCGTCGCCACCTGCACAGCTTGCCGAGGATCTGACCATCCGTCAACCCGAGCCAGCCTCCTCTGACACCGGGACCCTCTACAAGGATGACCTGCGAGTACCTTGTCGCGCTCAAGACTGTCGGTGTCTCGTCGTAGAGTCCGCTCCCGTTCAGCCACACCGACTGCGTGGATCTTCAAGATGGAGGATGACCCGCTGTGAGAAACGTGTTCTATAGTTTCCACTACAAGCCCGACAGTCACCGCGCCGCCAAAGTCCGAAACATCGGGACAATAACTGGGAACAAGCCCGCCAGCGACAACGACTGGGAAGAAATCAAGAAAGGCGGAGACGTGGCGATCAGGACATGGATCAACGGACAGCTAACAGGTCGAACGTGCGCCGTGGTGTTGGTTGGTGCCCAGACGGCTGGCCGGAAGTGGATCAATTACGAAATCAAGAAGGCGTGGGACGATGGCAAGGGCGTACTTGGTATTTACGTCCACAACCTCACCGATCTCTGGGGCGCCACTACCGACATGGGCGCGAATCCGTTCGATAAGTTTACCGTCGGGACTCAGGGCCTTGCGTCCATCGTGAAGTGTTATAACCCTCCCTATACGACGAGTAGCTATGTGTACAACCACATAGCCGACAACGTTGCCGATTGGATCGAGAAGGCTATTGAGATTCGGAAGCAGTACTGAGACCTTAACTTACAGGACAGCGCTCGCCGCGCGGCACTATCTCGGGAAGGTTGGCGTGCCAGCCCGCCAACCTTCCCGAGGACTATCACACGACGGCCCGGGGCGGAGCTGAACGCGTCCGGCCGCCGGTTGGGTCGAGGACTGCCCCCGGGGACCATCGGGCTGTCGACGGGGATGCCACGCGAGCACAGCGTGGTGGCGGAGCGAATCCGAGCACGGAACATGCAGGTCAAGCCATACGCGACGGCGCTGCCCGTCAGCACCCGCGACGCGGTATCGCCCTTGACGCGAAAGTGTTTGCCTGCTCCGCGCGGCACGGACTGGAGGTAAGTTGCAGGAACTTAGGACCTGGTAGGCTTCAGCCACGGTGCTGCATGCGATGCATGCATTGTTCGCACGTAATCCTTACGGCCGAGTAAGAGCAGCGGAAGGATGCCGAGTGGACGCAGCGGAAGGAGACGGCGCGATCGTCAACCGTCTCGTCTTCGTCAGTCACGGTGCCAAAGACACTTGGGTAGCGCGGCAAATTGCGCGGAGGATCGTTGAATGCGGTGCCGTGCCATTCTTGGCTGAGGCAGACGTAGCGGTAGGTGCCGACTTCGAGGACGAGATCCTTACCTTCTTGCGGCAGGCAGATGAACTCGTCGCGCTCCTTACGCCCTCGTCGCTTGAGCGCCCGTACGTCTGGGCCGAGCTTGGAGTTGCGTGGGGTCGTCGAATCCCCATTGTAGTGCTCCTCTGGGGGTTGTCGGCGGGCGAGCTGCAAGGAAGACCTGAGGTGCCAGTCTTTATCAAGCAAAGGGATAGCGTACTGCTAAACGACGTCGACCAATACTTTGAGCAATTGCGGTCTCGAGTTCAGGCGCAGGCGGGGGCGGGGGTCGCGAAATGAGCATAGAAGTATTCATCTCTTATTCTCACGATGATGTCAACCGCGAGTGGCTGGAAACCTTCGTGCAGGCCCTGCAAGATCGCAATCTTACTGTTTGGTCCGATGAGCAGGACATCGCACCTGGCGATCAGTGGGTGGACGAATTAGATTCAGCGCTCCGCAGGAGTGACGCGGTTGTCGCCGTCATTTCCGGCAACCAATCGGGGAATCCTAACATCTTTTTCGAGGTCGGTGCCGCCATTGGCGCGAATAAGCGCCTGATCCTAGTGTTGGATCCGTCGTCCGCCCGCTCGTTGCCTCTCAACCTGCAACGGCGCAGGTGGATTGCTATAGAGGAACCCGAAGAGACGGCCCAAGAAGTGGCCGACGCTATCAGCGCACCAGGCTAGAGTGGGCCGTGATGGCCTGCTTGGACACCTCCGCGCCATAAATCTCCGCCAAGTGCGCGGAAATCTCACCATGGGTCAACCCCTTCGTCGACAGCGAGATCACCAGATCATCAATTCCGGACAATCGCCGCTGCCGCTTGCCACGATCACGACCCTGGTGGTTAATTCGTGTTCATGGGGCCAGGGCGAGTTCGAGGTGGGCGAGGTGGCTGGTGCGGGTCCGGTCGAGTGGGTGGCCGTTCCAGTAGGCGTGCGGCCGGATCAGGTTGACTGCGGCGGCGGCGCTGGTGTGTTCGGGGCGGGTCCTGGCTAGTCCCCGGTAGCGGGCGTGCCGCATGCCGGTGATGGCCACGCCCTGATGGCGGCATGAGCACCGGCTGGCGGATGGTGGCTTCGACGCCGGCGCGTAACGCGAATCGGGCCTCGAAGTCTTTGGTGCCCTGGGCGGCCCGGGCGGCGAGTTGGGCCTGGTGGATATCGCGGGAGTGCACGGTGAGTTGGTGCTGGTCACTGGCCGTCCTGGACTGCTGACCCCGATGGTCGTGACGCTGGTCTGATCCCGGGTGACCGGCCCTCTCCCCGTTGATCGTCTTACACCGCTCGTCGGTGTCAACGTCGTTCGTCCCCGCTTCGCTGCGGGCGCTCCAGCGGGGCCAATGAATCCGATGCGATCGCCAGCCGTGAGATCCAGGGCGGCGGCCGAAGCAGTTGACCTTATCAGGGCGCGCCGGGTCCGCACGAGGACTAGGCCCGGAGGCGTACCGGGGCCTGATCCCGCCAGGTCGAGAACGTGGGTCGACCCCCTGATCCCTGGACAACAAGCAGCACCCTTCTGACCAGGGGCGAGGAACCTGTGAGCACAAGGTGAGCGCGCACGGCCACAGCGCGCAACGCCGAGTCAGCCAACCAGCCACGGCCCAGTCGGACTGACCGGCTCTCCCAGCGGCGCCGCATCGACCCGCCGCACGAACGTCACCCTGCCCGGGCGCTCGCCGCGCACCGCGAAGCCGGTGTTGCGTCGGGCACCCCGCGGCCTTCAGCTCTATCCCCATCCACCAGGCCACCCCACTAGCGCACGCGGCCGTCCGGGATTGCCTGCTAGAGGAGGCTCCGCCCACCGAATCCCGCACCGTCGGTCCCCCGGGTTGGGCGGAGTTCGTCAGCCAGATCCCGGCCGGATGAAGTGGAGTGCGCTCTTCGCAGTACAGGTGCTATCACGACCGGCGGCAGCACCGGGCCGTCCAGTCGTGGCACGGATCGTGGCATGAACTACACGCGCGATGGATGGTGAGCGGCTACCGGAATCTACTCGACTGTCTACGGTCGAGTTGTCGCAGCTCACACGCCTTGCATGAGTGCATTAGGAGAACCTTGGTTGTCCTCAACGAGGTCCTGACCTGGGAACCATGACCGTCAACGCTGCTCGTCACCACCAGGACAGGAGAAGCCGTGTCCGCAGTCAAGGTGCCGTTCGCCTCACCACCGAAAAAACCCGAACGATTATGGACTAGTCGAGATCACTTTAGTTGGTGACAGCCGCCAAGGCGCCCCGTAGCACCAGCAGCGGCTGACTCCCCACCCGAGTACGCCTCGCCCGGCGGTGCCGCCCACCCATGACCGCCGCCGGGTGAGGTTTCCACCAGCACAGAAGGGCGGTCGCACTTCGCCGGCCAGGGCTGATTACAACTTATCGAGCGTTCCACCGGGCGTCTGCGTCACCCCGCTTATGTGCGTTGAGCCGGAAGTCCAACTCGTTTGCGGCGCGTTCGTTCCCAGCGTCGGCAAGGTGAACGTAGGACCCATACGTGAGTCCCCACGTCTCCAACAAAGATAGTTGGCGTCAGGGGCCTCACGAAGTTGATGTGGGCAACGCGGAGGTCTTCGGCTTCATCGGAGGCTCCGGGCGCCAGCGCGGGCGATCAACGGTTTGGGCATGTGTCCTGATAGCTGACGCCGGGGGCGTAAACGTTCCACGTCGTTTCGTCGAGCGACCCTCCGGCGCGAGTGCATGCCTCCCTTATGGCATTGCGGCGAAGCTCCTCAAGCGGAGTCAGATCCCACAGGATCACCGTCCGATCGAGGCTGGCGGTGGCCAGGGTGTGACCGTCAGGGGAAAACGCCACCGAAAACACCGCGCTGGTGTGGCCGGTGAGGGGTTGACCGAGCCGGCGAGGCGAGACGCGGTCAGTCAGATCCCACAGGATCACCGTCCGGTCACCGCTGGCGGTGGCCAGGGTGTGACCGTCAGGAGAAAACGCCACCGCTTCCACCAGGCTGGTGTGTCCGGTGAGGGGTCGGCCGAGCCGGCGAGGTTGAGTGCGGTCAGTCAGATCCCACAGGATCACCGTCCGGTCACCGCTGGCGGTGGCCAGGGTGTGACCGTCGGGGGAAAACGCCACCGCTCTTACCGTGTCGATGTGTCCGGTGAGGGGTTGCGCGAGCCGACGAGGC
>DATEMN010000418.1:0-5471 GCA_035275565.1 Pseudonocardiaceae bacterium | reverse complement strand
CCTGGCTCGATCTCGGCGATCTGCTCATACAGCGCCACCGACCGTTGGTAATACGCCAGCCACACCGCCAACGACGCATCCCCACCCGGCCGGATACGCACCAACTCCTCGTGCACCTGCATCAACGTCCGCAGCGGCCCAGGCTTCGCGGTCTCGCCTCCCACTCCCACACTCACCCCCCTCGCCACTTCTCTCTGATCGCGGATCACGCATGTTCTGGCGGCTGCGGGGGGATTTGCGCCTCGATTTCCTTCACGCTGTCTTGGGCCTGTTCTGCCATGAACAGCGCCTCGTGATGGTGACCCCGATCAATCTCAGCGATCTCGGCATACAACACCGCCGCCCGCTGGTAATACGCAAGCCACTCACCCAACGGCGCCTTCCACCGCGGCTCACTACGCGCCAACACCTCATAAGCCTGTCTCAACGTCCTCGGCGACCCCGGCTCAGCGGCCTGATCCCCAGCCATCACCCCTGCTCCTTCCGCTCAGCCAGTACCATCACGACCCGCCGCCCGGGGTCTCGACCCGGCCGGGATCGGGATCAGCCACAAACCCGGACACCGGAGTCGGATCGAACTCCACAGCCAACCGCCGCACCGCACGCGCCACCTCCCGGCAACACCGCGTCAACGCCTCATCACCACCAGGAAATGACGGAACCGACACCGCCAAACTCACCGGGTTATTGCAGGCTGCGGCAGCCACCGCAGAGCCGGCCACCGCTCGTCGGCAGGTACGATCTACTTCCACACCGTCGGCACGCCTGCAACATCAGGCGAACCCGCCGCGTGCGCTTGCTTCGACGCGAGTCCTGCCACAGTCGCTGTGCCCGCTCGACCAGCGCACGCCACCGCCCGCTTCTCCGCATTACCATCCACCTCCTTTCCTCATAGCGCATCCCGTACCATCGTTATTTGCGTCCCTCCGCCTTGATCCGAACCGTGACCTTTTCGGTGCTTTCCCGGTCACGTTCCCGCCTACTGCAGGCACTCGTGATAGTGATTCCGGTTATTCTCGGCGAGTTCGGTGTATAACGCCGCCCGATCATTCTCGCCGAGTTCGGCATACAACGCCGCCGCCCGCTGGTAATACGAAAGCCACGCCGTCAGCGATGAATCCCGACCTGGGCGGACACTCGCTAACTCCTCACGAGCCTGCGTCAACGTCGTCGGCGGATTAGGCTTCGCGGTCTTATCCTCGGTCATGCTTCGTCGTTCCCTTCGCGTGCTTCGTAGTCGCGTGCTTGTGCCTCGAACGCCGCTGCGGCGGACTCGATGGCCGCCAACGTCCACCACGGCAAGGTGGTGGCGGACGCGATCTGCCGCCACGCCGCTGCCACCGCCCACGACGCCGAGGCCATCTCCAGTGCTGCTGCCGGGTCGCCTTTCTGGGACCGTGCCGTCCATTCCCAGGCGCGGCCGTATTGCCGGTACGCCGCTTCCCAGGCACGCGCCGATGTGTCGGACGCCATCACGCCGCCTGGAGAGCCCGATATGTCGGGTGCATCGTTGTGAGGTGGGCCGGAGACCGGCCGGGTGGTCGGACGACCCTCCCGGCCAGTGCCTTCAACCCGCGCGAACTCGCCGGTGCTCATCGCGAGGCTCACGCGGCCTTGCCGGGCCGCTCACCGCTCCCGGTGGCGTCGGTCGGTTTGATCGACGGCGATGGCCGTGTCCCGGCAGCGCTGGTCGTCGTCGTGAAGCCGGTTGCCCGGTAGACGTAGGACTGATACTTGAATTCACCGTTGCCGGCGACTCTGGGTTCAGCCGTCAGCCCTTCGAGTTCGATGGGACGCATCCCCGGCAGGACTTCCGTGGTAGTCGGAACCGGTTGGACGTCCGCGACGAACGTGATTTCGAATGATGTCCGTTTGGCGTTCGGTTCGTCGGGGTCGGTGACGGTGGCTTTCCACTGCCGCTTGCCTGTCAGGTTGTCGATCTTCTGTCGGACTGGTCGACCGGCTGCCTTGTCTTCGCGTGTTTGGTACTCGTTGTCCGGCGCGATGTCGCCGATCATGACCAAGCCCTGAGGAAACGCGCTATCGAACTCAATCTCAAACTGGTGGCCTCTGGGTATCGCCATGAACATTGCCCTTCTGACTCGACTGTCTGCGTGGTTGCCGCCCCATCAGGTGGTGACACCACAAGGTTCGGCCAGGTCAAGGTCTGTTCTCGATCCCGTGATCGTCTCTTTTCGAACTTCTGTACCTCCCCTAGTCTCACCGTGTCTCCCAGACGTGATAGTCTCGTCTCGTCCGGCGCCGAAGGAGGGTCAACCCGTTGAACGCCAACCCGGTCGTACTGAAGGTGCTACTCCAGCACCGCCACTTGCAGACCTACAGCACCTTTTGTCGTGAGTACGACAAGGTTGCTGCGGACATCGATCGGACTCTCAGAGGCGGGTGGCCGAGCAAGGCACAGTTCTACCGATGGCTGTCCGGTGACCTGGTTGGGCTTCCCTACGCCGACCACTGCCGTATCCTGGAAGGCATGTTCCCTGGCTGGAAAGTCGACCAACTATTTCAAGCCCACGATGGTGGAATTGAGTTCGTCCCCGAACCTTCCACGCCGAAGAGGGCAACGCCGACTATCCGACCTATCCCGCCAACCGGGCCAGTCGACCAAAGCGCTGATCTTGTCTCCGCAACCATGTCCGAAGTGCTCGATTCGATCGAGCGGGGCCTCGAAGCACCCGCTAACGGACAAGCTGGATGGCGGTCGAACGTGCTAGCCGAAGCTCGCACGGTTTCTCCCGCTGCCGCCACCTTCCCCCTCACCCTCGACAGTTCCGGGTCTAAGACCACAGAAGCGCCCGCTCAGCGTATCGCCCGATCGCTTGTGGGATTAGCCAAGCAGTTTCGCCTGTCCGACGCAGAGGTCGCCCAGTTGGCGAAGCTCGCAGGTCATATTGTCGAACTCGATGCGATTTGCTCAATTAATATCGACAGTGAAGGGTGGTCCACAGTCACCTATTCTCATCAACTCCTCAACCTGACGAATCGTCCAATCAAGCGTCTGACGAGCGAGCTGTGGTTCGAGACCACAGACGGTCCCCTGGTGATCGAGCCGTCACCGGGCAATGACCGCAACGTAGCGATCCAGCGGACTCACGACATGAATAATCTGTCCAAATTCTCCTGCCACATCTCGCCAGGGATCGACTCCGGTGATGTAGCTACAATCTCGTACTTCTGCCGTGGTGGGCAGTTTGTCCACGATCACTACTGGCGGCAGGCTGTTCGGCGTTACACACGCCATCTCACCCTGAGCATCCGCCACCGCGGCGTCCACATGCTTCTCAACTGCACCGCCATTGAGGAGCAAGCCGACGGGTCCGAGGTGTCGGCGATCGACGACCTCATGTGCACCGACGACGAGGGGGATGCTCTCATCACCTTGACCCGCGACTACCTCCAGCCCAGCCAGGCCGTGACCCTGCGGTGGCAAGTCGGCCGTGCAGCTTCGTGACGGCGTCGAGGAGGCGGTGCGGCGCTGGCACGCTCTGGAGACATCACGCGGCGAAGCTCCCGTGATCGACTTCGACTGCGCACCTCCACCAGACAAGCCAAGCCCGTTCGACAACCGGTTCGCCGCGCTGGACGAACTCACTCGACTGCGGATCGAGGCGGACGCATACCATCAACCAGTACCCAAGAAGCAGCTTGATGCGCACATTGCCTACCTCTGCGCCCTGATCGGCCAACAACTACCTCTCGATGAGTACATCTCCCTTACTCAGGGCTGCGTGCCCCGCGGCTGGACTCGGGATTACGTCGAGCAGCGCGCCTGCATCGCTAGAGAGGCACTCGGCTCACTGGGAATTTCGTGGGATGAGCACACTTGGACGAATCTTGGCGCTATGAGCGAGCAGCTGCCGTCGGCCGACGTAAGCTCTGCCATCGCGGAGTACGCAGGCAAGTACGAGTCCAGTATCCGTCGGCTCGTCGATACCGACGCCGATTTCAACCTGACAATCGAAGACGTCGAGATCGATGCATACTGGTCCTACTGGCTCGACGGTGCAGGCTACGACGCACGTCTGCGCATCAACAGGAACAAAGCCTCATTCTCGCGCGTGGACGCCTATCGCTTCGCGCTTCACGAGGTTCTTGGGCACGCCCTGCAGTACTCAAGTCTCACGGCGCAGGCCGAGTCAAACGCCGTCGAGTGGCCGAGGATTCTCGCTGTCCACTGTCCACACCAAGTCCTGTTCGAGGGCTTGGCTCAAGTTCTACCGTGGGTGGCGTCTCCCGATGAGGAAATAATCTATGCCCGCACGAGGCTCGATCACTTCATGAACCTAGTCCGCGGGCAGATCCATATCCTGGTCAATAGCGGCGCGACGGCTGCGGACTGTCGTGACCTGGCACGCCGTCAGGTCCCCTGGTGGACTGACGAGGAGATCGCCCATGAACTTTACGACCGCAGTAGGAATCCCCAGTTCAGATCCTACTTGTGGTCCTACCCCGCAGGCATGGACTGGTTCGTCAGACTCGTCGAGGCGGGCGGTACGGCGCTCGCGGAGGTGTTTCGTGAAGCCTATAGGCGCCCGCTTACTCCAAGCGAACTCCACGAGCTCTGGCCGGCTGGCCCGGTCATTGGAGGGAACCAGTAAACTTTTCGTCTACGGCACGCTCATCCTTGACGACGTCGTGAGCACCCTCATCGACCGCATACCCCGCTACCAGGACGCGACGGCCCCCGGTTGGCGGGTCGTACGCTTACCGGAGAGGGTCTACCCGGGGCTGGTTCCGAGCCAGGGCGAGGCGAACGGCAAAGTATTTATCGACCTCACAGACGCTGAGTGGACCACCTTAGACGCCTTCGAGGACCCTGCCTACACGCTCGCTGCCGTGCGGGTCCTACGCCCCACCGAAACGGATACCCTCGCGTACATATGGCCGGGTGAACACGTCGACCAGCCCTGGTCTACCGCGGACTTCGGCCGCGATGAACTCGCCGATTACCTCGATCGTTGCCTCAGTTGGCGACGTCACTACGACCAGCGTGGTGCGATCGATGCGCACTGATGGATCCGATACTTTCGCCGACGAGCGGCTGGTGAAGCAGCACGCCGAAGCAATCTATGGATTCGGTGCCCCGCTACCCAAGCACGACGCCTGCTGTCAGTAGTGATCTTTGCGCGCAGAGCACCGTGGCGCAAGCTTCGTGCCACGGGACAGCCCGAGGGGGTAGATCCCATCCCGTCGCCACCGTGCGTGTCTCGAAGCGGGCCATGGGCAGGCGTGTCGGTGGAGCACCCGAGGCGCTGAAGACGCTGATCGGTCAGGCCGAGCTCGGGTACCCCGTCATGGCCGTTGCGTCGTACTGTGTGTCGCGCTGCGTGTGTCGCACTGGCGTGTCCAGTCTGCGTTGTTGCCGAATTCCCCTCTATGGGATCAAGCGCGCCGCCTGCGGCGACGCGGACGTGGTTGACTCGGGTCGTCCTACTCGCGTGCCCGCTCGGACC
>DATEMN010000417.1:0-6838 GCA_035275565.1 Pseudonocardiaceae bacterium | reverse complement strand
ATCCGTCCCTGCTGCTCGACTACGGCCCTGCTTACCTAGCGGCGGTGACCGGTCACGTCCACCTCCGAGCTGGTGACCACGACGCGGCCCGGGCCGCGCTGGCCGCTGCGCTCGACCAGTTCCCAGCCACCGCGCGCCGCGCCCGCGTTCTCGTGCTGGCCGATCTGGCTACGGTCGAGCTACGCGCGGGCCATGTCGCTGATGCGTGCCGCCACGCCACCACTGCGGCCGACCTGATCCACCGCACCCCGTTTGCCACCGGCGCCGTCCGCCTACGCGCCTTCCGCGACCTCGCGGCCCGCCCTCTCGGCGCCCGCGCTCTGCGCGTCCTCGACGAATGCCTCGCCCACCTCGCCGCCTGATCCCACGTCACGGGCGTCGGTCATGGGTGGCGGTCGGGCGACGGCGGTCCCCTGTTGTCGGTGACGTTGTGGGCGTGGCTGTCGAGACTGCATGTCATCGGAATGGTGCTGGCTTTCCTAGGCACCGACATCACCATTGCTCACCATGAACTGATTGAACCTGCCCGATGTGCCAGCCCGAAGGTTCGTCCGCTAGTCTCCGGTGATCGCAGGCCACTAGTCTCAGTCTTCCCTACTCCGGCCTGTTCCCGTTCCCTGGTTTTCGTGTGCGGGAGTGTCAATTGTTAGCGTCAGTTGTGTCCGTGTTGGTTGTGCGGGCCGGTCGGGACTAGAAGAAGACTAGTTCGGGACTAGTTCGCGGACTACCTCGGATCAGCTGTTCTGCCGTTTGATTGGTGTGCGGGCCAAAGCGGCCTGCAAGGACCGATCCGGAGGAACAGCCAGCATGCAGTTGGAAATCAAGACCGAGGGCGTGGACTTCGTGGTCTCTCGCGCGCCGCAGCCCAAAAACGATAACGACGGCCGGCAGAAGACCGACCGGGAGACCGGTGCGCCGCTGCACGTGACCGAGCTGGTCGCGATGGACGATACCGGTGCGGAGGTCATCAAAGTCACTACCGCCGGGGAACCGAGGGTCACCAAGCGTCAGCTGGTCACGGTGGCCAAGTTGGTCGCGACGCCGTGGACCATCGACGGACGCGGCGGGGTGGCATTCCGAGCCGACGCGATAGTGCCGAATCCGGCAACTCCGGCCAGCCCGGGGAAGGCGGCCACGGGTGCGGCTGCATCGGCGGGTGCGTGATGAGCACCTCCACGATGACCCCCGAGCTGGCACAGCTGCGAGAGAACCACGAGCGGGCTGAGCGGCTCCGAGAGGAAGCCGCCGACGCGGAGCGGGCTGCCTACCTGCACTGGCAGGAGGCATACGGCGCCTACGAAGTCGCCCGCGATGAGGCGTCCGCCGCGTGGACGGCCTGGGGCCAGGTCGTCGTCCCGTAGCTGCGGCGCCCGGCCGGTCGGGCCTGGAAACCATCACCGGCCGGGCGCCCGGCTCCACCCATCGCTTGAGGACACGAGGAGCTGTGATGAGCCTACGGCGGGGCGAGCACGCCCTGAACTGCCCACACCAGGGACAAAGCGGGGTCGGTATACCCGGCGCGAGTGGCTACCAGTGCTGGGGCGGTGAGTGCTGATGGACGCGCTCACGATCGCGGCGGTGATCGCGGGTGGTGGCGCGCTGGGCATCGTCGTGTGGGCACTCGCCAAGATCGGCACAGCACTGATCAAGATCGCGGAGGCGTTGGCCGCTGCGGCAGTGGTGGTCTTCGTGCTGTGGCTGGCGATCAAGGCTGCGATGTGGGCACTGCGGCAGACGCTCACCCACTGGCGAACCAGTCTGACCGTGGTAGGGGCACTGGCGTGGTGGCACTGGTGGGGGTGGCCGTCGCTGGCCCTCACCCTCGGGTTGGTCGTGGGGGTGCTCACCGGGTGGCGCCTGATCGATCTGGTGTCGTTCGATGCGTGGGCGGGTCGATATCTGCGGTCATGGTGGCTGCGCTGGACGGTGTACTCGGCGAAGCTGCCCGACTGGCTGCACGCCTGCGGCCTGGGCATCAAACAGGACACGGTGCCAGTCGTGGTGGCGCTCACGCCCCTGGGGCGGACGCTGGGCCGCACTCGGCGCCCGGTACGGGCACTGCTGCCGACGGTGGTCGGGGTGCGGTCGGGTGCGTCGTGGGATGAGGTCCGGGTGCGGCTGGTACCCGGCCAAAAACCCGAAGACGTCGACGAGGCCACCCGGGCGTTGGCCTCGGCCCGCGGGGTAGCCCGCTGCCAGGTCCGCGAACTCACTCCCAACGTAGTCTCCATCGATTTTCAACGCCGCAACCTGCTCGCCGACCCCGTGACCTGCCCGGATCTGGCCACGCTCGCCAAGATCCAGGGTGGGGCAGTGGATCTGCGGCGGGTGTGGGCCGGACGCACCGAGTACGGCCATGCCTGGCACATGCCGCTGGCCGGGGGGCACACGCTGGTGGCCGGGGCCAGCGGGGCGGGCAAGAACTCGGTCATGTGGTGCCCGCTGGTCTCGATCGCCCCGGCGATCCGGGACGGGTGGGTGCGGGTGTCGGGGATCGACCCCAAGGGCATGGAGCTGGCCTACGGGCGGGGGATCTTCCACCGCTACGCCGTCACCGGTCATGAGGCCCTCGCGGTGCTCGACGAGCTCATCGAGGCAATGGCCGCCCGCAAAATCGCCTTCGCCGGACGGGTGCGCTCAGTACCGATCAGCTCCGAACACCCGCTGGAACTGCTGGAGTTCGACGAGATCGGCGCTCTGACCAAATACACCGACCGCAAGACCCGCGAGGCCATCACCGAACGAATCGCGCTGCTGACCACCCAGGGCCGGGCGCTGGGGTTCACCGTGCGCGGCTATGTGCAGGAGCCCACCAAGGACACCGTGCCCGTCCGCGAACTGTTCCCCCGCCGGATCTGCCTGCGGGTCTCGGCCAAATCCCACGTCGGAATGGTCCTCGGCGACCACGCCTATGAACGCGGGGCCTGGGCCAACCGGATCACCGAAGCCGATGCCGGGGTCGGCTACGTCTTCGGCGAAGGCCTGCGCGAACCCCTGCGTATCCGCGCCGGCTGGGTGCCGGACGAGGTGATCAAACACCTCGAAACCTTCGTCACCAGCCCCACCACCCGGCACGCGGCCCTGCTGTCCCTGACTACATCTGGAGGCCCGGTATGACCACCACCAGCGGAATGACCTTCGCCCACGCAGCGACCCTGCTCGCCAGGCACCTGGCCGACCACGCCCTACCCGAACCTGTGTCGCTGAGCGTGACCACCAGCTACGGCGACTCGACGGTGACCGCGCAGCTGCGCGGCGACACCGTGCCCGGCATCGCCGGTGACTTGATTGCCTGGGCCGACACCCTGAGCGTGGTCACCGTCGAGGCGTGGCGGCCATCCAATCGTGACCGGGTGCACCTGTCCATCCGTGGCACGCTGACCGGCCCGGCGGGCGCCGTCGAGCTGAAGGTGTTCAGCGCTGTGGACTACGACCCCTTCTGGTTCGCCGATCTCCAGCCCAACCAATGCAAGGGAGTGTTCCTGGCCCTGGGGCAGCTGCGCACCTGGGCGGCGAACCCCTCGACCACCACCGACACCCTGCTTGTCCCCACGCTCCAGGCTCAACGATGACCCCGACGGCCACCCTCCCGCCGCAGACCGTGGAGCAGATCGTCACCCGGGCCGGTCGGCCGGACTTCGACCGCTGGGCCGAACAGGTCACCCGGTGCGGGCACTGCTCCCACCCAGTACGGCTCCGCGGCCGCATCGAACACCGATCAATCACCGGCCGGCGAGTCACCTATTCCACGGACGCCGAACCGGACCGGGTGCTGCTGATCCGCTGCGGCAACCGCCGGGCCGCGGCCTGCCCGTCCTGCTCCTATGAGTACGCCGGCGACATGTGGCAACTGCTCTACGCCGGTGCCGCCGGCGGCCGCAAAGGCGTCCCGGACACAATCCGATCGCACCCGCTGGTGTTCGCCACCCTCACCGCGCCCGGGTTCGGTGCCGTGCACACCACCCGCGCCGACCGATCCGGCGGGCGAGCACGCTGCCGGCCGACCCGCGGGACACCCCGGGCCTGCCCGCACGGCCGGCCGACCGGGTGCACCACCATCCATGCCGAGGATGACCCGCGACTCGGACAACCGATCTGCCCGGACTGCTACGACTATCCCGCCCACATTGCGTTCAACTGGCACGCCCCCGAACTGTGGCGCCGGTTCACCATCGCCGTCCGCCGCACCGTCGCCCGACAGGCCGGACTGACCGCGGCCGAGTTCACCCAGCGCTGCCGAGTGTCGTTCGTGAAGGTCGCGGAGTTCCAACGCCGTGGCGTCGTGCACTTCCACGCCCTCATCCGCCTCGACGGTCCCGGCGAGGACTATCAGGCCCCACTGATCAACATTGACGCGGCCGGGCTGGCCGAGGCCATCTGCCAGACTGCCGCACAGATACGGCTCACCGTCGACATGCCCGACGGCCCCGGGCTGACACTGCGCTTCGGTGAACAGCTCGACACCCAAACCGTCAACGGCGGCCCGACCGGCGAGCTGACCCCGGAGCACGCGGCCCGTTACATCGCGAAATACGCCACCAAGAGCGCCGAAGCCTTCGGCCTCGGCCAACGCCGCATCACCCCCGAAGCACTACCCCTACTCGACATACCCGACCACGTCGACCACCTGGTCCGGGTGGCCTGGCGGCTCGGCGAACACGACGCCTACGAAGGGCTGCGCCGCTGGGTCCACATGCTCGGATTCCGTGGCCACTTCGCCTCCAAAAGCCGCTGCTACTCCACCACCCTCGGCGTCATCCGTGGCGAACGCCGCGCCTACCGCCAACGCCAAGCCGCCGAACACGTCCGCGAGCTACTCGACGAAGACACCACGCTGATCGTCTCCCACTGGGAATTCGCCGGAGTCGGCTACCTCACCACCGGAGACACCACCCTCGCCCGCTCCGCCGCCGCCCGCGCACGAGAACAACGACAAGCCGCCCGCGACGCCGCGTAAAGAGAAAGCACACAATCATTGCATCGGAAGGGATAGCATCGGTGAACGAGCTGCACGAATTGCGGACATACCCGCGATTCACGCGCAGGTGGTATAGCGTGGCCGAGGTCGCCGACCAGCTCGGTTACGGCCTTTCCAAGACCAAGCTACTCGTTGCTTCCGGGCAGATCCGCTCACTCAAGGACGGCGGCCATCGCCGCATCCTGCCCGAGTGGGTAGACGAGTACGTCGCTCGTCGCGTCGGCGAGGCGTGCGCATGAGTACGCCGAGGGTCAGAGCCAACGGCGAGGGTTCGCTGTTCGCTTACCGCAACGGATACGCGGCGTACGTGTGGGTCACGACGCCGGGTGGCGGCCGCGAGCGCAAATGGATCTACGGGCAGGACCGAGACGAGTTGCATAGTCGTTGGATCGATCTGCAGAAGCAGGCAAAAACCGGCCCAGTAGCTACGAAGGTGCCCAAGGTCGCCGAGTACCTCACCTACTGGTTGCAGGAGATCGTGGCGCCCAACCTCGCTCCGCTCACGTACGCAACGTACGAAACCCTGACCCGGCTGTACGTCGTGCCGGGCCTGGGCGCCAAGCGACTGGACAAGCTCACCGTGCGAGACGTGCAGACATGGTTGAACAAAGTCCGGCAAAGTTGCCAGTGCTGCGCCCAGGGCAAGGACGCTCGCCGGCCGGAAAAGTGCCGTCGATGTTGCGCGGTCGGCAAGTGCTGCGGCGCTGTGCCGTCACCGCGCACGGTCAGCGATCTTCGGACCGTGCTCCGGTCGGCGCTGTCCTCGGCCGCTCGGGAGGAGCTGATAACCAAAAATGTGGTGACCATGACCCAATTGCCGGCACGGCGCCGGCGCAAGAGAAAGCCGTGGTCAAGTGAGGAGGCGCGGACTTTCCTTGAATCAGTGCGCCTCGATGACAACGCGCTCTACGCCGCCTATGTGCTGATACTTGTCCTCGGCCTGCGTAAGGGTGAGGTCCTGGGGCTCACCTGGCTCGATGTAGATCTGGAGGCAGCCGAGCTGACCGTTGGTTGGCAACTGCAGCGGGTCCGTGGCGAACTGCTGCATCGGGAGACCAAGACGGAGGCTTCGGACGCGACGCTGCCGTTGCCGCCGATCCGCGTGGCAGCGCTCCGGCAACGGCGAACGGCTCAGGACCGGACTCGCGAGGTTGCCGGCGAAGCGTGGACCCGATCGGGCCTGGTGTTCACCACCCGGTACGGCGACCCCATCGAGCCCCGCAACTTCAACCGCTACTTCGCGGCTCGATGTGCGGCGGCAGGGGTCCGGCAGATCACCGTGCACGATGCCCGACGAACCTGCGCCACCCTCCTCGTGGACCTGGACGTACACCCGCGAGTAGTGATGCAGATCCTCCGCCACGCACAGTTCGACGTGACGATGGAGGTGTACGCCTCGGCGTCCTCCGCGGCGACCCGGGAGGCACTCAAGCGACTAGGGGCGAGCCTCGATGGCTGAGACGCGCTGCTGTACTTCGCAGCTGTACGGGCAGATCCGGGCGCGGAAACAGAACAGGAGCCCGACAGCGTGGGCTCCTGACCTGCGGTTTAGTGGTGTCGGGGTGGCGGGATTCGAACCCACGGCCTCTTCGTCCCGAACTGTGGGCAGGTCGGTCGATAGGGGTTTTTTCCGCACGTCGCCAGCCATTGATGGGCGTTGCGGGACGGTGCTGGTCAGCCTCGTTGCTGTATTCCGCAGCTGTACAGCTGCGGTCGTGCGCTGGGCAGGACTAGTCGTGCACAGGCGGCGCGGACCAGGCACGGGACCTGGTTTTGCGCCGGATGAGTAAGTGAGATTAGGGGGCGCACCCGCCCCTGATTGAGGCGGCCGAGGGCTGGTGCTGGAACACCTGCGCACGG
>DATEMN010000416.1:0-2177 GCA_035275565.1 Pseudonocardiaceae bacterium | reverse complement strand
CCGGTAGTTGCCTGGTAGAGCGAGGTCAGCCAGCCGACCACGTGTTCCTCATCGCCCACGGGAGGGTCAGCAAGACCGGTCTGGGGAAGTATGGCGAGCAGGCGGCCTTGGACGTCCTCGCCGATGGCGACTACTTCGGCGATCGGGAATTGATCGAATCCGAAAACAACTGGACCTACTCGGTTACCGCGGGGACCGCGTGCACCGTGCTGGTCTTGCCCCGGCAAGCCTTCGCGGAGCTGGTGGGCGCCTCAGCGGCATTACAGGCACACGTGCAGCGGTTTCGGACCCAGCGCGGGCAGCCGCAGAACAAGCAGGGTGAAGCCGCCATCGCGCTCACCGCGGGACACACCGGGGAACCGGAGCTGGCGGGCACGTTCGTCGACTACGAGACCACCCCCCGGGAATATCAGCTCAGCGTGGCCCAGACCGTGCTGCGGGTGCACACCAGGGTGGCGGATCTATACAACACGCCGATGGATCAGACCGAGCAGCAGCTGCGGTTGACCGTCGAGGCTTTACGGGAACGCCAGGAAGACGAGCTGATCAACAACCGGGAATTCGGGCTGCTCCACAACGTTGATCTTCGGCAGCGTATCCATGCTCGCACCGGCCCGCCTTCCCCGGATGACATGGATGCGCTGCTGGCCCGCCGGAGGAAGACCCGGTTGTTTGTGGCGCATCCGCGCACTATCGCCGCGTTCGGCCGGGAATGTAACCGGCGGGGTATCTACCCGTCCACCGTCGATGCCGATGGCCGCCAGGTGATGGCCTGGCGTGGGGTGCCCATCTTCCCCTGCAACAAGATTTCCATCACCAAGCATCGGACCAGCTCGATCCTTGCGATGCGCACGGGGCTGGACGACGAGGGCGTGATCGGGCTGCGCCAGACCGGGATTCCCAATGAGGTCGAGCCCGGGTGCAACGTCCGTTTCATGGGCATCGACGACAAAGCGATCATTTCCTACTTAGTTAGCGTCTACTACTCGGTGGCCGTATTGGTTCCCAATGCACTGGGAGTTCTGGAGAACGTCGAAATCGGCCGTTAAGGGGAGATTGGACAACCATGACCACCACCGGCATGAAACCCAAGAACAGGTCGGCGCAGGGGGTGCTCGCGTGGAGCCGCGGCCTTGTTGACCCAGCTCTGCGTGCAGCGATTGGCACGCTACCCTCCTCGATGCTGCACATTGCCGGTTATCACTTCGGCTGGTGGGACACACACGGTCACCCCGAACAGGCCCCGGGGACCAGAACGACCAGGGGTAAGGCAATCCGGCCCACGTTGACACTGCTCAGTGCCCTGGCTGTCGGCGGTGTTCCGGCTGCGGCGGTGCCGGCTGCGACCGCGGTGGAGCTGGCGCACAACTTCTCTTTGGTGCACGACGACGTGATAGACGCTGACCTGACCCGCCGGCATCGCCCCACGGCCTGGAGTGTGTTCGGGGTCAACGCGGCGATCCTGGCCGGGGACGCGCTGCTGGTCCTGGCCCTGGATGTACTCGCCCGCAGCGGGCACCCCGCTGCGATGGACGGGATCCGGATGCTCAGCGCCACGGTGCAGGACCTGGTGGAGGGCCAGAGCGCGGACGTGTCCTTCGAGGAACGTGCCAAGGTTGAGCTCGCCGAGTGTGTCGGCATGGCCCAGCGAAAGACGGCCGCGCTACTGGGGTGCGCGTGCGCGATCGGCGCCGCATTCGGAGGCGCTCACCCGGAGCAGGTTGCGCATCTTCGCGGCTTCGGGATGCACCTGGGTGTGGCGTTTCAGCACGTGGACGACCTGCTGGGGATCTGGGGAGACCCGATCGTGACCGGTAAGCCGGTCCATTCGGACCTACGCAGCCGCAAGAAGTCCCTCCCGGTCGTGGCTGCCCTGACCTCGCAGACCCCCGCTGGGCGCGACCTGGCCGGGCTCTACCACCGGGACCAGCCGCTCTCCGAAGCGGACCTCGCTCATGCCGCGGAACTGATCGACATCGCGGGCGGGCGCGCCTGGAGCCAGGCCCAGGCTGACGAGCTGCTGGCACAGGCGATGCGGGAGTTGCAGTGCGCCAGTCCGGCACCGCAAGCCGCCGCAGAGCTGGGCGCATTGGCCCAGCTGGTCACCCACCGTGACCACTGAACCCCGCTGAAGCCCGGAGGCACCCAGATGACTGTCACCGCGAACAACCTCCCTG
>DATEMN010000415.1:0-9085 GCA_035275565.1 Pseudonocardiaceae bacterium | reverse complement strand
CCGGACCGAAACCGACGGCACTGCCCTTATTAGGGCGGTGTGCCGGACTGAGCGATGGCCTCGACGGGTACGGTCCGTCACGCAATGTCATAGCCGAGAGGCCGGCGTCGGAAGGAGACGAGGATGACGAGTTCTGCGCCTGTCACTGCCGCCACCGCGGAGTCCGTGCTGGTCGGGCAGGTGGTGGACTTCGTCAGGTGGGTCGGGGACGGTCGCAAGCTCACCCAGAAGGGCGCTATCACCCTGGCCGACGCCCGGGTCCTCATCGACCGGTTGGGTACCGGGGACGAGCTCGATCCCGCGATCGGCGAGCAGGTGTTCAAGACCAGGTCGAGCGTGGAGCTGCTGAATCTGAGCCTGATCGTGGAGTGGGCCAAGGCGGCGCGGCTGGTGCGGGTCGTTCGCGGTCGGCTGGTGCCGGTCAAGAAGGCCGCCGCGCTGCTCGACCGCCCGGCGCAGCTGTGGATGGCGCTGTTCGAGGTGTTCGGTCGGCTCGGCCCGGCGTTTCTACCCTCAGGATGGGGTGAGTCGTTCCTGCGCTCGGAGTTCGCCGGCGGTGTTGTCGCGTTGCTGTCCGCGCTGCACGGTCGCGACGGCGCGGTCGACCTGGACGAGCTGCGCGATCTGGTGTGGTACACCGTCACAGCGCCCTATGTGCTCGATGATGCCACCGACATACAGCTGGCCACGGCCCGCCGGATGAACGACCGTGACGTCTGGCGCACGCTCCACACGCTGGCCCGGCTGGGTGCGGTGACGTTGACCGAGGACTCCGCTGCGCTGACCGCGGCCGGTCGGCACGGGACTCGTCGCATGCGGGGGGAGCCTGAGCCCGGCGATCCCGTCTACCAGATCACCGTCACGCTGGCCGAGGTGGCGGACCCCTCCGTGTGGCGGCGGCTGCTGATCCCGGCCGCGATGCCGCTGAGCAGGCTGCACGGCGTGATCCAGCAGGCGATGGGCTGGCAGGACTACCATCTGCACAGCTTCACCGACGGCAACCGCACGTACGGCGTCCCGGATCCGGAGCTCGAGTTCACCGACGAGAGCTCGGTACAGTTCGGTGATCTTGACTTGGACCGCGGCGCCCTCCGCTATACCTACGACTTCGGTGACGACTGGGAGCACGAGATCGTCGTCGAGGCGCTCAGGGCGGCCGAGCCGGGCGAAAGTTACCCCCAATGTATTGACGGCGGGGGCGCCTGCCCGCCGGAGGACTGCGGCGGGCCTCCGGGCTATGCACAGCTCCGGGCGGTCCTCACCGATCCGGGCGACGAGGAGCACGACGACATGCTGCGGTGGCTGGGCCTGGAGCACGTCTGCGAGTTCGATCCGGCCACCTTCGACATGGAGCGGGTGAATCGCGAACTCCGCGGGGTCGGCTCGCAGAGGTGACGGGTTAGGGTGCCCGCTCGGTTCAGGTTGACTGACTACGACGTGCTGTACCGGTAGCAGGGAGACAGGCCGATCATGTTCATCGCCTACGTCATCGTCTCGATCGTCTTCGCGTTGATGCTTGCCGGCTCGGCGTGGGCAAAACTCATCCGCAACGATCGAGTCGTCACCGGGATTACCGGTCTGGGCGTTCCCTTACGCTGGTTCCCCATCCTCGCCACGTGCGAGCTCGCCGGTTCCGTGGGGCTCCTCGCGGGAATCGCTTTCGCGCCGCTGGGGATCGCGGCGGCTATCGGCGTAGTCCTTTACTTCGTGGGCGCCCTGATCGCGCACTTCCGAGCCGGTGATAAGGCCATTGTTCCCCCGCTGGTATTCCTCATGACTGCGGTCGCGGCCCTGTGTCTGAGGATCGTATCGATGTGACCTTCGATGAGTGCCACTGCTGCGTGTTCTGCTCGACCGCCCGCACCACACGCTGCTCGAGCGCAGTGCCACCCATGCTCGCCCTCCCGCTACTCAGGCCGTGAGGGTATCCAGGATCTGTTGCCCATATTTGGCCAGCTTGTTCTCGCCGACACCGCTGATCGTGCTGAGCTCTGCCAGGGTTGCGGGGGTCTCGGTGGCGATCTGGCGCAGGGTCGCGTCGTGGAAGATCACGTACGCGGGCACACCCTGCTCCTTCGCGGTGGCTGCGCGCCAGGCGCGGAGCCGCTCGAACACCGGGACTGCCGTCCCGGGCAGGTCGACGGGTTCCGCGCGGCGGGGTTTGGCTGCTTTTGCGGCGGTTTTCGCGGCCCGTTCGGGTTCGCGGCGCAGCAAGACCTGGCGCTGCCGGCTCAACACCTCGGTACTGGAGTCGGTGAGCACCAGCGTGCCGTAATCCCCCTCAACGGTGAGCAGGCCCTGGGCCAGTAGTTGGCGCACCACCCCACGCCACTCGCCCTCGCGCAGCTCCGTGCCGATGCCGAAGACCTTCAGGGAGTCGTGGCCGAACTGGGTGACCTTGGGCGTCATCTTGCCAAGCAGGATGTCGATCACCTGTCCGGCACCGAACTTCTGGCGGCGTTCCCGGTCCAACCGCAACACCGCCGACAGCAGCTTCTGCGCTGCGATCGTGCCGTCCCACGACTCCGGCGGCGACAGGCAGGTGTCGCAGTTGCCACACGCGGTGGCCTGCTGGCCGAAGTAGGCGAGCAGTTGGGCACGGCGGCACTCGACCGTCTCGCACAGCGCCAGCATGGCGTCAAGGTGGGTGCCGAGACGGCGACGGTGGGCGCTGTCACCCTCGGACGTGTCGATCATCTTGCGTTGCTGCACCACATCGGCCAGGCCATAAGCGAGCCAGGCGGTCGAGGGCAGGCCGTCCCGGCCGGCTCGACCGGTCTCCTGGTAATAGCCCTCGACGGACTTAGGCAGGTCGAGGTGGGCGACGAAGCGCACGTCGGGCTTGTCGATACCCATCCCGAACGCGATCGTGGCGACCATGACCACGCCGTCCTCGCGCAGGAAACGCGCTTGGTTGCCGGCGCGGGTGCGCGCGTCGAGCCCCGCGTGGTAGGGCAGTGCCACGATCCCGTTGCCCACCAGGAACTCCGCGATCTTCTCGACCGACGCCCGGGACAGGCAATAGACGATGCCTGCGTCGCCGGAGTGCTCGGTGCGCAGCAGCTCCAGCAGCTGGCGCCTGGGCTCGTTCTTGCCCACGATGCGGTACTGGATGTTCGGGCGGTCGAAACACGCCACGAAGTGCCGGGCGCCGGTCAGGTTCAGCCGGGCCGCGATCTCGGCGTGGGTCGCCTTGGTGGCCGTCGCGGTCAGCGCGATGCGGGGCACCGCGGGCCACCGCTCGTGCAGCGCGGACAGCGCGAGATAGTCGGGCCGGAAGTCATGCCCCCACTGCGCCACGCAGTGCGCCTCATCAATGGCGAACAGCGCAATCGTGCCGCGGTCCAGCAGATTCAGGGTCGACTCGACGCGCAGGCGTTCCGGCGCCAGATACAGCAGGTCCAGCTCACCGGCGAGGAACGCGGACTCGACCTCGCGGCGCTGGTAAGAATCCTGAGTGGAGTTGAGGAACCCGGCCCGGACCCCGAGGGCTCTCAGAGCGTCGACCTGGTCCTGCATCAGCGCAATGAGCGGCGAGATGACGACGCCGACGCCGTCTCGCACGAGCGCCGGTATCTGGTAGCACAGCGACTTGCCGCCGCCCGTCGGCATGAGCACCAGCGCGTCACCACCGGCGGTAACGTGGTCGATGACCTCCTGCTGCTGGCCGCGGAACGAGTCGTAACCGAAGACCCGGCGCAGCACTCGCACGGCGTCGCTCACGTCGAGACCGGTTCCAGGGGAAGCCACCCGGCGATCCTAGGAGGGCCTGGGTCCGCAGCTCGCTGCAACCCGAAGCCACTACCGGGTGGTCGCATAGTTTGCGTGATCGGGGTGCACGGAGATCTGCTCGATATGGGCGTTGCATCGATGACGTCGAGCAGGAGGTACGCCACGGGTTCGTCGTCGTTGTCGGCGACGACCCAGGCGCGACCCTCGGGGAGATCGTCGGGGCGGGCGGCTCGAATCATGCGGGCCGTCAATCACTATCCGACCACTATCCGACTGTACCGTCGATCTGTTCGCGCAGGATATCGGCGTGTCCAGCTGTTTCATCGATCATGTGGACATAGATCCAGCGCAACGAGACATTCCCGAGTTCGGGGTGTGGCGCGGTATCAGCCAGCTCATGCTGCGCGGCGATCTGCCGGGATAGCTCGCATTGCCGGTCGTAGTCGGCGATCAGCCCTTCCAGGGTGTCCTCGGATGCTATCCAGAAAGTGCCGTCCGGGTCATCCCATGAATCGGCGGCAGCTCGCTGTCCGGGATCTGGGCCAAGGTCCGCTGAAACCAGTGCAGCTCGACCTGACGAAGATGCTTGACGATCCCGCCCAGCGTGGTGGCCGAGGGGACCAATCGGCGGCGGATATCCTCCTTGGAACCCCCCGCACTTTGCGTGTCACCTCGTTGCGGTAGACGTCGAGGAACGCCTCCAGGGTGGGGCGCTCCTCCGCAACGGCGGCGGCGATCACACGCCGCAATGGATGCAGTGCTGCGGGATCGGCCTGTGTCATGGCACTGACCCTAGTGGTCTACCTGTCTCATCGACTGCACTGAGGCAAGGCGTCGCCCCAGCTCACACGAACAGCTTAACCGTTCATCAACTCTGATGATACGCGCACGGCCATGTTTTTATTCGGCGCGCCGAAGTGCTGTGGGCTGATGATGTGTGCAAGAATTTCCGCGCCGTCGATGATGCGGGGGCCCGGCCGGCTGAAATACGAGGTTGCGTCAACGGCCCACACGTTGCCATCCCGCACTGCCGGCAGCTCGTGCCAGCCTTGCGGCAGCCGCGCCCGCGGCAACTCGCGCAGGGTGTCCTCCGCGTAGTAGCCGCAGGGGGCCAGCACGATCACCTCCGGCGCGTAACCGCGAATCTCTTCAGCGGTCGTCGTGCGCGACGGTGCACCTGAGCTGCCGAATGTGTGATCACCACCGGCCAGCGCGACCTGTTCGGGGACCCAGTGACCTGGCGCGAACGGTGGCTCCAGCCATTCCAGGACCAGTGTCCGCGGGCGACGGGTGACGTCGACGAGCGCACGCTTCAGCGCGTCGAGCCGTGTCGTCAACTTGGCGACCAACGCTTCGGCTCGCACGTCGGTGCCGGTCAGCCGGCCGACGGTGCGGATATTGGCAAGCACGTCTGCGATCGTGTTCGGCTCCAGTGAGACGACGTCGACGTTCGCGGAGAACATCCGCGCGGCCCGCTCGACCGTCCGGTAGCTGACGGCACAGACGTCGCACAGCTCCTGGGTCAGGATCAGATCCGGCTGTAGCGCGCGGAGCTGGGTTTCGTCGAGATCGTAGATCGAGCCGTGCCCGGCAAGCTGTGCGCGGACGGCGTGGTCGACCTCGACGCTCGTCATCGTCCGATGCGAGATGCGACTCGCGGTCACCTGTGGCCTGCCGACGACCGTCGGCGGGTAGTCGCATTCGTGTGTGACGCCGACCAGCGTCCCTTCCAACCCGAGCGCGCACACTATCTCCGTTGCCGACGGTAACAGCGACACGATACGCGGCGTTGCTCTGCTCATCACGATGAGGCTAGTGGTCCCCGTGCGCCGCTCGCTCGTGGTCATCGTGGATTGCTGCGACGATGGGTGCTAGCCCGGTGGCCGGCAGCATAGATCCTGGCCAGCCACGTCAGACTTGCTGACTGACCAGGAGAGGAACTCTCAGTGACGACCAGCATCACGCTTGGCATGATCGGATGCGGCAATATCGGGTCGGAGTTCGTGGAGGTCCTCGACGAACGGCGAGCGGCCATCGCCGCGACAAGTGGGATCGATTTGAGACTTACCCGAATCGCCGTCGCGGATCTCAGCAAGCCGCGTTCCCTCACCGTCGGTTCACGAATTCTGACCGATGACGTCGGTGCGGTGATCGACGATGACGAGATCGACATTGTGGTCGAACTCGTCGGCGATGTGGACGGTGTCGGTGACATTGTGCTGCGCACTCTGCGAAGCGGCAAGTCCGTCGTGACCGGGAATAAGGCACTGATCGCCTCGGCGGGTCCTGAGTTGTTCGCCCAAGCCCGTGATTCGGGAGTCGACCTGTTGTTTGAGGCGGCCACCGTTGCGGGCGTCCCCATCCTGCGGCCGCTGCGTGAATCTCTGATCGGTGAGGAGGTGACTAAGATCGCCGGCATTCTCAACGGGACGACGAACTATGTGCTCTCTCGGATGGCCGGCGACGCCATGGACTACGACACTGCCCTCGCCCAGGCGCAGGCGCTCGGGATCGCCGAACCCGATCCCAGCGCCGACGTCGAAGGCACGGACTCGGCGTCCAAGCTGGCGATCCTGTCCTCGGTTGCCTTCAACCACTCGGTACCGTTCTCCGCCGTATATCGCGAAGGTATCGTGGGAATGGATCGCGCTGACCTGGAGATTGCCAGCGGATTCGGATATGCAATCAAGTCGCTCGCCGTGGCAGAAGCCCGCTGGGACGACGGGCGACTCGTGCCGTGCGTGCGGGCGCAGATCTTTCCCGCGCTGGTGCCGCTGGGTCATCCACTTGCTTCAGTGCACGATGCATTCAATGCTGTTTTCGTGAGCGGGCGCGATGTCGGTGAGCTGATGTTCTACGGCCAGGGTGCAGGACGACGTCCCACCGCGTCTGCCATTCTCGGTGACGTCGTAGACGCCGCTCACAACCGGATCAGCGGTACCAGCCGGACGGTTCCGGTGGGGCCTCCCGCGGCCATCGGGTCTGTCGATGACATGTGTTACCCGTATTACCTTCGGCTGGACGTAGCGGACTCCCCCGGAGTGTTGTCGGAGGTTTCCGGGGTTCTCGCGTCGCACGGAATATCGCTGCGGCTAGTCGAGCAGCATGACTCGGTGGCGGGGGTGGCCCGCGTTGTTTTCGTGACCCATCGAACGACCGAGCGGGCGTTCCGCGCGGCCATGACAGACCTGACGTCATGCGCCGCGGTGCTGCGAACCGGACAGGTGCTCAGGATCTTCGCCGACTAGTATTGGAGGAGGAGGACAATGGGCGAGAATGTTGACGTGCGGTTGGAGCTGATACGACGGATCGAGGCACGGCGTGCGGGTATCGACGTCTTTCTGCGACGCGTCCGACCGCGTACTGCTCGACTGGCCAACATCAGCATAGTCAGTAGCGCTATAGCAGCGGTGTCCACCGCTGGCCCTGCATTTGGCGGTACATCATTTACGGAAGCCGTGCAACGTGGATTCTCGTTGGAGAGTAGTTCGATCGTGTGGCGGATCCTCTGTCTCGTCGCCACGCTCGTGTCCCTCGTGGCGGTGATTTCCGTACACCTGAACAAGTCACAGGACGTGGCCTCTCAGCTGAGTGCGGCGGAAGCCTGCAATACAGAACTGGAAGGACTGCAAACGCTCCTCGAGTTCGCGCAGTTGCCCGTCTACGACGCCGTCGAACTATATCAGAAATACATCGCCAAAATACCATTCGTGGAGGAGAAATCGGCGGGTTCGTAGCAGGTGGTCCTCAGCGGGCCGCCCGTAACGAGCCGAACAGGGCTTCCGTCTCGTCGGCCGGCCCCGCTGCGAAGTACAGGGCATCGGCGTCGCCGAGGCTCTGTCCGTTGCCGAACAGGATGTTCCAGATACCGTCGATGCCGATCGGGGCGCCCGCCTCGTCGCGCATGTAGTCGATGAATTTTCCGGTGGTGTCGTCGAACGCCGTGATCCGGCCGGCGCCACCGAAGTTGCTCACCAGGACCCTGCCGCCCAACGGCCCGAAGCTCGGTGGAGCCACAGTGACTCCCCATGGCGCGTTCAGTCGACCGTCGTCCTCGAATACCCGGACCAATGCTCCGTTGCTACTGAATTCGGCGAGTTTGCCCTTGTCGGGGCGGCCTTCGGTGGCCTTTTCCTGTTCTTTGTTCAGCGAGTCCTCCTCGCCGGCGTCGAATGCCGGCCCACCCACCGCTGGCTCATCGGGCGCCTTGGAGATCGCATAGGCCACGAACACGCGGTCACCGACGGTGGTGATATTGAACGGGACCGGGTCACCCGGCTTGGCCTGTTTGCCCTTGGCTGGATCGGCCGGGTCAACCAGCGCGCCGGTGGCGAATGGATTGGCGAAGCCCTGGGTCGGGACCAGTGTCCAACTCTTGTCGAACTGACGAATCTGCGGTTGCGCGCCGAAGTCGGCAGCCCACAGTGTGTCGAAGTCGCCCTCCTTGATCGCCAGTCCGAAGAACTGCATGCCCTGCGGTTCCCCGTTGAACACCTCCTGGCTCGGCCCGTCTACCCGCACCACGTTGCCATCCGGCCCGCGCTCGCCCCACGCGGCGATGCGCCCCGAGTCGGTGGCGAAGATGAACCGTGCCGAGCCGCCCAACATCACTGTGTGACCGTCGACCTGCGCGGGCTGGTCGGTCACGACGAACTTGTCCGAGTTGATGTCCGCGCCGTTGAAAATCACCCCGGTGGCCTTGCCGACGCTGGTGTCGTCGGTCTTCGTGTCGGCGCCCGGGATCGTCACCGCTTTGAGCCGGTCCTGGGACAGCTCACGCAGCTTCTGGTCGTCGGAGGCACTGACATCGCCGACGAATTGATAAGACGCCTCACCGGCGACGACCCAGAAGTGCCCACCCGCACCCTTGGGGCGAATCGCGATGCCCCACGCGTTGACCATTTCCGGCAGGGTGAAACGCGCCCGGTACGCCTCGGTGTTGGCCGCCAGATTGACCTGGCGGTAGCGGTTGTCCGCAGACGACGAAGATGGTGGAGCCGGGCTGGCGGTTGTGCCGGTGGTGCACGCAGCCACGCTGACGATGGCGAGGCACGCCACGCTCCGACGAACCAGCTTGGCGGCCCGTACGGGGAGGCGCATAGAGAGCTCCGAGTCGACTGGATCAAACCCCAAGAGAGAGGTGAGGGTAGGCTCCGCAGCTTGGGAGAATCAAGCGCCGGACAGGGTAATCAGTGCCAGACAGGGTAATCAATGCGCTGCCCCGGACGAGTGACCAGCCTGGTTCTGATCCCGGGGGCCTGTAGTATGCAGCGGTTCGACTACTTTGAGGAGAACCCCAGTGACGCACGATGACCGCGCGCCGTCGTAGGAAGTCGGGCTCCGGGCCCGCCGC
>DATEMN010000414.1:0-20598 GCA_035275565.1 Pseudonocardiaceae bacterium | reverse complement strand
TCGGCGTGCCCGGCCCAGGCGATCTGGTGGCCACGGTCGGCCAGCTCCCGGCCGACTGCAACGGTGGGCAGCGTGTGCCCGACCAGCGGCGGCACCACGAACAGGAACCGACTCACCGGTGACGCTCACAGCGGGACTCATCCGGTTCGCTCATGCCAGTCTCTCCAGGTGATCCGCTGCTGCGGCGGCGCCGCCGGCGGTCGCGAAGGAGGTCTGCACGCGCCGGGCTGCGGCCCGGTAGGACGGATCGTCGAGCACGGTCGTGATGGCGGTACGCAGCTCGGTGGCGCCAACCCGCCGGAAGTGCAACCGGATCCCGGCTCCCGCGTTGACGATCTGCCCCGCGATCACCGGCCCGTCGTTCACGAGCGGAGCCACCACGAGCGGCACGCCGTGCGCGAGGGTTTCGCACACGGTGTTGTGGCCAGCGTGGCTGACCACGGCGTGCAGCTGTGGCAGCAGTTCCAGCTGGGGGACGAAGTCGCGGACCAGCACGTGGCTGGGAGGTGAGTCGACCAGGTCGGACGGCGCGATGAGGATCACCTGAAGCCGGTCGGCCAGCGGGGCCACCGCCTGCACCGCAGTGGCGAGGAATCGCCGGCCGATCTCTCCGATGAGCGTGCCCAGTGAGACCAGGACGTGCTGACGGCCTGGGTCAAGCCAGTCCCAGGGGAAATCAGGAGCACCGGACCGGGCTCCGATCGACGGGCCCACGAAGATGTAGTGATCGGGAAGATCCGGGACCGGCCCGACCAGCGCCCGGGTCGTGAACGCCAGCACAAGATGGTCGGAGAACCGCAGGTCGACCGGGTCCGGTACGGCCAAGGCGTGCTGGAAGTCGGTGAGGCACTGGCGTGCCCACGCGCCGAGTCTGGGCATGATGGCGAATTGGTCGGTCAGCTCCGCCGAGGTGGTGGCCGAGGTTGCCCACGGCAGCCCGCGCTGGCGGGCCACTGCTGCGCCGGCCAGTGCTTGCTGGTCGACGACGAGGACGTTCGGGGCGACCTCATCCACCGCGGCCGCGACCCCGGGCGCCATCGAGGCCGCCAACGGGATGAGGAAATCCGCCCAGAGGAACCGGAACGCCGCCGCTCCCCGCAGGCCCAGCCAGCGGCGGCGGAGCTGGGCCAGCGTCTGGTCGCCGAAAGACGCCGCGACCGGGATCAGCCTGGCTCCCGGTGGCAGCAGCGGGCCGACGGTCTCGGCGTGCCCGGCCCAGGCGATCTGGTGGCCACGGTCGGCCAGCTCCCGGCCGACTGCAACGGTGGGCAGCGTGTGCCCGACCAGCGGCGGCACCACGAACAGGAACCGGCTCACGGCTGACCCACGGGGGTCAGGGTGGCGAACCAGGCCAGCACGATGGCGCGCAATGCCTGCGGCGCACTCGACAGCAGCCAGTGATCGAGATCCGGCAGGACGGTGAGCGTGTAACGGGACAGCAGGCTCCCGAGTAGGTGGGCGTGACGAAGAATGTCAGAGTGCTCCCCGTAGACGGCGCGAACCGGGCAGGTGAGCATTCGCAGCTCCCGCTCCGGCAACGGCTTGGTGGCCAGAAGATCGGTCACGAGGGTCGTGTGGTTGATCAAGTCGCCGATCGCGGCCAGCCGGGTGGGCTTGCGTTTCGGGGCACTCCACCGCCCAAGGTCGCGCTCCCCGACGTTCCTGATCGTGGCGGCCAGCTGCTCGGCCCAACCTGCGACGGGCACATGGGCCTCGATCAGCAGCATGCTGGCCACCCGCTCGGGATAGGCCACCGTGAAGCTGAGCGCGATGGCGCCACCGTAGCTGTAGCCGGCTAGGTGTACCGGGCCGTCGATGCCAAGGGTGTCGAGGATCGCAGCGAGATCGGCGACTGAGTCGCGGACCTGATAGCCGGTGCGCGGGCGCTCGGATAGACCGTGACCACGGAGGTCATACAGGATCACGTCCGCACCGGCGTGGGCCACCGGGTTGGCCAGGGTGTAGTAGAAGCTCGACAGGTTGTCCAGGCACAGCCCGTGAATGAACACGACCGGTTCCACCGGGCTGGCCCGGCGACCCGCACGGTGCGGGGCCAGCCGCTGGACGTGAAACCGGACACCGCGCGCGATGATGTCAGTCATCGATCGCACCAGCGAGGGCCAGCCGTTCCGCAATGTGGGTGACCAACTCGCCGACCGTCAGCTCGATGATCTCATCGAGCTCTTTTGCCGCGATGAATGCCACGAAGTCGACCCGGTCACCGTAGTGCTCGGTGAGCATCGCGGACAGTTTAACGAATTCGATGCTCTCCAGCTGGAGATCCGTGTCGAATGACGTGTCCATGCCGATGTCGAGACCTAGCGCGTACTCCGAGCCGATGATCTCGGTCAGCATGGTGCGAACCTCGGTCAAGATCTGATCAATTGACATCAGTGGTTCCTTTCTCCGCCCCAGTCCAGGCCACCGCATACAGCTCGGGTTCGATGCCCACCACGGTCTGCACCCAGCGGCTGGACGCCGCCTCGCCAGCCGTGACCAGCAACCGGTCTCCATCGACCCGTTGGATGGCGAACCGGTGCGGGCGCCCGCTCAGCCCGGTACCCACCGCCTTGGCCACCGCTTCCTTGGCGGCCCAGAACCGGGTCACCCAGCTCGACCACGCCGGCTCTGGTGAACCCGGATCTGACGGGCACAGCGTGTCGAGCAGGCCGCGTTCGGCAGCGGTGAGAATCGCCGCCAGGGTCTGGCTGTCCCGGTCTGCGATCTGCTCGATGTCGATGCCCACTCCGGGCTGGCACCCGGGATGGTCGACCAGCGCCGCGGCCAGCGATCCGGTGTGCGTCAGCGAGACGTCCGGCGCCTCGACGAAGGGGCCCGCTACCCCCAGCCGTCCCGAGGCATCGTTGGTGACCGTGATCTCGATCGGGAACACCGGGCCAGCACCAGCGTCCCAGAGCCACTGCCGGACCGCGTCCTTGACCGCGATCCGGCCTAGCAGCCATTGCCGCGCCGCCCGCGGGGTGCGTTGCTGGTAGTCTGCGCGCTCGGCGGCGCTCAGATAGCGACGCATGATGAGTTCCCTGGTCGCCGGATCCGGCCACCGATCCCGGACTAGGTACCACCCGCCGGGTTGACGCTGCGCGATCCGGTTGCGCTCCGGAAAGACGAAGACCGGCCAGGTCACCTCGTCGGTATCGAACCGGCGGTCCCGCCACCGGTCGATGAGGGCCCACAGCTGACCGTCCGCTCGCCGCAATTCAAGATCAGCGACGACCTCGGTGGCGGAGACAGACCGGATCCGGACCACGCACTGCACCCGCTCCCCGGGCCTGGGGGGCGGACCGTAGTAGCGCACCTGGTTGATTGCGGCCGGGAACGCGAGCCGGTCCCGCGTGGTCCGCATCATGATCCAGAAGCCGAGCAGCTGACCGGCGGTATCGAGCAATGCCCCGGGAGCGGACGGGACGATCAGCTCACCGACGATCCCGTCATCGGCGATCGGGCCGAGCTCGGTGACACCCTGGAAGGCTGGGCCATGGAACATCCACCGGTCGGTGTACAGGCGCTGCGCCGTGACCTCGCAGGGCCGTTGCCCGGACAGCGGCCGCTCGGGCAGCTGGGGCGACGCCGGGTAGTCCTCGCCGAGCAGCACCGTGCCGCGTGCATAGCTGTCGAGGACCACGGTCACATTGCCGTTCTGATCAAGCGACGCGCTGGTCGTGACGGTGACCGGCGCCGTGACGGCGAGCCACCGCAACGCTTGGACGTCCCGGACGCCGATGACAGTGCGGCCGGGGACCAGCGCACGGGCGGCGTCGGCCATCAGCTCGAGCACCGTGGTCAGCGGTACCACCGGGTACCGGTCGGCTGGCTCCGGCCAGCCGGCTGGCTGCCGGTAGAAGCAATGGTCGGCGAGGTACGGCATGGTTGCCAGGGAGAGGGTCCGCGTTGTTGTGGCCTGTTGTGGGCTGGTCCGTGCCCAGGAACCGAGGACATCCGTGGCGGCGGTGGTGACGTCCCGCAGCGCGGCGTCGAACTCGGCCAGCACTGGGTGTCCGGCAGTGGACAGCCGCGGTGGCAACGCAGGTGTGGCTCCCGCCGCCGGGGTCAACACCGCGACTGCGTTCCCGAGCCGGATCAGCGGCGCACCTAGATCGAGGGGTACCACGGGTCCGCTGGACTCCGAGTGCACTGGTGTCCGGACCCGCGGGGCATGCGGCAGCCGGTCGAAACGCGGCGCCCAGCCCTCCACCCACAATGCGGCGGCGACTCGCCGGAGCTGGTCGAGGCCGGACCGCCGGGCAGCGTTGGCGGTCACCGCCAGATGTGGTAGACCCACCAGCGTATCGGCCACAAATCCGGGCAGGCTCCCGGTGCCGACCTGGACGAAGGCCCGCGCCCCCGCTTCATACAGCCGCCGGACGAGCGGGCCGAAGCGAACTGGTTCGAGCAGGTGGCGGGTGGCGAGGTGGCGGATGCGGTCGGGGTCGTCCGGGTAGCGGTCGACGATGGTGGTCGACCAGATCGGGCGGTCCGGCGGTCGTACCGGCAGGCCGGCGAAGGTGTCCAGGATGTGCCGCAGGTAGGGCTCGAGCATCGGTGAGTGAAAGCCGGAGCGAAACGGCAGGACCTGCACAGTGATGGCGCGCGCCCGCAACCGGTCGGCCACCGCGACCACGGCATTTTCCCCGCCGCAGATGACCGACTGGTTGGGGCAGTTGTCATGCGAGACCACAACCCCTTCCGTGCCGCCGATCACCTCAGCGGCTAGTTCGGCCCCGCACCCGAGCGCGGCGAACACCAGGCCGGGGACGTGCAGCGCGGTTGGGTCGAACGAAGCGATGAGCTCCTCGACTGCCCTGCGCGGGTAGATGCCGGCGGCAGCCATCGCGTTCCACTCACCGATGCTGTGGCCGGCCACCAGATCCGGTATCACGCCGAGTTCGCGCAACGCCGTGTCAAGAAGCCGGCCGACAGTGAGCACGCCGAGGCCGTGCTGGCCGAGTACGGCGGTGTCGCCGAGCTGGGGCCGATCCAGCCCGAAGTGGTCGGCGACGTCGTCGGTCCGCGGCTCGAATCCCTGCTCCAATCCCGGGAAGACGAACGCCAGCCGACCCGGCGCGGGCTCTGGGTGCAGCGGGGCGGCGGTGAACCACACGTCGTCGCGGCCCCGCCATGGTTTGCCCTGCGCGACGATCCTGCGGGCCAGCGTCAGCCGGCGCGCGGTGGGCGCGACGATCGCCAGCCGACAGGGCCCACCGGCCGGTGGGCTGCTCGCGTCGTCCCGGTCGAGCAAGTGGACATCGGGCACCTGGAGCTGCCGGGCCAGCTCGTCCGCGTCAGTCCCGGCCAGCAGCAGCACCCGCTCGAGACCGCACGGTGGCGTTTTGTGGGAGCGTCGGGTGCCCGGTGACTGCTCCAGGATGGTGTGCGCGTTGATGCCGCCGAAACCGAATGCGTCGATGCCGGCCCGGCGTGGCGTGCGACCGCGGGACGGCCATGGTCGGGCCTCGGTGATCGGCGCGAAGCGGGAACCGGCCAGGGCCGGATGGGGGTCCTCGCAATGCAGGGTGGGCGGCAACACACCGTGGTGCACAGCCAGCGCGGCTTTGATCAGCCCGGCGATCCCGGCGGCCGGCATCGCGTGGCCGATCATCGATTTCACCGAGCCGATGCCGATGTCGCGACCGACGTCGTTCGGTGGTCCGAACACCCGGGTCAGCGAGGCCAGTTCGGTCTCGTCGCCAGCCGGGGTCGCTGTCCCGTGCGCCTCGAGCAGGCCGAGCGCACCCGGCTCGGTGGGGTCCAGACCGGCCGACTGCCAGGCCCGCTCGATAGCCCGTGCCTGCCCGTCGGCGCGCGGGCTCATCAGGCTGGTGGCCCGTCCGTCGCTGGCCACCCCGTTACCGCGGATCACCGCGTACACCCGGTCGTCGCCGGCGTCGGCGAGCCGCTTGAGCACGACCACGCCGGTGCCCTCGCCGACCAACAGGCCGTCGGCGCCGCGGTGGAACGGCCGGATCCGCTGGCTGGGGCTCAGCGCGCCGAGCCGGCTGAATACGCTCCACAGCGTGATGTCGTGGCAGTGGTGCACCCCGCCGGCGAGCACCACGTCGCAGTGGCCGGCGGTCAGCTCCGCTACGGCATGATCGATGGCTACCAGCGACGAGGCACATGCGGCGTCGACGGTGTAAGCGGGGCCGGCCAGGTCGAGCCGGTTGGCCACCCGGGAAGCGGTCAGGTTCGGCACCAGGTCGATCGCGGCTTCCGGCCGATCCGGGCCGATCCGGGACTGAAAGGCGGTCCGGACCTCTTCCAGCCGTTTCTCGTCCAGGTCCGGGAGCAGCTCGCGCAGGGTGGTGACGAGCTGGTTGGTGGTCCGAATCCGCTGGTCCAGCCGCGCTAGGCCCGGTGTGAGGTAGCTACCGCGACCGACGATCACCCCGACCCGGGATCGATCGCCCAGCTGGTCCTCACCACCGGCATCAGCGAGCGCCTCGGCGGCGACGTGCAGCGCGATCAGCTGGTCAGGTTCCCCGTCGGACACCGCCATCGGCATGACGCCGAACCGCACCGGGTCGAACCCGACCGTCGCCACGAATCCGCCGCGGCGGCAGTACAGCCGGTCACCACGCCCCGCTGCGGCAGCGTCGGGATCGTAGTAGGACGGGTCCCAGCGGGAGGCGGGCACGTCGGTGATCGCATCCACGCCGGCCAGAATGTTGGACCAGTAGGTGGCCAGGTCGGGTGCGCCGGGGAACACCGCGGCCATCCCGACGATGGCCACCGCGACCGGTTCAGACATCCTGCCCGACCTCGAATGACGCCGGCTCGGCGCACATGTACACCACCTGGGGATCGATGCCGCTGGCCAGCTCCGCGAGCAGGCATCTGACGCCGTCGCCGGGGTCTATCAACCCGATGCCGCGCCGTTCGTACTCGCGCCTCAGCTCGGTCGAGACCATCCCGGTTGTGCCCAGCTCATGGTGGGGTGGCGCCCACGGCCCCCAGTCGAGGGCGACCACCCGGCCACGGCTCCGACCGGCCCAGATCCGGGCCAGCGTGTCCAGCGCGTCGTTGGCGGCGGAGTAGTCGACCTGCCCGCGGTTGCCGAACACCCCGGACACGCTGCCGAACAGCACCAGGAAGCCGAGATCCTCCCGGGCCGCCTCGGCGAGCGCTCGCGCTCCGTCGACCTTGGTCGCCCACACCCGAGCGAACCCCTCCGGTGTCTTGTCGACCAGCAGCCGGTCGGCGAGTACGCCAGCACCGTGCACGATCCCGTCCAGCCGCCCACGCCGGTGATACACGTTGTCCACCAGGTCGCTGACCGCTAGCGGATCCCGCACGTCGACCGCGGAGTAGTGCACCGAGACAGCCGCCCCGGCCAGCGCGGCCAACGTGGCCCGGATCTCCCGCTGCGCCAGGATCTGGCTGGCCGCCGCCTCGATCTCAGCGGGTTTGCGGTCCCCGGCCTGCGCCAGTACCCGCCGCAATGCGACCCGGTCGGTCGCCGCCGCGGTCACCGGGTCCTCGTCACCGACCGGCAGCGGGGTGCGACCGACCAGCTCCAGGTGACCGGCGCCGGCCTGGGCCAGGCCGATCGCGACTTGGGCGGTGATGCCGCGGGCGCCGCCGGTGACCAGTACCACGGAGTCTGCTGCCAGCCCGAGCCCGGCGGATCTGCCGGGCGGCAACGGCGCCGAGGTCAGCCGCAGCGTGACCCTTTCTCCGGCCGCGCAGCCAACCGCCGAGGGAGCGTCCACGGCGAGCTCGGCGAGCAGGTACCCGGCGACGTGTACCGGCTCCTCCTTGGGATCCACGTCCACGATCCGGACAATGCGGTCCGGGAACTCCCGGGCGATCGTGCGGACCAGGCCGGGCAGGCCGATCCCGGCCACTCCGTTAGCGTTGTGCTGGCGACCGAACCTGCCACCCGAGCCGGTGACCACCAGCAGCTGGCCGATCCCACCGAGGACGGCATCTCGGAGGGTGGCGAACCCGTCTGGCAGTACCGGTGCCCGTCCGCGGTCCAGCGCGGCGAGATAGATGAGGACATCGGTACCCGTCATCTCAGTGGCCTGTTCTGGACGCAGCAGCCGCACCTCAGCACCGTGTCGCTCCAGCAGCACGGATAGCTCCAGCGCGATTCCTACGCCGTCGCCGACGATGGCGACCCGGCGCCCGACCAGCGACACGTCGGCCGGTACGGCCAGCGGTGGCAGCGCGGCGACGTCGACGAGGTAGCGCCGCGCCGGCTCGGGTGACGTGGCCTGTGCCGGAGTGCCGGTCCGGCTGGTGATCCAGTCGACGATGCCGCGCAAGGTCCGGAGCCGGGACAGCTCCTCCATCACCGACTCATTCAGCGCACCGCCCGTACCGGTCAGTTCGAGCCGGTCGGAGAGCACCCCGATCATCTCGGTCCGCTTGATCGAGTCGATGCTCAGGTCCGCTTCCAGATCGAGGTCGGCGTCGAGGATGTCCACCGGGTAACCGGTTCGTTCGCTCACCAGCACCCGGACCGTGTCCATGACAGAGGCCGGCTCGACCACCGCTTTCGGGGGACAGGCCGCAGTTGACTCTTCGGAATCACCGCGGTCTGTCCCTAGAACGCGCGTGGGCGAGGGTGATGACGTGGCTGCGGGCAGGGTCGGGGTACCGAGGTAGCCGAGCATCACCTCGCGCTGGGCGGCGACCAGCTCGCGGGTGTTGCGCAGAAACTCCAACACCGCCGCGTCCGGCCTGGCATCGGTGGCAGGCCCGGCACTGTGCCGCGTGGTCAGCTGTCTCGCTGGGCGCAGCCCCCCCGGCAGGTACTGCCCGTCGGCGGTCTTCACCACGTGACCGCTGACCACCCACGCAGGGCGCCGCGGCACCATCGACGCCGACACCGGCTGGGCGTCCCGCCCCTGGAACAGCGCGGTCGGGTCGACCGGTACCCCGGCGACGGCCAGCTCGGCAAGCGCCAGCAGCAGCCGTCGCAGCCCGGGTTCGCCTGGCATGTCGGTGGCGACGGCGACGTGGGGCCGGTCCTGCAGGATCGTGCCGACCAGCTGGGTGAGCACCCGCCCAGGGCCGGCCTCGACGAAAACCCGTACCCCGGCCGCGTGCATCGCCTCTACCTGCTCAACGAACCGGACCGGCTCGGCGACGTGATCGGCCACGGTTTCCCGGACGGCGTCGGGTTCACTCGGGTACGGCGCAGCAGTGGTGTTCGACCACACCGGTAGCTGCGATGAGCAGACGGTGCGGCGGTCCAACTCGGCGGCGAGGATCGACGCGGCACCGGCCACCACCGGACTATGGAACGCGCACGCCACCGGGATGAGCGTGCCGGACAGCCCGCTCTGGGCGAGCCTGCCCAGCGCGGCCTGCACCGCCGCGGTGGGCCCGGAGATCACTGTTTGGGTGGGACCGTTGTGGTTGGCCACCACGACCGGTTGGTCCCCGAGCGCGGCTGCGACCTGCTCCGCCGGCGCGGTGACCGCGGCCATCGTGCCGGGCTCGGCGCCGGCGGCGGTGAGGATGGCCTGCCCCCGGGCCTCGCTGAGCTCCAGCAGCGCAGCGGGATCGACAACGCCGGCCGCGCTCAGCGCCACCAGCTCGCCGTAGCTGTGCCCACCGAGATGGTCGGGTCGCACCCCGAGCGAGGTGAGCAGCTCATGCATGGCCAGCCCGGCGACCCCGAGCGCCGGCTGGGCGACCCGGGTGTCGGTCAGTGCCGCCCGCTGCCGCGCCGATTCCTCCTTGCCGAACGCGGCCGGCGGGAACATCGCGCCCGCCCACCGGTCACCGAGCTCCAGGAATCGGCGCAACCCCGGAAACGCCACGAACAGGTCGGCCAGCATGCCGGGGCGTTGGCTGCCCTGCCCAGGAAACAGAAAAGCGACCTGACTCGTCGCCGCACCATCGCCGGATGTGACGAAGACACCATCCGCTGCCGCTGCCGCCCGAGCCTGGTCGAGTTTGGTCGCGAGGTCGTCCAGGTCGTCGGCCACCACCGCGGCCCACACTCGCTCACCCCGCCGTTCCCTGGTGATGCTGCGGGCGAGATCACGCAGCCGCCAGGGCCGGCCGGCCGCGTCATTGGCCGCGAGCAGCTGGGCCAGCCGGTTCATCTCCGCGGTCGCCGCCGCCCGGTCCGTACCGGCGAACAGGAACAGCTCGGCCGGCCAGGCGTCGAGCGCGTGACGGGGTTCGGGTGCCCCGTCGTAGGAGGTGAGCACGGCATGGAAATTCGTGCCGCCGAACCCGAACGCGCTCACTCCAGCGACCCGAGGCGCTGTGCAAGCCCAGGGTCGCGCGGTGATGTCAAAGGAGAACGGGCTGGTGTCGCGATCCCAGCAGGGGTTCGGATCCCGCAGCTGGCCGGTCGGTGGACGCACCCCGGTGTGCACCGCGCACGCCGCTTTGATCAAACCGGCTATCCCGGCGGTGCACTTGGTGTGGCCGATCTGAGATTTCACTGATCCCAGGGTGCAGCTGCCGGTCTCGGTGCCGGCCGCGGTGAACAGCTCGGTCAACACTGCCAGCTCGGTGCGGTCTCCGACCACGGTGCCGGTGCCGTGCGCCTCGATCAGCCCGACGTCGGCCGGGGAGATCCCGGCCATCCGGTAGGCGCGCTCCAGTGCCCGGCGCTGCCCGTCGGGCCGCGGGGCGGTGAGCCCTAGCGAGCGCCCGTCGCTGGACGAGCCGATTCCCTTGATCACCGCATAGATCCGGTCGCCATCGCGTTCGGCGTCGGCCAGCCGTTTGAGCACCACACACGCCACACCTTCGCCGAGCGCGATGCCGTCGGCGGAGGCGTCGAACGGACGGCACCGGCCGGTCCGTGACAGTGCCTGCACCGAGGCGAACATCAGGTAGTCGTGGATGCTGTTGTGCAGGTCAGCGCCGCCAGCCAGCACCATGGTGCTGGTGCCGGCCCGTAGTTCCTTGCAAGCCAGGTCGATGGCGGCCAGTGCGGAGGCGCAGGCGGCGTCCACCGTGTAGTTGGCGCCACCGAGATCCAGCCGGTTGGCGATCCGACCGGCGATTACGTTGGCCAATACCCCCGGAAAGGAGTCCTCAGTCAGCTTCGGTAGCTGCTCGTCCAGCTCGGGTGGCAGCGTTGCGTGGTAGGTGGGGTAGAGCGAACGGAACCCGTAGGCGTTGGCCAGGTCGGTGCCCGCCTCGGCACCGAAGATCACTGATGTGCGCTCCCGGTCGAAGGCCCGCTGTGCGTACCCGGCATCGCGCAGCGCCCGGGCGGCCACCTCCAGCGCCAGCAGCTGGACCGGTTCGATACTGGCCAGCGCGGCCGGCGGGATCCCGTAGGCCAGCGCGTCGAACGGGATCTCCGGCAGGAAGCCGCCCCACTTCGCGAGCTCGCTATATACCGTCGGGTCCCACCGACCGGCGGGCACCTCGGTGACCGCATCCACTCCGGCCACCACATTGGCCCAGTAACCGGCCAGGTCTCCAGCACCCGGGAACACCCCGGCCATGCCGACGATCGCCACCTCCAGCGGCTGGGCTTCCGGCTGATCATCGTCAGTGGACTCGACGCCCAGGTCGGCGACCCGTGCGGCCAGAAAGCTGGCCGCGCCCTCGGTGACCTGGGTGTGCAGCGCCTCGATCGTCGTCGTTGCGCAACGCAACGTGGCGACGTCGCCGAGCATGACCATGCCGTCGAGGTGCTGGACCTGTTCGTCGACCTCGACCAGTGCCTCGCCGTCACGGCGCAGCCCCTTGCTAGCGATCCGCAGCCGTCCCAGGTTGAGCCGCTCCAGCTCGGCCCACATCTGATCGCGTGGCACGTCGGCGGCCATCAACCGGGTTTGGGTCTCGGTGAACGTGCGCACGTACGGCGAGTCCGCGCAGCGGGCGGCGTGGCCGGGCGCGGTCTCCAGCAACACAGTGCGCTCGCAGGCCACCGCGGCCTGCTGGAACCCTGGCCGGATGGCCCCAGCCGTCACTGCCTGCTGGGTGAACAGGTACGCGGTGCCCATCAACACCCCGATCGTGGCGCCCCGCTGCACCAGCGGGGCGGCCAGCGTGGCGACCATGGCGGCGGAACACTCGTCGTGGATGCCCCCGGCGAACAGCACCTGCAGTCGGTCGGCACACCCGTGCGCGTCGTTGTATTCGAGCAGGCGCTGGACCTGGATCTCCCACAGCGGGAAGCTGGCCCGCGGTCCGACGTGCCCGCCGCATTCACGCCCTTCGAACACGAACCGCCGGGCACCCTCGGCCAGGAAGCGGTCTAGCAGGCCGGGCGAGGGGACGTGCAGGAAGGTCTCAATCCCGGCGGCTTCCAACGGTACCGCCTGCGCCGGTCGACCCCCGGCGATCAACGCGTACGGCGGTCGCACCTGGTGCACCGCGGCCAGCTGCGCCTCGCGGATCTCCGGTGGGACGAACCCGAGGATGCCCACCCCCCACGGCCGGCCACCCAGCAGGGCCGCGGTCTGCTCCAACAGGACCCGGGCCTGCTCACCGCTGCTCAGTGCTAACGCCAGGAACGGTAACCCACCCGCTTCCGCCACTGCCGCGGCGAAACCCGCCTGGTCACTGACTCGGGTCATCGGCCCCTGCACCACGAGCGGTCGTACCGCTGTCGCGGTACGCAGCTGATCGGTGATCGCGGCGCGGATTGCCGTCACGACACCTCCTGCGGTCACATACCGCTGCGCCAGCGGAGCGGCTAGAGCGCCGTCCTGGCCGATCGGTAGGGCACTCAGGTCCCGGGCGCCCAGTCGGGTAGCGATTGTGTCGGGTTCCGCGGCCACCAGATCCGGACGCGCATAGATGCGGTGACCTCCGACGATCGTGGTCTCGCTGCCGTCCATCACCCGGATCGTCGCAGTCACTTCGCCCGGCAAATCGGCCTCGGCGACCAGCGCTAGCTGAGTGTCCACCACCACGCCGGCGGCACCGCCGGCCACCGCCGCTGCCGCCGTGTGCAGCCCGATCCCGCCGGCCGCCCAGATCGGGACCCGGATCTGCGGATCGGCCAGTAGCTGCTGCAGCAGTACGAACGTCGTGCTGGCACCGACCCGGCCGCCGGCCTCGGCACCCTTGGCGATCAGCCCGTACGCCCCAGCCTGCACTGCGGCGCGCGCCTGCGCTATCGAGGTGACCTCAACGAGTGTCCGCCGCCGGGGAACGGGTGTGAACCGTGAGCCAGGCGGGTGCACGACTAGATCGACCTGTTCCGGTAGGTCGGCTGGCGACAGCGGGCAGTGGGCCGGTATCCGGACACCGAAACCGCCGGGCCACCATCGGCAGACCTCCACCAGCGCGGCGCGCGCCCGGTCGCCGTCGCGACCCAGGTCGAGGACGCCCACCGCGCCGGATCGCGCGAGCGCTACCGCGAGAGGGGCGTTGGCTTCCTCGAAGGGGGTGATCCCCAAGATCAGCTCACGATCGTGCAGCCTGCTCATCCTCGGTACTGTCCCCCCCGTACGCGGGCTAGCGTGCTTGTCGTCGACATGACGGCATGGGTGACTCACCACTGTCGCGGCCAGGGCCGAGCTGGCCGAACGGCCGATGTCGAGGTTGTCCCAGCGCGAAGACCGTTAGCACTGTCTAACGTTGCGCGGTGAACACGTAAGGTGATATAAGATTCCGTCCAGCACGACCAGGCCCCCCTTGCCTATCGTCTACGGCCCTCATTCAGGGCCACGGACTCAGTAATCGTAACACTAAGTGATAGCAAGAGCGTCCCGTGGGCCAAAGGTGACCCGAATGGCCTATCGATACTGACTTGAATGGCGTATCAGTACTGACCAGACGCTGCGTACTACCTAGTTGGTCCTCGCGCCTTCTGCGGAGCCCCGCGGCGCTGCCCGATCCGGCTGGGCTGCCCCGGATTCACACGCTACGAGCCGAGCGCAAGCGTGCCGTAAGTGATCCTCCTGCATCACCGCAGCCCTGCACCAGCGGGCGGCCGCTGGGGTCGACCTCGCCGGCCCGGAGGCACCATTCGGAGCCGAACGGCGGTTCTGAGGATCCCTCTGAGTGCCATTTGGAGCCGAACCGCGGTGGGCACCGATAGCGCGACCGTCGGGCGCGGAAAGTGTCGGTGTCGGCTGCCACGATGCTCTCACTCAAGCCGTCCGGTCCCTGGGCTGGACCAGATCGAAGGAGATCTCATGCGTGAAGCAGACGTGTTCGTGCTGGCGGACCGGGTGCTCAACGGCGTTGTACAGCAGGTCAAGGACGACCAGTGGACGATGACGATGCCGGCCGACTTCGCCATGCGAGAAGCGGACCACCCCCCAACCCTGCGGGAGATCGTCAACTATCACGCTTACGACGATGCCTGGGTGCCCGACATGTTAGCTGGCCGGACGATGGACGAGGCTGGTCGCGACAAGTTCGATGGGGACTTGCTCGGAAGTGATCCCAAGGCCAGCTTCTCGGCAATCGTGGACACTGCATGCGCGGCGGCGGTCCAGCTGGATGATCCGGACCGGATCGTGCACTGCTCCTTCGGGGATTTCAGTGCGCGGGAGTACTTCTGGCAGATCAACGGCTTCCGTGGACTACGGGCACATGACCTCGCGCTGGTGATCGGAGTCGAACCGCGCCTGCCGGACGAGCTCGTGCAGGGGCTCTGGGACGAGATCAGCCCGCACGTGGAGGAGTGGCGCGCGCTCGGCGTGTTCCCTGCGGCCGTGCCCGTGCCAAAGAGCGCTCCGCTGCTGGATCGTCTGCTGGGCATCACCGGGAGGCCACCGACCTCTGCCTGATCAGCAGATCGGAGTCTGGTGTGGGTCTGACTGGTCATGGGAGAGCTGGGACGTTGTTCGGCTGAGCCTCAGCTTGTCGCAGGTCGCGGCCTTTCGTCTCAATGAGGGCCGCGGTGCAGAACAAGCTGAGTAGCGAGAGCCCGCACAGCATCACACCGATGGCGAAACTGCCGAAGGCCGCCGCCAGCGGCGCGGACACCAGCGGTGGAATCGCGCCACCCAGGATGCCGGCCAGGTTGTAGCTGGTACCGGCTCCGGTGTAGCGGTACCGGGTCGGAAATGTCTCGGGTAGAAACGCCCCGACCGGTCCGTAGCCGAGGCCCTGAATCCCCAAGGTGACGATCATGGCGACGGCGAAGGCTACCGGGGAGTGGGTGCCCACGATGGGGAACAGCAGCAGCGACCACACCACCGCGCCACCGCAGGCAGCCATGATCAGGGTGCGGCGGCCGAACCGGTCGGAGTACGTCGCCGACAGGACGACACCCAGTGCCATCGCCGCTCCAGCGACGATCCCGAGAGACAGCACCAGGTTGCGGCTCAATGCCGCGCCGGTGGGGCTGGTGCCGTAGCTGGTGAGGTAGGTCGTTCCGGTGTAGAACAGAGCGAACATGATCGTGAGGCATCCGGCTGCGAGCAGGATCTCCCGGGGCGCCTGGGTGAACGCCTCCCCCATCGGGGTGCGCGTCGGCTGCTGCTGCCCCTGAGTGGCCCGGAACACCGGCGTCTCCTCGATCCTCAACCGGACGTACAAGCCAGCTCCGACCAGCACGATGCTGATCAGGAATGGGACTCGCCACCCATAGTCGAGGAAGGACTGGTCGGTGTTTCCGAGGGTGAGGCCAGTGACCAGGAACGTCGCACTGGCCAGCGTGATCGCGATCGCCGGGCCGAGCTGCGGGAACATCGCGTACCGCCCCCGCAGACCTGGCGGTGCGTACTCCGCGGTGAGTAGCGTCGCGCCGGCCCATTCCCCACCCACCGCGAGGCCCTGGGCGAACCGCAGCACGACGAGCAGGATGGGGGCCGCGATCCCGATCGTGGCCGCGCCGGGGAGCAGCCCGATCAGCACGGTCGCGATGCCCATCAGCAGCAGCGTCGAGATGAGGGTCCGCTTGCGGCCGATCCGGTCGCCGTAGTGGCCGAAGATCACTGCCCCGACCGGTCGGGCGATGAACGCCACCGCGAAGGTGGCGAACGAGGCCACTGTGGCGGCGGTCGAGCCCAGTGCTGGGAAGAACACCTTCGGGAACACCAGCGCCGCAGCCGTGCCGTAGATGTAGAAATCGTAGAACTCGACGGTGGTCCCCACACAGCTTGCGATCGCCACCCGACGCAGTCCTGTACCGGCGGGCACCGGACCCGCTGAGCTGTTCATCCGCTTCCCCCGGACCTCGCGTGCCTCACAGTCGATGAAGTATCAGCTCCTCGTGACGCTACCTCGGCTCAGTAGCGTTGACAGACATCCCAGGAGCTTAGATGTCAAGCGGCAGCCTGCTCGTCATGTGACCATGCGGTTGCTTGTCGAGCAGGTGCGGGTTGTGAGGCAGCCGTGCAGGATGCCGATGAGCCGGTCATTGTGAACAAATCGGGCGATCGGCGCCCTCGTCGAGCTGCTCACCAATCATCGCGACGCCGGACTGGGCCGCGATTCGGAGCCGATAGCGGGTTCTGCCAGGATGGGGGTGACGAGGTGGAGGAGGATGATGTGGGTGAGTTGAGCCGTCCTGAGGTGGCGGTGCCTGAAGGGCCAGCACCGAGCGAGTTGGTGGTCGAGGATCAGGTGATCGGCGAGGGTGACGAGGCGATCGTCGGCTCGCAGATCCGGGCGCACTACGTCGGTGTCTCGCACACCACTGGAAAGCAGTTCGATGCGTCCTGGGACCGGGGGGCTCCGCTGGAGTTCCGGCTCGGTACCGGCCGGGTGATCAAGGGCTGGGACGACGGGATTGTCGGAATGCGGGTCGGCGGGCGTCGCCGGCTCACCATCCCGCCGCACCTAGCCTATGGCGACCGCGGCGCGGGTGGGGCGATCAAGCCCGGGGAGACTCTGGTTTTCGTTGTCGACCTGGTCACCGTTCGGTAACTCCCCGGCGTGACCTGGGGAGTACGCTGCCTCGCAGCGCGTTCCCGTTCAGCAGCAGGTGATCCGGGTTGCTCCCGCTCAGAAGGCGCTGGTCTATCGAGGGATCGGGTCGATGGGGGCCAGTGTGCGAAGCAGCCCGGGAGTGATCCGGGAGGCCAACAGACCGATCTTGGCCTCAGGAGCGACCAGGGCGATCGCGGTGTTGCGCTCGACTGCCCGCAGGATCTCCTTCGCCGCCCGGTCCGGGGTGAAGTTGCGGCGCCGGTAGAGTCCGGTGATGCGTTGTCGGGTGGTGCGCTCCGCGGCGGCGTCTAGGCCGACGAACCGGGTCGTAGCGGTGATGTTGGTGTGCACGAAACCGGGGCAGATCGTCACCACACCGACGCCATGCTCGACCAGTTCCCCGCGCAGGCACTGACTTAGCGCCAGGACTGCGGCCTTGGTCGTGGTGTACGCGGACAACGCCCGCGACGGTAGGTATGCGGCGGCGGATGCGATGTTCACGATGGTGCCGCCGGCACCGCCTGCTACCAGCAGTCCGCCCAGGACCCGGCATCCGTGGATGACGCCCCACAGGTTGACGTCGATGATCCGTTGCCAGTCGGTCACCGTGGTGTCGAGGAACGGCCCAGCCATGCCGATGCCGGCATTGTTGATCACTATGTCCGGGATGCCGTGCTCTTCGCGTAGCACGGTGGCGAACTTTTCCACCGCGCCACCGTCCGAGACGTCCACCTGGTATGCATCCGCCCGAGGACCAAGCGTCCGGGCTAGCACGGCGGTGCGCTCGGCCGTCTGCTGGTCGATGTCGATAGCCACTACTTCGGCCCCGTGTTCGGCGAACTCGAGCGCGCAGGCCCGGCCGATCCCGCTACCCGCACCGGTGATCACCACGAGGGTGTCCTCGAATCGTCCGCATCGCCGGCCGGTTGCCTGGGCGCGGCGCAGCGTGCGGGTCGGTAGCCCGCCCTCGGTGTGGTCGATCAGCTCGCTCGTACAGCGCGCCACAGTCTCGGGCTTGCTGCGTGGTAGCCAGTGCCCGCCGGGCAGCACCCGTACCGCGAGGTGGGGGACCCACCGGCTGATGTCGGTCTGCAGCGCCACCGAGACGAACGGATCCCGTTGCGGTGCCAGGACTTGCACCGGGATGCCGGTCGTACGGGCACCGGGTTGGGTTAGCCGGGGCAGCATGTTCGCTCGGTACAGCTGGAGCCCACGCAGCGCGTCGGACACCGCGGGAGTGCTCGTGGGTTCGAGGCGCGCGAGCACTCCCTGCGCGAACCCGGTGCGCCAGGCCAGCTCCGGCAGCAGCGGCAGTTGGAAGAACGCGACGTACCAGGACGACATCAGCTGGGTGACCAGTTCGCGCAGCGCTCGGGGCGTCGGCCGGCGCAGCCGGGCCCGGAACCAGTGGCTCGCGTGGTCCACACACGGCCCGGAGATCGACGTGAAGGAGGAGACCCGGCCGCTCAGCCACTGCCCGGTCAACGCGTGCCATACCTGAACCGCTCCCCAGTCGTGGGCCAGCAGATGCACCGGACGGTCCGGGCTGACCGCATCGACCACCGCAGTCAGATCTGTGGCGAGCTGATCGAGCCGGTATGCCTGGTGATTGCGGGGTTTTCCGGACTCGCCGGCCCCCCGGACGTCGTAGCTCACCACGTGGTAGCGCGGTTTCAACTCAGCCGCGACGCCGGCCCACACGGTGTGGTCGTCGGGGTAGCCGTGCACGCAGACCACCGTCGGCCCACCGATTTGTCCGGACTCGTACACCCGAAGCTGTACCCCGTCGGTGGTGGTCACCTCGCGGGCCATCACGCGGCCGGTGCTCGTTGCCAGAGCCGCACATGCGGCAGGTCGTCGTCAAGCCAGTAGGCGCTACCGGTCTCGGTCACCACCAGGATCTCCTCGAACTTCACTCCGACATCGCGGAAACCGATATGCGGTTCGACCGCCCACAAACCAGGAGTCGCCGGATGGTTGGAGATCTCGCCATCGGCCCACAGCGGCGAGCGGTGGTGCATCCGCTCCACGATCAGGTCACCGACCAAGGTCTGCAGCGAGCGGATGCCGAAGCCGGCCGCGATGAACGTCGGCAGCCGGGAGCGCACCTTGCCGACTTGGTGCCCGATGACCCGCCCGGGGTAGACGCGGTGCCGGTTGTCGTATCCCTGCCGCGTGATCAGTACATCGACGTCGCGGTAGATCTGTGCGAGTGGTACTCCTTCACGCACCCTGTCGACGATCAAGGATCGGTACTCTGACAGGTCGTCCATCAGCTGCTGGTAGATCCGGTTGGTGCCCAGGCAACCGGCGTAGCCGATGTCGGCCATGTATCCGTCGCGCACCGGTGCGCAGTCGAGGATGAAGGGCATGCCCTCAGCCAGCCGTCGGTGGGTTGGGAAGAACTGGAAGGGAGTTCGGAAACCGCGGAACGCGGTGCGGTCGCCGAACCACGCGAACGGCGTGTGGAACCAGTCCTGCACGCCACGCTCGGCCAGGTACTCGCGGATCCGGCGGGCTGCCTGTTTCTCGGTCACGCCCGGCTCCAGCGTCGCCGCGACCGACTGCGCCGCAGCATAGGCCAGCTGTTGCAGCTCGCGGAACTTCGCCAGCTCGGCGGGATCAGTGACCCCCTTGGCTGTCACCGGCCACCTCCCTGAGAATATTTCCTACCTCTCCGTAGGAACTTTCTACTTCCTGGTAGGTTTGTCAAGTGGCGAATCGGAAGGGGGTATCCCTGCCGGCTGGTCAGCCGGGCCGTGCTCGGGCGGCGCATCTCGGCCCCGAACGTCGGCGCCCGCTGATCCTCGACGCGGCGTTGGAGGTCTACGTCGAGCGGGGGTACCGGGGCACCTCGATGCAGGCAGTCGCCGATGCGGCGGGTGTGACGAAGCCGGTGGTCTACGAGTGCTACCCGAACAAGGACGAGCTTCTGCTCGCGCTGCTGGACCGCGAGGAGCGTCGTCTGCTGGACGCCATCACCGACGCGCTGCCGAGCAATCTGGTTTCCGACAACGTGGAGGCCGTGCTGGCAGCGGGCCTCACGGCCTTTCTTGCCGGAGCGGGTCAGGCGCCGAACTCATGGCGGGTGGTCTTCGACTCCGGCTGGAGCTCCGGTTCGGTGGTTGCAGCGCGGGTCCGACGTGTCCGAGACATGGTGGTGGGTCAGCTACGCGAGCTGGTGCGCCAGCACATGGTGGTGGCCGAGATTGACGACATCGACCGCAAAGCGCCCGTCGTCGCCGAATTGATTGCCTCGGTCGCCGAATCCTGCGCCCGCATGCTGGTGCTGGACCACTATCCGTGGACCGCGGCGGAGCTGGCCACCTACGTGGCCCGTCTTCTCGCCCGCGGTGTCCGCCCTGTCTAGCTACCTCTCGGGCGCTGACTTTGTGCGAGGTCACGTGCTTCGGCGACTCCGGGGGCAAACGGCATAGCCACTCACAGCGCGCTCGAACCCGATGAACTGACGCACCCTCCTGCTTGCCGTTCGGTCGGGACATCATCCTCGGCGGACCCGGCACAGATACCCGGTTCCTTCGCGGCTCGGAAGGCCGGAGGCGCGCACCGCGCACAGGGCGACTCCCGGGCGCGCAAGACATCAGCGATTTTTCTTGAGAATTCCTGAGTCCAGGGGAACCGACGAGCTTCGCGGGACGACTTCTGAACTGGGCAAATCGAATAATTCGCCTAAAAGTATCAGATCGACCCATGGAGGTTGCGAGATGAACGACGACTCGGGGGTCCACTGGCGCTGGCGGCGCCGCGCTATCACAGTGATCGGCCTGGCGGTCGCGACGGTCGTGGCCGTCG
>DATEMN010000413.1:0-7877 GCA_035275565.1 Pseudonocardiaceae bacterium | reverse complement strand
CCTGCGGCCGGCGTGGCGCCGGGCCCGCTACAAGGCAAGATCATACGGATGGGCGCGCCGGAGGCGCCGGTGGCCGTCTTCATCGAGCTCGCTCAGACTCCAGCGGTGGATGTCTTCCACACCGAGCGCAACGCTGGACGGTCTGCTGCGTCGCCCGACGTCCGCTCGGTGCGCACCATCGTGCCGAAGACCGTGACGAACTCCAGCGCTGTTGCGCTGACCAGAACGCTGCGCGCCTGGCAGCAGACCGGGTGGCTGGGGGACAGGATCCGGATCGGCATCATCGATGACGGAATCGACTACACCCACGCCGACTTCGGCGGCCCCGGGACCCGTGCGGCCTACACCGCCATCCACCGCACCGTGGTGAAGCCGAGCTACTTCCCGACCCGCAAGGTGGTGGGAGGACACGACTTCGTCGGCGACGACTACGACGGCGGCGTGACCGGCGACGCGATGGGGACCATCCCGAAGCCGGACCCCAACCCGCTGTCCTGTGGCCGACACGGCAACCACGTGGCGGGGACCGCCGCAGGATTCGGGGTTAGCAGCGACGGCAGCACTTTCGGCGGCAACTACCGGCACCTGGATCTCCCAGCGCTGAACGCTCTGCGGGTCGGCCCCGGCACAGCACCGCACGCGCAGCTGTACGCGTTGAAGGTCTTCGGGTGCCACGGCGCGACGGCGCTGGCCGCTAAGGCGATGGACTGGGCTCTGGACCCCAACGGCGACGGTGACTTCACCGACCGGCTCGACGTGGTGAACCTGTCGCTGGGCTCGGACTACGGCGCCCCGGATGACCCGGAAAGCCTGTTCGTCCGCAAGCTTGCGCGCAACGGGGTGCTGCCGGTGTTGTCCGCCGGTAACGGTGGCGACCTCTACGACATCGGCGGAGCACCGGGCAACACCCCCGAGGCACTCACCGTGGCCAGCACCCGAGATTCCGCGGTGCTGCGTGACGGAGCCGAGGTCACCGGGCCCAGCGGCGTCATCGGGCTCAAAGGCGGCCAGTACAGCCAGAACTTCGCAGGCTATGACAGCCTGGACCGCACCGCGCTGGTGGTCCGGCTGTCCGATCCCACCAACGTCGACGGCTGCCGGCCACTCGAGTGCTGACGCTGCTGCGGTGGCAGGCAAGCTGGTCTGGCTGGAGTGGGACGACGACAGCGCCACCCGGCATTGTGGTTCGGCGCCGCGGGCCGATCATGCGCTGGCCGCTCAGGCTGCCGGGGTGCTGCTGTCCTCGACCAAAGAGCACTTCACCCCGGGCATCGCGGGCAACGCCGAGATGCCGATGTTCCAGTTCACCGGCCCGGATACGGCGACGCTGCGCCCGGCGGTGACAGCGGGGACGTTGGCGGTGCGGCTGGTCGGACAGCTGCGCTCGTCGGTGCTCACCGACGACCCGCGCATCACCGCCACTCCCAGCGAGTTCAGCGCACGTGCTGTGCGTGGTCCGGCGCTGAAGCCGGACGTGGCAGCACCCGGGAACACCATCGCGTCGGCACTGACCGCCAGCGGGTCGGGTGTCCTGGTGCTCAGCGGCACCTCAATGGCTGCCCCGCATGTCGCAGGCATCGCCGCGGTGGTCCGGCAGGCGCATCCGGACTGGAGCGTGGCAGAGGTCAAGGCCGCGGTGGTGAACACCGCCGGGGCCGATGTCTATTCGCGTGACGGTCAGCTGGGCCCGATCGCGGCACCCAACCGGGTCGGCGCTGGCCGGGTGGACGCCGCAGCCGCAGTGAGCAACCAAGTGCTGGTGATGGTCGACGACGACCCCGGTCAGGTCAGTGCCGACTTCGGCGTGGTGGCGGCCGCCGGTCCGGTCGCCCTCACTAAGGCGATCAAAGTGGTGAACAAGGGTGCGGCCGCGGCCCGGTACGCCGTCGCCTACCAACCGATCACCACCATGCCCGGCGTCAGATATCAACTGTCCAGCGATGTCGTCGACATCGCTCCGCGGACCGTCGCGGCGCTGACCGTCATGCTGCGCATCGACGACCCGTCCGCGCTGCGTCGGACCGCCGACCCGACCATCGAGAAGACCCAGCTCGGCGCGGCTCGGCAATTCGTCGCCGATGCGTCTGGCCGGGTCGTGCTCACCTCGCGTACCGCCCCGCCACTGCGGGTGCCGATCTATGCCGCTCCGAAGCCGGTGGCAGATATCGCGACGGCGCGCACCCTGCGGTTCCTCGGGCACGACCGGCCGGCCGTGCTCCCAGTGTCCGGTCGGGGAGTGGACCAGGGCAGCGGGGACGCTGCCTACCGCTCACTGATCAGTGTCCTGCAGTTGCAGACCGAGAGCGAGCGGTTGCCGGCGTGCGAGGGCGTCGTCGCGGCGACCGTCGACCTGCACGCGTCACCGGAATCCCCGCCGGTGCAGGTGCTGCCGGTCAACGGACAGTACGGGGACGTGGACTCCGGCGTCTTCGACAGCAACGTCATCGTGCTGCCGGTGTCGCTGGCCGCGCTGGGGATCGATCCGTCGGCTGCCACGGCACCGATCAGCTACACGACGGGAGTCGCGAGCTACTACCCCGGTCCGGTGAACCTCGGCGGGGTCATCGACAGCACCGGACCGGCGTTGTTCGACGCTGTGCGGCCGGGACTGTGGGCACAGGGTGCCGGGGATCCCGCATTGAGCTACCTGGCGCGCCCGGGCACCGCGCTGGTGGTCCATCGGGACACCACCGCCGCGATGGTCCAGCGGGCGACCTGGCTGCTGGTGCTGCATCCGGGCAACCCTTCCCGGCGCCGGGTCCAGTTGGTGGCGGTGGCGGCTCCCGGTTGGGGACCGGGGACACCCGGCCGGTGAGCGATCCTGCCGTGCCGATTCCGGTGCCCGCAGCGCCTGCTGTGCCAGCGCCTCCGGTGCCGGCGGCGTCCCGCTGACCACGTGTATGGCGCCGCCCTGTCCAGCTGGTCGATGATATTTGGCACGATGACCTATCCGGGCTCGGTCTTTGGTGTATCCATCGTGCAGTGCTCGGCGTAGCTGCGGGTAGCCTTCCCGCGGCAGAGGGTCTCATGGTCGAGGCCCACGCACTGGAGGTGGTTCATGCGGCTCGCGGTGATCCCTGGCGATGGGATCGGTCCGGAGGTGATCGGTGAGGCGCTCAAGGTCCTGAACGAGGTCGCTCCCGACGCCGAGACCACGCCCTACGATCTCGGTGCCGCGCGTTGGCACTCCACCGGGGAGCTGCTCCCGGAGTCGGTGCTCAACGAGCTGCGTCAACACGACGCCATCCTGCTCGGTGCAGTAGGGGACCCTTCCGTGCCCAGCGGGATCCTCGAGCGTGGGCTGTTGCTGCGGTTGCGTTTCGAACTGGACCACCACGTGAACCTGCGGCCGGCGCGCCTGTATCCCGGCGTACGCAGCCCCATTGCGGACCCGGGCAGCATCGACATGATCGTGGTCCGGGAGGGCACCGAGGGGCCCTATGTCGGCAACGGTGGGCTGCTACGCAAGGACACCCCGCACGAGATCGCCACCGAGGTCAGCGTGAACACCGCCTTCGGTGTGGAGCGTGTCGTGCGCGACGCGTTCGCCCGAGCCGCGGTGCGCCCGCGCCGGCACCTGACGCTGGTGCACAAGACCAACGTGCTCTCCCACGCCGGATCGCTGTGGTCACGCATCGTGGAGGAGGTGTCGCTGCAATATCCCGGCGTGTCGGTGGCTTACCAGCACGTCGATGCGGCGACCATCTTCCTCGTCACCGACCCCAGCCGGTTCGACGTGATCGTCACCGACAACCTGTTCGGTGACATCCTCACCGACTTGGCGGCGGCTGTCACCGGCGGGATCGGTCTGGCCGCCAGCGGGAACCTCGACGTGACCCGCCGCAATCCCAGCATGTTCGAGCCGGTGCACGGATCCGCCCCGGACATCGCCGGCCAAGGCGTCGCCGATCCGACCGCCGCGGTGCTGTCGATCGGCCTGATGCTCGCACACCTGGGGATGGACGAGCCGTCCCGCCGTGTCGAGGCCGCAGTGGCCTTCGACCTGGCCACCCGGGACCACACCCACCCGGGCGGCACCCACGCCATCGGTGATCGCCTCGCTGCCCTGGTCTCCTCAAGCCAACGTGTCGAGCGCGCCGGCCTCTAACCCACTGCCCCGCCCCGTCCTCACAGGGCGTCGAATTCGCCGTCCTTGGCGCCGAGCACGAACGCTTCCCACTCCGATGGCGTGAAGAGCAGCGTCTCGGAGTCCACGGGTTTTTCGGAGCTGCGCATCGCGACGTAGCCGTCCTGCACGAACGCGATCTCCAGATGCGGACCTGGTAGCTCCTCCGAGCCCGCCGCGCGTTGCCACACTGCGTTCGACAGGTCGATCTTGCCGCGGATGTGCTTCTTGTCATCGATGATGTCACTCATGGGGCTTACGGTAGCGAGTTGGCCGGAGCCCGCCGTCAGCTACCGGTCCACGGCGGTTCGCCGTTCCGCAGCACGGCGACCTTCGTGATCACTGCGATGCGTGTCGTTCTTACGCCGATCAGCTCCAACGCGGCCGAAGCGTTGCTCGTCGAGTGTGCGCCGGATTCTCGACAAGGACGGGTGCGCGCCCATTGGCGCGACCGACGACGAGCACGAGCGCACCGCTCACCACCGACGATGTCTTCGGTTGCCGTTGACACTGACGAGATTAGGGCAGACTATTATAGGGTAGCATTACCTAACTTGTACGCAGGGCTACGCGGCTGGTCAGGTGGTGGTAGCAGCCGGGCGAAGCCGTTGGCAGAGAGAGGATCTTTTTATGGTGTCTCTATCCTCCACAGTAGAGATCGAATCTGTGAACGTGACATCGACTCGCGCAGGTCCTAACGACGTGGTGCAGGCATTCGCAGCCAATCCGGCGTTTCGCGCCGCGACCGCAGCGGAACTGGTCAACGAGCACAACCCGTTCCGTCGGCCGGTTCGTCCGGACGACCTGGCGTGGTTGGACTTCAGTGTGCCGCTCGTCCCGGCGAAGGCATTGATGTTAAGCGGGTTATTGGGGCACCGGATGCTGCGCAACGTCTACGACGCGGACACGCTCTACGCGCCCGATCAGCCTACCCCAGCGGCGGTGTCTGATGGTGGTCATTTCTACTCGGCCGAGAACCGGGCGCGAGGCGCGCTTGCCGCCCCGGTGCTCGAGCGGCATCTGTTCACCATGCTGGCCGGCGAGCGCCAGCCTTTGGCCGGATCGGGGATCGACTCGCTCCGGAGACATGTTCGGGAGCGCAATGAAAAACTCGCCGATACCCCCAGGCGTGCCTTCGAGGTCGCCCGGGCGACCGGTGACCGGCGCAACGCCGCGACCTTCCTGCTGGTGCAGCTAGCCGCGATCCTGCCTGCCGTGCACGCCGCGATCGGCCGTCATGCGCTGGGTGACTATGACGCGGCACTACCGGGCGTGCGGGCGCAAGTCCTCAATGAGTACCGCGGCTGGGTCGAGCGAGCCTCGCGGTATGGCCGGCTGTTTACTGAAGCGGGGCTGAGCGCCGCGCCGGTGGCTTATTGGCAGTTTTTTCTCGGCTCGTCGTTGGGCCGGGCCAACCATCTGCACTTCCTGGCGCGGCAGCCGGAGCGGTTCGGTGAGTTCCTCGGGGCGCTGGCATACAAACGAATTGACGATGCGGCGAGCGCGCGGGTGCTGATGACGGTGCTCGGTGAGGGACTGGGAATTGCGGCTGAGTACTTCGATGGTGTCGTGCCATGCGTGTCGACGTCGGTGGACGAGGTGGTAACCGGCCTGGTCAGTCCGCTGCGCGAGGCAGCCGGTGAGGGAGCGGTCGAGTCGTTCCACGCCGGCTTCGAGGATGCTCACTGGCTGGCCGGTTTGTGGGACGCTGACCTGGCCAGCCAGCTGGCGTGGGCGGATCAGATCGAACTTTATCAGGAGAAGGCGGAAAAGATCGATCACAAGCTCAAAGCCGATGAGATCGATGTCGACCTGGACACCTTCGTGGAAACCGAAGAGGAAACCTCCACGACACACGTCCATGACGAGCACCGATTGGTGATCATCGAGGTCGGTCAGATGCACTTCTGGAATAACGTCGGCAAACGGATTGCGCTCAATCGGGGCGACAAGCTGCTGATTCCCGCTTCCCGCCTCCACGGCTCCGTCGTGCTGTCGGGTTCGTGTACCTATCACCAGCCGGTCATCCCTGAAGAGCTCTTCCAGCAGTTTTGATCCGGCGGCTGACACGGCGGCGCGTGTCGCATTCCGCAGCTGGTCATTCCCACGACGAACACCGAGTACGGAAGGCTGGTCCATGGCGGTCGTGAACCCTTTCGATCCAGCTCCGCCGGATCGAATTTCCGAACCTGGCAAACTTGATGATCAAACCCTGTCAAGCCGCACTCTAGGCAGACTCCCACCTTGGGGGTCGTCCCATGCAGAAGATCTCATGCGCGTACTGCTCTCCTCTCAAGAGCCATTTCCGTGCACTTTTGCGACGGCGGCTGCAAAGAATGGCACTCTCCGTTTCGGGTTTATCGAGAACTTGCATGACGTCGGCACCTGGTGGCCATTGTTGGACATCCTTTCCGGTTACCTGAAGATTTATCAGGAGCTCTCCCGAACTACCTCGCTTGTGATCTTCTTTTCGTCGGGAAATGAGCCCTTAGCCATGGTAGATTATTATCAGAGATTTTGGAGGATCCTGCAGTTCCTGCATGACAACGACCCTGAAGTGTGGCCGGTCTCGATTCCCTGCGAGGTCGACGACAGATGGTGGGAATTCAGCTTTAGCGGTGTGCCGATCTTCGCGGTGTGCAGCACCCCGGCGCACGACCGCCGCCGCAGCCGTCACAGCCCAACCTTCATGATCACGTTCCAACCGCGATGGGTGTTCGAGGGGTTGGAGGTCGACACCCCACGGGGTGTCACAGCGCGGCGGGTGATCCGGGGGCGCCTGCGCGCCTATGACGAGCCCGAGCCGTCGCCGCAACTCGGTGCATACGGTGACGCCTCGAACCGAGAATGGAAACAGTACTTTCTGCCTGACGACAACCAGGACTCCTTTCCACATTGCCCGTTCCACCATCGGGGAAGCCCAGATCGGGGGAGCCCAGTTCGACGCAGGGCATCAGGTACGGCGGGCTAATGCCCTTTCCAGGTAAGGACGCAGGCCAGCGGCCAGCGCGTCTCCGGTCAACAGCAGGCGCATCCGGTCCGGGTCGACCGGGCCGTTCATGAGGGCGGTGAACACCTCTCGTGCCGTCACCCTGTGCTCTGGAACGTGCAGTCGCTGGATAGAATCCCCGGCAGCCACCCAGCCAGTCTGTAGAACCCGTAGGTAGACTCCGACGTCGGTGCGGTCGGAAAAGCGACGTACCCAGCGTGTCTGCTCGACATGCCGAGCGAAAGTGGTGCACGGCAGGCGCGGTGAGGTGACCTCGACTCGTACCTCGGCGCCCATTCGCCACTGCTCACCGACCACCGCATCGGTCACAGCAAGCGCACGCACCGTAAAGTTCTCGCCGAACATTCCTGGTCGTGCGGGGCGTCCAAGCTCAGCGGCCCAGCGCTGCGCTTCAGCTTCCGCATAGACGTAGAGCGCCTTGTCAGGCCCGCCGTGACGCTCCGTATCGCATTGGATGTCGCCGTCCAGTCCGAGCATCCCGACCCGCACCGGTCCGTCCACCGGGCGCTTATCGATCGCGGTGCGCCCCACGATGCCCGCGTCACGCTTGATCTCATGCACCACACAGACAGCGACGATCGAAGGGCTCATGAGCACAGTCTGCTCGCACCGGTAAGTGCACCGGAAGGCCAGGCGGCGCTAGACCTCGTAGATCAGCTTGTCGGGCAGGACCGCCAGCACCGCCTGGGAGTTGGCGAGAGCGGTGATCCAGCCTCGCTGCGGCGCAGTGAATAACCGATC
>DATEMN010000412.1:0-3655 GCA_035275565.1 Pseudonocardiaceae bacterium | reverse complement strand
GTATTTCTTCAAGGTGGGTTTTGCATAAGCCTCACTGCACGCTAGTGATTCGTAATGCATAGATCTTTATTGAGAGTTGTCGTTGTTGTCGAGTAGTTTTTTGAAGTCCTGATGGATCAGGCGAACCTTGGTGATGATATCGTTCGCTGTCGCGGTCCAGGTGAAGGGTTGTGAGTCGTGGTTCCATTTGGTGATGTAGGTGTTGATCGTGTTGATGAGCTGGCGGAGTGACCTAAAGGTGCCCCGCCTGATGGCTTGTTTGGTGATAACGCCGAACCAGATCTCTACCTGATTGAGCCAGGAACTGCCAGTGGGTGTGAAGTGGAAGGTGACGTTTGGGTGTTTGGTGAGCCACTTGTCGACCTCGGACCCGGAATGTGTGGACAGGTTGTCGAGGACGACGTGGATCTCTCGACCGTCATGGGTGGCAACCACCTGATCCATGAATTTAAGGAATTCCTTGGTGCGACGGCGCGCGAAGCAACGGCCCACGACTTCGCCGGTGGCGGTGTTGAGTGCCGCAAACAGGTTCGTAGTCCCATGGCGGACGTAGTCATGGGTGCGCTTCTCGGTCTTCGAAAACGTCATCGGCAACAGCGGTTGGGTCCGATCCAGCGCTTGGACCTGGGTTTTTTCGTCGATCGAGAGCACCACAGCGTCCATCGGAGGATCGAGGTACAGCCCCACCACATCGATCACCTTTTCCTCGAAGTCGGGATCAGTGGAGAGCTTGAACGTCCCTTGACGATGCGGTTGAAGACCGTGGTCTCGCCACAACGCGGCCACGAAGTTGTGCGACACGCAGATTCCCATCTCCCGCTTGAGATAGCGTGCCATCTCCCGGCTCGACCAATGAGAAAGCCCGGTCTCCTCCGGCGGCGACTGCCGAGTCAACGCCAGGATTCTCGCTCGCACCTCGGCCGAGATCTCCGGAGGGCGCCCGGTCGACACCCGATTAGTCAACCCCTCGATGCCATACTGCTCATACCGGGTGATCCACTTATACACCGTCGGTTTCGTCGTACTCGCCATCCGCGCTACCTCCGGAGCCGAATGCCCCTCCGCCCGCCACAACACGATCTGTGCCCGCGCCGAGACTGATCCGTCATAACCCTCAGGGCGAAGCAATGATTCAAGACTGACACGATCATCATCCGTTAGATTCATGCGGATATCATGTCACGAAGCCGGAACGAGATAAAGCACATTTGTTCACGACACACTAGTGTAGGGTCTCACTATTGATTTTCCACTTTCTGGAGAGCGACTCGTCCATGGGCAACCTTCGCGAGGATTTGCTCGGCAGTAGCAGTCCAGACGAATGGTTTCGGATCGTTGTTGTTCGCTGTGTGCTAGGAACACCGCGTGCAAGACACCCCAAAGCTGGCCTACAGCATCGACGAGGCTTGCTCGATGCTGTCCATCGGGCGCTCGGTGATGTTCGATCTACTGCGGCGCAACGAGATCATCAGCGTGAAGATCGGCAGGCGGCGCGTCATCCCGGCCACCGCGCTGGACGCGTACCTCGCCAAGCTCGTCGCCGAGCAGACCTGAAGCGGCCTCGGGAACCGCAGTCACCGCTCGCCGGGGCTCGGTGACGATCACCTATTACGCCGCGGGTGTCGTCTCGTTAACCGAGGCCCCCTCTGGTTTGAGTTCTGTTGGAACCGGCCGGGTCGCAGGAGGGAGCTGCGCGGGGGGATTTAGCTCGACCTCGGCGACCCGGCCGGAAATCTCAGGGCAGCGACCCGCTGCTAGGCGGTGCCGGTTCCTTCCGTCGCCGGTCGGCCAGCGCCAGCAACCGGTCTCTCAGTTCCACGTCGGTGAGCTTCGGTAGCTCATCGATCAGCGCGATTACCGCCCGCAGCACTGAGCGGGCGGCGCCGAGCTGCTCGACCGCCGCAGCGAGGCGATCGAAGTACGCCGTGCACGTCCCGGACTGCACCAGTGGTGGTGAGGTGCTGGTGAGCTGCACACCATTGGTGGCACCGCAGTGCGGGCACGGGTCATCAAGGCCGGCGGGACCGGTCACCGTGGTCGGGGCGCTCACCGGGCCGCCGCCAACATCGCCTGCGCCACATCGACGGCTTCGGCGCGGGTGAGCACCGTTGCGGTGGTCATCGTGGCGTCCAGCGTGAATACCACACGGCGCACCACCTTTCCGTTCACCAGGTCGACCTCCCGCCACAAGATGATCGTCCGGTTACGACCTTCGGGGTCGCGACCGGTCAAGGCGAACCGGTGAGACTGGTCAGCGGTCATCAGCACGGGCACCCGGAATGTCCGCAACCCAGCGGCCCCGGGCTGCGCGCACCACCGGATCGCCGCGCGCACGCATTCTGGGCAGTACGGGGGTCCATCTCGCTCTCCGGTGCGCTGGCCACCAGCTCGCGCAGACCGCCACGGACCTGCTCGGGTAACCCTGCCGGAACACCTCACCAGCCGGGAGCAGGTGGACAGCTCGCCGGACGCTCACCCTAGCCACTCCCCGAGCACATCGAACAACACCGTCACCGCTGGCTCGGGCAGCGAGATCACACAGCACTCATCAGCGCGCCCGTCCAGCACCACCCGATCACCCTCACGCCGCACCACCAGACGGCCCGAACCGCCGTGCACCTCGCAGACGGCCTCGATCTCCACCCGGGGATCACTCACGACCCGCACCCCGAACACTGGCGACACCCCGGCTTGTCGGGTGCTCCCCGGTTCCCACCCACGGGCTGAACAACGCCAGGTGCACCCGACACCACACCGCGCACGGCCAGCGTGGACGCCGCCAGCACCGTTTCGGGCACGCCGGGCACCGCCCATACCGAGGTGGTTGGTGCGGAAGCAGCACCGCGCGCAGCGCGTCGATCAGCGTCGGGTCGTTGCCCGCGCGTTCCAGCTCGCCGAGGCGGTTCCACACCGCACCGACCGGATCACCATGCCGGGGCAAACCAGCCAGGAACCGCCGGGTGGTCTCCGGCAAGCCGCCGCCGCGTTGGCGGTGGATTGTCATAGCCCGCTGGGGTTGGCGAGCGCCTGGATCGCCCGCCGTCGCTTCAACAGCTCTTCCACGAAGACGTCGTTTTCCGCGTTGCGGCCGTTATCGGCATTGGTCAAGAACAGTGCAGCCAGCGCCTCCCCCGGGCTCAGGGCAGGGCCAGCGGGAGAGTACGTCGCGGGTACGTCGTTGGCGTCGTTGGTCACTCGGCAGAGACTGCCGGTCTAGATCGCGCTAGTTGTCCACACTCCGTTGACCCTGCCCGCGGATACCGAAGCGGTTACACAAGCTGTCCAGCTCCCAGGTCCGCCGGGGGGCTCGCCGGTCCACGGTCCGCACCAGGTCCCGCGCGATGGGGTCATTGCGGAGCCTGGTCGGGCTCAGCCGGTCTGCGGTGTCGAGGTGCCGGATCGCTTCGGCGTCGCGACGTGCTCCGTCTTGCACCAGCGCCCGGGCCAGATCGAAATGCAGCGCTGAGGATCTCTCCTGGCTACCCAGCGCGGCTACTTCCAGCGGGGTACGGGTGGCCTCCTCGTAGGCCCGGCCACCCTCCCCGAGCTCGACCCCGATCCCCAGCCGCCACACCGCGACGTTGGTGGGACCGAAGTGCATGCGCAGCCCGTTGTGTTCCCCGATCCGCGCGGCAATCGCGCTGGCCTCGTCCAG
>DATEMN010000411.1:0-7930 GCA_035275565.1 Pseudonocardiaceae bacterium | reverse complement strand
GGATCGCCGACTCCGTGAATCAGTACCCGTTGGCCCCGTCGCCGCCGGCTCCCCCATTACCTCCATCGCCGCCGGGTTGGCCGGGTTGACCGAGCAGCTTCGCCAGTTGCTCGACCAGTTGTCGAAGCAGCTCGGCCAGCTGAGGGAGCTGACCAAGCTCACCGAGCTGGTCGGACTCGTCAGATTGACTGGACTGGAGCAGTATGCTCTGCTGCTGGTTAAGCGTATGACCGGGTTGATCTTGGAACGCTACACCGGCCGCTATCGCAGCCAAGGCCGCGGCGACTACCGCTGTGGCTCGTCCAGCCCGCAGCCGCAGCCTGAATCCTTCATCGTATTCTGATGTGACTTGACTTTCATGGGATGCCCTCGCTCCTCGCCGCCGGTGACATGCGTCTGCTCGGTTTGTCGAGCCAGTCGCCCCCATTCCTATGTCGTCGTCGGCGTTTCTTTATTGGCCTGCACGGTGACGTACCCCCCGCGGGTCCGGCCACGTAGAGCCACTGCGGGGCTCTCGCGACATAGGCTCGCCGTTGGTTTCCCTCTATACAGAGGAGCGCTTTTGATGATATAGCTGTTGCCCTTGGTGAATTTGCTACTTGTGGCGACGGGTGGTGATGTGTTGAGGACGGGACCGCGTCCGGGCCCGTCCTCAACACGTTTTCTTCTTTTCCTCAGCCCAGGACCTCGAGCTGAGGGTGGTTGCCGGGCACCGTCACGGTGATCTCGTTGCCTGTGTCTAATCTTAGCTCGATCGGGTGGTAGTTTACCTACTTTGCGCTATCAGATCTCAGAACGCTGGCCACGGGATCGCCGGCCAGGCCCCATTCGGCGCCGGAAACGTCTCGGTGGCCAACAGTCGGTCGGCCCGTGCCCGCAAGGCCGTCAGCTCTGTCGGGGTCAGGTGCTCGGTGAGCGAAACGCCCAAGGTGCCGTCTAGTTCAGATCGCACCCGGTGCACGACAGCCAGCACCGCGGCCGGTAACGACTCGCCGAGGAAGCCCCACAAGACGGTGCGCAGCTTGTCCTCATGGTGCAAGCAAATACCGTGGTCCACTCCGTACACCGTGCCGTCCAGGCCGGCGAGCACGTGCCCACCCTTGCGGTCGGCGTTGTTGAGTAACACGTCCAGCACGGCCAGTCGGCGTACCTCGTCGGTGTCGGCGTGCACCAGCAACACCGGTTCACCCCACCGGTCGTGCGCCTGCAGTACCTGGCGCCAGCCTGCCGGCACAGCGTCGACCGGTACCACGTCCACCAGCTCTCGCTCGTGCTCGGTGTCCACCCACAGCTGCACCATGCCAGGCCCCAGTGGCCCCGCGCGCAGCACCGTAGGCGGTACCAGCGACCAGCCGGTGGCCTCGGATAGCAGCCAACTGGCCACTTCCCGACCGGCCAGGGTGCCGTGCGGGAAGTCCCACAGCGGACGCTCCCCGCGGATCGGCTTGTAGACGCACTCGGCACTGACCCCGTCGCAATGCACCGTGCAGAACAGGGTGGCGTTGGAGGCGTCCACGATCCGACCGGCCACCTCAATGCGGCCCTTGTTCAGTAACGGCAGCGCCGCCGGGTCGGTGGGCAGCACCGCCGGCCCGCTTACGCCTCAACCTGGCGACGGTAGCCATTCTGCCGTGGGCAGATGTGCCCCTTTGGCCCCAGCGGCTCCGCGCACAACGGGCAGGGTTTTCGTCCTGCCGAAATCACCCGCGCAGCACGAGCGGTGAACGCCCGAGCCTGCGCGAGGGATAGGAACACCCGCACAGCGTCGGGGCCTTCTTCGGTGTCGTCGAGCACCACCGACTCGTCTATCTCCTGCTCAGTCACAGCGAGCAGCTCGACGACGATGGCCCGTGACTCGACGTCCCAGCCCAGCCCCATGGTGCCGACCCGGAACTCCTGCTCGACAGGGGTACTCAGCGGCTCGGTGTCCACCCCGGTCTCCTCGGCCTCGGGCGGGGTACCCAATCGCCGAGCCACTTCGTCGAGCAGCGCAGACAGCCGTTCGGCGAGGACCGCGACCTGCTCCTTCTCCAGCTGCACGCTGACCACTTTGGCCTGGTCGACTGCCTGCAGGTAAAAGGTGCGGTCACCTGGTTCGCCGACCGTGCCCGCAACGAACCGGTCGGGGGTGCGAAAGACGTGGATGACACGAGACATGGCAGTACCGACACTAGAGCACTCGAACTGTCCGGTAGCACACCTCCCCCTGATCAGCCGGTACCGGTGGTCCCCCCGGGTGTGGCATCCGACGAGGGTCGCCGCCTGCCCCTACGCTTGGGCGGGACTAGTGCTTGCAGGTCCCCGTAGGAGTCGTTGACCCGCTGCACGAACGGCCGGGTCTCGGTGTAGCTGACAGCGCTGATCGAGCCCGGATTGGCCACGATCCGCTGAAAGCCGTCCAGGTGCATACCCAGCGCATCGGCGAGCACCGCCTTGATGACGTCACCGTGCGTGCAGACCAGCCACACTACGTGCGGGCCGTGCTCAGCGGCCAGCTTGGCGTCCCACTCCCGCACTGCGGCCACCGCTCGAGCCTGTAGCGCGGCCAGCCCTTCGCCGCCGGGGAACACTGCCGCCGAAGGGTGCGCCTGCACCACCTTCCACAGCGGTTCCTTACCTAGCTTGCGCAGCTCTCGCCCGGTCCACTCGCCGTAGTCCACCTCGATGAACCGGTCATCGACGGTCACCTCGAGTCCGCGTGCCTGCGCCAGCGGGGCGACCGTCTCCTGGCACCTCTGTAACGGGGAACTCACCAGTGTCGCCAGCGGTAGCTGAGCCAGGCGTTCGACGAGCATCGCGGCTTGTGCCCGACCGTCGTCGTCCAGCGTCACCCCCGGGGTGTGCCCAGCCAACACCCCTGCGGCGTTCGCCGTGGACCGGCCGTGGCGCAGCAGGATAAGGGTGCCCACGCCAGCCACCCTACGCACCGCGGCGGTCAGGTCGCGCTGATCGTCCCGGTGGCGAGTAGCGTCAGCACGGCGATCCCCAGCGCCAGCCGATACCAGACGAACACGTAGACGCTGTGCCGCTGCACGTAGCGCAGCAGCCACGCGATGGCTGCATACCCCACCACCGCTGCGATCAGGGTGGCGACCAGCATCTGAGCCACTGACGGTTGCAGACCGGGCCCGTCAACCGCGAAGACGTCGGGGATCTGGAACAATCCGGCGGCGATGACGGCGGGGATGGCCAGCAGGAACGAGTAGCGCACCGCGGTGGGCCGGGTCAGGCCGAGGAACAGGCCGGCGCTGATGGTCCCGCCAGAGCGGGATACCCCGGGCACCAGCGCCATGGCCTGCGCCAGACCCATCACCACCCCATCGGTGAGCGTCATCTGCTCCAGCGGGCGTCGTTGCCGCCCGTAGCGCTCCGCGGCGCCCAGCACCAGACCGAACACGATCAGAGTGCTGCCGATGATCCACAAATTGCGACCCGACGTCTGGATCTGGTCCTCGAAAATGAAGCCCAGCACGCCGATCGGGATCGTGCCGATGATCACCAGCCAGGCGATCCGATAGTCCGGGGTAGCGCGAACCTGCGCCGAGCGAAATCCACGGAACCAGGTCGCCACCAGGTGGCCGATGTCGCGAGCGAAGTAGATCAGCACCGCGGCTTCGGTGCCTAGCTGAGTGACGGCGGTGAACGCCGCGCCGGCGTCGTCGCCGAAGAAGATCTCCGAGACGATCCGCAGGTGCCCTGACGAGGAGATCGGCAGGAACTCGGTGATGCCCTGGACGAGTCCCAGGACCAAGGCTTGCAGCCAGCTCACGCGGGTGCACCCTACGGGTGCGCGGGCCAGTACCCGCAGGCGCTAGCGTGCATCCCCGTGCAACAGCGTCTCCTCGGCCGCAGCGGACTGCGGGTGTCCCGGCTGGCGCTGGGCACTATGACCTGGGGTCAGGACACCGACGCCGAGGAAGCCGCCACCCAGCTGGTCGCGTTCATCGACGCCGGCGGGACACTGGTGGACACTGCGGACGTGTACAGCGAGGGCGAGTCCGAGCGGATCCTCGGCGGGTTACTGGCCGACGTCATCCCTCGGGACGAGGTGGTACTCGCCACCAAGGCGGTGGCGCACCGTGACAATGGGCCATTCGGCGGCGGCGCATCCCGCGCGGCGCTGCTTGCGGCGTTGGAAGGCTCGCTGCGGCGGCTGCGCACCGACCACATAGATTTGTGGCAACTGCATGCCTGGGATCCGACGGTGCCGTTGGAGGAGACGCTGTCCGCGGTGACCGACGCGGTGCGCTCAGGCAAGGTCCGCTACGTCGGAGTATCCAACTACACCGGGTGGCAGCTGGCCACCGCGAAGGCCCTAGCTGACGTGCCGCTGGTGTCCACCCAGGTGGAGTACTCGCTGCTGGAGCGGGGAGTGGAACGCGAGTTGGCACCAGCGGCGGCATACCACGGGGTGGGCCTGCTGCCGTGGGCGCCGCTGGCCCGCGGAGTACTCACCGGCAAGTACCGCAACGGCACCCCGTCGGATTCCAGGGCGGCATCACCGCAGTTCGCGCGCTACGTCGAGCACCACCGCACCGACCGGGCGACCCGGATCGTGCAGGCCGTGGTCACCGCGGCTGACGGGCTGGGCGCCTCGCCGCTGGAGGTGGCGCTGGCCTGGGTGCGGGACCGGCCAGGCGTGGTCGCGCCGGTCGTCGGTGCCCGGGACACCGCCCAGCTGGCCGGTTCACTGGCTGCCGAGGAGGTGGAACTCGCCCCCGCGATCCGGGCCGCGCTCGATGACGTCAGCGCGGCACAGCTGGGATATCCGGAACGCCCGCTCGGCTGATCCGTCGCATCACAGCGGCCAAGTTCGGCTGTCGAACACTTACTGGTCGGTGACATGACGCTCCCCCACACGGCCTAAACATACCGAGGCGAACAACAAGCTGCTTGGGGATAGCGCGCTGATGTCGCATCCGGAATGCTTGGGAACTGGCCCGCCTTCTACCGACGGGAGGTCGGTGTGCCCGGTGCCCCGCGCGCAGCGCTGTCTGCTGCGTTGCTCGTCGCCGGGCTGGTCGCAGGATGCGGGGGCGGGGGCTCCGCTGGGCAGCCGGCTGTGGTTCCGGTCGCGCCTGCGCCGGCTCCCCCACCTGGATCGGTCGCCGCGGGAACCGTCACTCCGCTGGGCTCGCCGGCCACCCAGGTGGTGGTTGATCCACGCACCGCGACGGTGGCAGTGGCGCTGGCGCAGCCACCGCGCCTGCTGGTGACGACGCTGGACGGGACCGCGCCGCCACGACACGTGGCGCTTCCCGGTCCGGTTGCGGATCTCGTCCTCGCCGCCGACGGCGGCCCGCTGCTGGTGGCGGTCACCGCGCCAGGGTCACTGATCCGGGTTCCGCTCGATGGTGGGGAACCGAGCCGGACGGATTTCGACGGTCCGGCGCACGCAGTGGTCGCGGTGGGTGGAGCAACCGTAGTCGCGATGGGTGATCGGCTGGTCGTACTCGAGGGGGGCCAGCCGGTCAGGACAATCACAGGGTTCATCGACGCCGCCCGCTTGGTGCCCGTTGGGACCAAGGTCGGGGTGCTCGACCGGGGTCGCATCGCGGTGAGCCTGGTGGACCTCTCCTCCGGCGAGACCAGCCCGGCGCTGCGGGCGGGCAACGGAGCTGCTTGTGCGGTGGCCGATAGGTTCGGCCGGATGTTAGTGACCGACGCCCGCGATGGCGAGTTGCTGGTCTTCGCCGGTGACCCCTTGTTGTTGCGGCAACGTTTTCCTCTGCCGGGCGCGCCCTACGGGCTGGCCTATGACGCTCGGCGGGACCTGGCGTGGGTGACCCTGACCGCCCGCAATGAGGTGGTCGGGCTTGATGTGGCAGGGGGCGAGCCGGTGGTAGTCCACCGGTTCTCTACGGTGCATCAACCCGATGCGGTGGCAGTCGACCCGATCAGTGGCCGGGTCGTAATCGTCTCCGCGTCGGGTACGGGGCTGCAGGTGATCGACCCGGGACGGGTGGTGCGATGATGATCGAGACAATTGACGGTGATGGCCTCGACTGGGAGTACCAACCGCTGCGGTTACCACCGGGGGTATCCCGGCTGACCGCGGCGACCCAGCTCGCAGTGCAGGCTGAATTCGCGGGCTGGGAGCTGTCCCGGGTGCGGATGTACTCAGACGGCACCCGCACCGTGTGGCTGCGTAGGAGACGAACCTCGGCCACCCAACCCAAGCTGTCGTGGTAGTAGAGACCCTCGGTATGATGTAGGGCCCGCACCGCCCGGTGCGGACCCTACGAGTAAGCAGGTCTTCAGAGTGTGCGAATCTGATCGGCCTGCGGACCCTTCGGTCCCTGAGTGATCTCGAACTCCACCCGCTGGTTCTCCTCCAGGGAGCGGTAACCCTGCGCCTGGATCGCCGAGAAGTGGGCGAAAACATCGGGGCCGCCACCATCTTGGGTGATGAAGCCGTACCCCTTCTCCGCGTTGAACCACTTGACCGTGCCGGTCGCCATCTTTCATCTCCTTCTCGGGCCGCCTGTGCTGCCCGTACTGCGGGTGTCCCGGATCGCCGTCGTGACCACCCCGGGGCGCCGTGCACGCACCACGCCGGCCGGACACAACGAACGCCTGTGGCGCTTGCTCCACAGGCGTTCTTGGAACCAAGACTGCTACGGGAGCAGACGTTAGCAGAATGTGTCCATCGCGCCAGAGGGTCCGTCGCCGCGAAACCGATGTCTGGCGGGGCTTGCTCACCCACTCGGGTACTTGATCCCTCTAACAGCTCCGGAGGAACCGGTCAAGGACGCGGGCGCCGAAGGTCAGCCCGTCGAGAGGTACCCGTTCGTCGACCCCGTGGAACAACGCGGCGAAATCGAGATCGGGTGGCAGCCGCAACGGCGCGAAGCCGAAGCAGCGCATTCCCAACCGGCTGAAGGCCTTCGCATCGGTGCCACCGGAGAGCATATAGGGGATCGTGCGCGCGCCGGGATCCTCCTGCAGGATCGCGGCGTCCATCGCGGCTACCAGGTCGCCGTCGAAGGTGGTCTGCACCGCAGGCGCGTTCACCACCCACTCTCGGGTGACGTCGGGGCCGAGCAGCTCATCGACCTCACGCTCGAACGCCGCCTGGCGCCCGGGTAGCACCCGGCAGTCCACGACCGCCTCCGCCGTCGAAGGGATGACGTTGGCCTTGTAACCGGCGTCGAGCATTGTCGGGTTGGCGGTGTCGCGCAGCGTCGCGCCGACGATCCGGGCCAGCCCACCGAGTTTGGCGACCGTGCCCTCCAAGTCGTCACCGGAGAAGTCCAGTCCGGTCTCCTCCCCGACGGCCGTCAAGAACTCCTGCACCGTATCGGTCATCACCAAGGGGAAACGGTGGCGCCCCAGCCGGGCCACCGCTTCGCACAATGCGGTGACCGCATTGTCCTCATGCACCATCGATCCGTGCCCGGCCCGGGCCCGGGCCCGCAGCCGCATCCAGGCGATCCCTTTCTCGGCGGTCTCGATCAGATAGAGCCGGCGCCCTTCGCGCACCGTCAGGGAGAACCCGCCGACTTCGCTGACCGCCTCGGTGCAGCCCTCGAACAGTTCGGGGCGGTGGTCGACCAACCAGTGCGCGCCCTGGCGCCCACCGGCCTCCTCGTCAGCCAGGAAGGCGAAGACCAGGTCCCGCGGCGGGATGATGCCGTCACGCCGGAATCGCCGGGCGACGGCGATGATCATCGCGACCATGTCCTTCATGTCGACTGCGCCGCGGCCCCACAAGTAGCCGTCCTGGATGGCGCCGGAGAACGGGTGCACCGACCACTCGGTGGCGTCGGCGGGCACTACGTCCAAGTGGCCGTGCACGAGCAGTGCGCCCCGGTGGGGGTCCGCACCGGGCAACCTGGCGATCACGTTGCCCCGCCCGGGAGCGCCGGACTCGAGATAGGTGGTCTCGAAACCCACCTCCCCGAGCTTGCCGGCGACGTACTCCGCCGCA
>DATEMN010000410.1:0-12920 GCA_035275565.1 Pseudonocardiaceae bacterium | reverse complement strand
GTCGGCCAGCTCAGCCCGGCTTCGCGGTCGAGCCGTCAGGAGGCGCAAACAGATTCCCTGCGCTGCTGCAGCAGGACCCATGGTCTTAGGATCCGAGGGGTCCCCCCGATCAGCCCCGGGGGCGCCGGGTCTTCCCACGCTTATCTGCGCCCCTCCGTGCATTGGTGCGGTGGAGGACATCAGAACTCGACTGGAGCCGGCACGGTCTGGTCTGCGTCTAGCTTCGCCCCGATGCCGAGCTTGTCCTTGATCTTCTTCTCGATCTCAGCAGCCATGTCAGGGTTGTCGCCGAGGAACTTGCGCGCGTTCTCCTTGCCCTGGCCGAGTTGGTCGCCTTCGTAGGTGTACCAGGCACCCGACTTGCGGACGATTCCCTGTTCCACGCCCATATCGATCAGCGAGCCCTCCTTGCTGATCCCATGACCGTATAAAATATCGAATTCCGCTTGTTTGAATGGCGGGGCACACTTGTTCTTCACCACCTTGACTCGGGTCCGGTTGCCGACTGCGTCCCCGCCGTCCTTGAGTGTCTCGATCCGGCGGATATCCAGCCGCACTGAGGCGTAGAACTTCAACGCCTTGCCACCCGTAGTAGTCTCCGGAGAGCCGAAGAAGACCCCGACCTTCTCCCGAAGCTGGTTGATGAAGATAGCGGTGGTGCCCGAGTTGCTCAACGCACCGGTGATCTTGCGCAACGCCTGGCTCATCAGCCGAGCCTGCAGGCCGACGTGTGCGTCGCCCATCTCACCCTCGATCTCTGCCCGAGGCACCAGGGCGGCCACTGAGTCGATGACCACGACGTCCAGCGCGCCGGAGCGGATCAGCATGTCAGCGATCTCTAGTGCCTGTTCCCCGGTATCGGGCTGAGAGACCAGCAGAGCATCGGTATCCACTCCGAGCGCCTTCGCGTAGTCGGGATCCAGCGCGTGCTCGGCGTCGATGAACGCAGCGATCCCGCCGGTCCGCTGGGCGTTAGCCACCGCGTGCAGCGCGACAGTCGTTTTTCCGGAGGACTCCGGTCCGTACACCTCGACTACCCGACCACGAGGCAGGCCGCCGATGCCCAGCGCCACGTCCAACGCGATGGAGCCGGTGGGGATCACCTCGACGGGCGCGCGGCCTTCCTCACCGAGGCGCATCACCGAGCCCTTGCCGTACTGCTTGTCGATCTGGGCCAAGGCGATCTCGAGCGCCCTCTCCCGGTCCGGTGCTGATGCCATCTGACGGTCCACCTCACTGGTCGGTTCTTCAGGGGTCGGTACCGACGCTAAGCGGTAGGACCGACACTTCGCGGCAACGCACGCCGGATCTGTGGACAGCGGTCCGGCTGTGGACAACAGGCTAGACGAACACGTGTTCGACGTCAGGCCAACACGCCGGGACGGTACGAGCTGCCGACGCCTGCCCGCGGCCTCAAGCTCGACAACCTGACCCAGAACGGCTTCATAGCCCTCGCGGCCCTCGTCGTCCCCTGCGAGAAAGCAAGCCACCTCATGGCCGGCGGAGATCACCTTCCCCTCCCACTGGTAGGTTTGACAGACCTCATGGCCTACCGTCCCTGGGTCCTGGCGCCACGCCCGAGGACCGGGTTGCGGCTTTCGTGGCGGCTTATCTGGACTATGCGCTGGCCAGCGTTGAGCGAGACCTTGGCACACCACGCGGCAATGACGGTGGCCCACGGTCGCTGCTGACGGTCTCGGCGCTGCGACAGCGGGACCGCGCTCCGACTGTGGAACCGCGTCCGGAGCCCTCATCAGCGGCGTTCCTCGGGGACGTCGAAAGCAGCGCACACGGCAGCCCATACCCGCTTGGTGTCGACTCCGGCCTCCAGAGCACCGTCCACCGTGCGGCCACCGAGTTCGGCGAATACGTGGTCTTGGGCCAACGCGGCGGCTCGGACCGGGCCGAACTCCTCGTCCATTCGCTGCCGGAAATGGGTTATTCGCACTCCTGCAGGCTAGGTGCGCCCGCCGAGCGATATCCTGTCGGGGTGCTCGCCCAGACCGACCCGACCGGGCTTTCTTCCCCCACGGGGCAGCTGGTGATTCTCTTCGGGCTGCTCGCGGCACTGGCAGTACTCATCCGCTGGTGGTGGCAGCAGAGGGGGCGCTGAGCCAGCCCGTTCTTGGGCGATACCACCCGTATGGATGACCGCCGCTCACAGGCGCGAGGCGCGTATGTCGTGTCCGGCCGATGTCAGACAGGTGCCTTTGGCCAGGTCGAAGCGCCAGCCGTGCAGCGCACAGGTGAGCACTCCGTCGTCGGAGACAGATCCGAACTTGGCCAGGTCGGCACGTAGGTGCGGGCAACGGCGTTGCACCTGCCAGCCGTCCAGTTCGATATCCGTGCCGTCGTCGTTTTGTTCCTCGTACCAATTCTCGACGTAGTCGATGCGCTCCTGCGACAGGCACTTGAAGAAGATGTAGACGAACTCGTTGTACTGACCGATCCGGCTGGCCCGAAACCGCAGGGACAGAAACAGACTGTTCGACCAGTCCACCTCGCGGCGGGCCAGATTGGTGGCCACCAGATCCGCCGACGTGGACAACCGGTAGCGGCAGTGCTCGCCAGCGAACTCACGCACCTCACGAGTGGTGAAATCGACCACCAGTGAGCGCTCGCCGACGTCCAGCCGCACCGGGCCACCCACCCCGGTGCAGATATTCTCGGCGCGTGTGAGCAGCGGCTCCCACCACTGCTTGAGCTGCTCGAGCAGGTCAGCGGGAACCGGAGCACGGCTGGCTCGCTCCACAGCCAGAGCGGGTTGCGCTCGGGTCTGATAGTCGCGCAGGTAGGCCGTCTTTTCGCCAAAAATGTGCTCGATCTCAGCGGCCGAGTGCCGGTGGCTGAGCTCGCAGCGGGACCCGTCCAGCTCAGCGACGCTGCCCGGCAATAGCAAGTGCGCCGACACGGCCGGGCGGGCGACACGCAGTTCGGCCAGGAACTCCGCCTGATCGGTGAAGATGCTGTCCCCGTCGTGACCGAGACCGTTGGCGCCGAAGATTTCCTCGTCGAGGAAGCAGGGTGGGCCGGCGGTGGGGAACACGTGCGCGGCGTCGACGGCGTCGATGTAGCGCAACGCCCGGTCACTCTGCCCGGCCCGCTTACGGCGAGCGAACTCCTTGCGCGCGCCCTCGGGTAGGTCGTAGACCATCGGCCACCAGATCGCACCGGAGAACTGGGTGAAGTACCCGTGCACGTCGCCGAAATCACGGAGCTGCTCGATGTCCAGTGGATGAGCGTCGTTCTGGTTGAGGATCACGGTGCGACCGTCGTCCAGCGACAGCGCGGAGTCACCGATCGGCCCATCGCTGGGCCCGGTCAGTGATGTGATCATGATGCGTAGGCCGTCGCGTTGCACCGGTACGCCTGATCGGGTGTGCACGAAGGTCCCGAACCCGAGAGCGGCAAGCTCACGTTCCAGCTCGTCGGTGGGATAATCCGGTAGCAACACTGTGGTGGCCTTGCGCACATGCCGTCGCAGCAGATCGGCGTCGAAGTGGTCGCGGTGCAGGTGTGAGACGTAGAGATAGTCGGCCTGCCCGAAGGCGTCCCAGTCCAGGTCACCGTTGTCCGGGAAGGGGAACCAGGAGCCGAAGAAGGCTGGGTTGACCCAGGGGTCGCAGAGCACACTGCCCGCGGCCGTCTCGATGAACAGCCCGGCGTGCCCGACTCCCGTGATCCGCATGCGCTCTCCTCATTCCGGCGACGTACCCGCTAGATGGTGCCATCCGTTGTTCGAGACGGGTCTGGTGCGCCTCTACCCTGCGAAGCAGGTCTTGCGCCACAAGCGCACCGATCAAGAGGAGTCACCACCGTGACCGACGTGTTCCGATCCGGCGACCATGAGCAGGTCGTGTTCTGCCAGGACAAGCCTTCCGGGCTCCGCGCCATCATCGCCATTCACTCCACCACACTGGGGCCGGCGCTGGGCGGGACCCGGTTCCATCCTTACCCCAGCGAGGAGGACGCGCTGGCCGATGTGCTGCACCTGTCCCACGCGATGTCCTACAAGAACGCACTCGCCGGATTGGACCATGGCGGCGGCAAGGCCGTCATCATCGCCGATCCGTCCCGGGACAAGACCGAGGTGCTGCTGCGCGCCTATGGGCGTTTCGTGCAGTCACTGGGCGGTCGCTACATCACCGCGTGCGATGTCGGCACCTACGTCGAGGACATGGACGTCGTCGCCCGGGAGTCCGAGTTCGTCACCGGACGCTCCTCGGCCCATGGCGGTGCCGGAGACTCCTCGATCCTCACCGCGTTCGGCGTCTTCCAAGGCATGCGCGCAGCCGCCGAGCACGTGTGGGGTGCGCCGACGCTGTCCGGACGTCGGGTGGGCGTCGCCGGGGTCGGCAAGGTCGGGCGGCTTCTCGTCGACCACCTGCTCACCGACGGCGCTGAGGTGGTCGTGGCTGACGTCAGCGATCGAGCGATCGAGCGGATTCGGGCCGCGCACCCTGAGGTTGTGATAGTGCCCAGCACCACAGCGCTGGTGGGCGAACCCCTCGACGTATACGCCCCGTGTGCGCTCGGCTCGGCACTGGACGATGCCACCGTCGCCGTGCTCTCGGCCAAGATCGTCTGCGGGGGTGCCAACAACCAGCTGGAACACCCTGGTGTGGAGAAGCAGCTCGATGAGCGGGGCATCCTCTACGCGCCCGACTATGTCGTGAACTCCGGTGGTGTCATTCAAGTGGCCGACGAGATCAAGGGCTTCGATTTCGACCGGGCCGAAGCCCGAGTCACTCAAATCTTCGACACCACCCGGCAAATCTTCGAGCTGGCCGAACGGGACGGTGTGCCGCCCGCCGTGGCCGCCGACCATCTGGCCGAGCGACGGATCGCCGACGTAGGCCGACTGCGCAAGATTCTCGTCAAGGGGCGCACCGCAGTCTGACTGTCGACCAGCGACCCATGTTGTCAGTGCCGCCAGACATGATGGTCGACGTGGACGTACTCGACTTGTTCTCCCCCGCCACCCGGGACTGGTTCGTGGGAGCGTTCGCGGCGCCTACACCCGCCCAGGAAGGCGCTTGGCGAGCAGCGGCGGCGGGCGAGCATGCTCTGGTCGTCGCTCCAACCGGATCGGGCAAGACGCTTGCGGCGTTCCTGTGGGCGCTGGATCGGTTGGCCGTCGCCGGGCCGCCGGACGAACTGAAGAGACGTTGCCGGGTGCTTTACCTCTCCCCCTTGAAGGCCCTGGCGGTGGACGTCGAGCGCAATCTGCGTTCCCCGCTGGCCGGTATCCGGCAGGCAGCCCACCGATTGGGCCTGTCCCAGCCGGACATCCTGGTGGCGATGCGCACCGGCGACACCCCGGCCGAGCAGCGCCGTGCATTCGCCCGCACCCCGGCCGACGTGCTCGTCACCACCCCGGAGTCGCTGTTCCTTCTGCTGACGTCGGCTGCTAGGGAATCGTTGCGCGGGGTCCATACCGTGATCGTCGACGAGGTGCACGCCGTTGCCACCACCAAGCGCGGCGCGCACCTAACGCTGTCCTTGGAGCGGCTAGACGCCCTGCTGGAGCGGCCTGCTCAGCGGATTGGCCTGTCTGCCACCGTGCGTCCGGTCGATGAGGTCAGTACCTTCCTGGCCGGGGGCCGCCCGGTTCACGTGGTGCAGCCGGCGTCGACCAAGACGATCGAGGTCGCCGTACGGGTGCCGGTGCCGGACATGTCCGCGCTGGGTGAGCCAGCCGAACAGACCGACGGATCGCAACAGCGTGCCTCGATCTGGCCAGCGGTGGAGCAACGAATCCTGGACCTGGTGCGCGCGCACCGCTCGACGATCGTGTTCGCCAACTCCCGGCGGCTGGCCGAGCGGCTCACTTCCCGGCTCAACGAGCTGGCCGTCGACGAGCCCGCAGCGCCGCGGGATCGGATGCCCGCCGAGCTGATGGGTCAAGCCGGGCTGGCCGGTGGCGCTCCGGAAGTGATCGCCAAGGCGCACCACGGTTCGATGTCGCGCGAGCAGCGGACCTTGGTCGAGGAGGAACTCAAGTCCGGCGGGTTGCCGTGCGTGGTCGCCACCTCGTCGTTGGAGCTGGGCATCGACATGGGGGCGGTGGACCTTGTGGTGCAGGTCGAGGCGCCCCCGACGGTGGCGTCGGGATTGCAGCGGGTCGGGCGGGCCGGCCATCAGGTCGGGTCGGTGTCCCGGGGGGTGGTCTTCCCGAAGTTCCGCGGGGACCTGGTCTCGTGTGCGGTAGTCGTGGAGCGGATGGCCAGCGGAGCGATCGAGGCGCTGCGCTACCCTCGTAACCCGCTGGACGTGCTCGCCCAGCAGGTCGTTGCCATGGTCGCGCTGGATCCGTGGACCATCGGCGATCTCGCCGCGCTGGTCCGCCGCGCCGCGCCGTACTCGGCGCTGTCCGACTCCGCACTGCACGCGGTGCTCGACATGCTCGCCGGACGCTACCCGTCGGAAGAGTTCGGCGAACTGCGCCCGCGGATCGTCTGGGACCGGGTCACCGACGAGCTGCGGGGCAGACCAGGAGCGCAGCGGCTGGCGGTGACCTCCGGAGGCACCATCCCCGACCGGGGGCTGTTCACCGTGATGACCCCTGGCGGTGCCGAGGGGGCGGGCTCACGGGTCGGTGAACTCGACGAGGAGATGGTCTACGAATCCCGGGTGGGCGACACCTTCCTGCTCGGCTCGACCTCGTGGAAGATCCTCGACATCACCCACGACCGGGTCATCGCGCTGCCCGTACCCGGCGAGCCGGCACGGATGCCGTTCTGGAAGGGCGACGCGCCGGGGCGACCCCTGGAACTTGGACGGGCGCTGGGCGCGTTCGTCCGCGAGCTAAGCGGCGCTGGTTCCGCCGCGGCGCGCCGGCGCACCGCGGCGGCTGGGCTGGACAGCTGGGCGGCCGACAACCTGCTGTCCTACCTGAGCGAGCAGCGCGAGGCCACCGGGCATGTGCCGGACGACCGCACTGTGCTGGTGGAACGCTTCCGTGACGAGCTGGGTGACTGGCGGATAGTGGTGCACTCGCCATTCGGGGCGCAGGTCAACGGACCCTGGGCGCTGGCGATCGGGGCTCGGCTGCGGGAACGGCGTGGTGTCGAGGCGCAGGTGGCCAGCGCCGACGACGGGATCGTGCTGCGGCTGCCGGACGCACTCGACGCCGACGGCACCGAGGTGCTGCCCACCGCCGAGGACATACTGCTCGACCCTGAGGAGGTGGAACAGCTCATCACGGCCGAAGTAGGCGGTTCGGCACTGTTCGCGTCCCGATTCCGGGAGTGCGCCGCCCGTTCGCTGCTGCTACCCCGCCGCGACCCCAGGCGTCGCACGCCGCTGTGGCAGCAGCGGCAGCGGTCAGCCCAGCTGCTCACCGTCGCATCAAAGTACGAGCAGTTCCCGGTGGTCCTGGAGGCGATGCGGGAGTGCCTGCAGGATGTCTTCGACCTGGCCGGGCTGCGCGAACTGATGTCGGACGTGCGGGCCCGGCGGGTGCGGGTGGTGGAGGTCGCCACGCCGTCGCCGTCACCGTTTGCCCGGTCGTTGTTGTTCGGCTACGTCGGGATGTTCCTCTACGAGCTCGACGCCCCGTTGGCCGAGCGCCGGGCCGCGGCGCTCTCACTAGACTCGACACTGCTGGCGGAGCTGCTCGGCTCGGAAGCGATCCGCGAGCTGCTCGACCCCGACGTGCTCATTGAGGTGGAGACCCAGCTGCAGCGTCTCGCTCCCGAGCGGCACGTCCGCGACGTCGAAGACACTGCCGACCTGCTACGCGGGTTGGGTGACCTCACCGAGGCCGAGGCTGGACAGCGCGGGGTCGCACCGGAATGGCTTGTCGACCTCGCCGCGGCCCGTCGGGCGGTCACGGTTCGAATCGCCGGCGAGCAGCGCTGGATCGCCATCGAAGACGCCGGGCGGTTGCGTGACGCTCTGGGCGCAGCGCTGCCGGTGGGACTTCCGGAGGCGTTCACGGAGCCGGTTGCCGACCCACTCAGTGATCTCATGCTGCGCTACGCCCGCACCCACGGGCCATTCACCGCCGCTGCCGCTGCCGACCGCTTCGGCCTGGGCATCGCCGTGGTGGGAGCGACGCTGAACCGGATGACAGGGGCTGGCGTTCTGGTCCGCGGTGAGCTGCGTCCGGTCGAGGTCGGCGGTGGGGGTGTCGAGTACTGCCACGCCGAGGTGCTGCGGCGGCTGCGACGCGCATCCTTGGCCCGGTTACGGGCCGAGGTGGAGCCGGTTGAGCAGGCTGCGCTGGGGCGGTTCCTGCCGGCCTGGCACGGCATTAGATCCTGGGGTACCGAGCGAGCGGTCGCACAACCCGCACCACGCCTGCGCAGCGCACCCACCTCGGATGACGTACTCGGAGCCGTCGAGCAGCTAGCTGGCGCACCGGTGCCGGCCAGTGCTCTCGAATCGCTGGTGCTCCCGGCCCGGCTTCCGGGTTACTTCCCTGCTTTGCTCGATGAGCTCACCACGTCCGGCGAGGTAACCTGGATCGGTTGCGGGTCGCTTGCTGGCGGCGACGGCTGGATCGCGGTGGCTCCCACCGATGTGGCGGATCTCGTCCTGCCAGACGTCGAGGAGCAGCTTGATCTCACGCCACCACACCGTTGTGTCCTGCGCGCACTCGGTGGCGACCCGGCTGGCGGTCCAGCCGTCGGCGGCGCGTTGTTTTTCCGGCAGCTCGCCGACCGGACTGGACAGTATCTGCGTGCCGAGGGCGAGCCGGTGCCCAGTGACGCCGGCCTCGTCGTGGCACTGTGGGACCTGGTGTGGGCGGGGTTGCTGACCAACGATTCATTGGCACCGCTGCGTGCCTTGGTGTCCGGTCGCTCGGCTGCGCACCAGCTACGTCGATCCGCGCCGCGCGGGCGATACGCCCGGATGCGCGTGGGTCGACCCCCGGTGCCGTCTCGTGCTGGCCCACCGACGGCCGCCGGGCGCTGGTCGCTGTCGCCCGGCGGCCCACCGGCTATGCCCCAACCGCTGACCCACCAGCCTGAAGCGACCCGGCGGGCGCATGCCCGGGCAGAGGTGTTTCTCGAGCGCCACGGGGTCCTCACCCGCGGGTCGCTCGACACCGAACGGGTGGCCGGTGGCTTTACCGCCGTCTACAAGGTGCTGCGGGCAATGGAGGATTCCGGCCGGTGCCGACGCGGCTACGTCGTCGAGGGACTCGGAGCCGCCCAGTTTGCAGTCCCTGGTGCGATCGACCGGTTGCGCGCACTGAGTCAGCTCAGCAACCAAGAGACGGCGGCGGTCGTGCTTGCCGCAGCCGACCCTGCCCAGCCCTACGGAGCAGCTCTGCCGTGGCCGCCCAGTGTCAATGAGGTGCAGCACCGACCTGGACGCAAGGCAGGGGCACTGGCGGTCCTGGTGGACGGCGCAGCCGCACTCTACGTGGAACGCGGGGGCCGGTCGCTGCTGTCCTTCACCGAGGACATCGACACCTTGCGCGTGGCCATTCACGCCCTCGCTGGTGCGGTACGTCACGGCTGGTTGGGCTCGCTGTCGGTCCAGCGCGCCGACGGCGAGGCGGCTCAGGGGTCGGTACTTGCCCAGCTGCTCCGAGATGCCGGGTTCCGCGCAACCCCCAAGGGCCTGCGACTGAGGGGATGACGCGGTTACCACCGGATCGCGCAGGCTCACCGGATACCCGCTCACTGCGTGGCAGGACGCAAGAGCGTCCAGAGTTGGGCGACCGCATCCAGATCACCTGAAATCCGAACCGACTGATCTGGTAGGCGGCCCCACGACCAGAGATACACGTTCATGGGATTTCCGCTGACTAGCCCGTCCGCGGTGTGCGCCTCCGCCTCCTCTACCCTTCGCGCGGTCGACCGACCGGGGCCGAGGAGCGCCAACCACCACCGATCGGCGGCCGACAGAGCCACCGTACTGTGTTGTGGCCAGGATAGCCCCCGCTCACCGAGGCGGTGACCGAACCACAGCAACAGCAGCTCATCAATCCCGTCGAGGGCGACGTCCGGGTCGATAGGGTGCACCGGTCCACCGGCGGCGGCCTGGACATCGACCCGGTGCACGGTGGTCTCGTGCGCCATCCGACGCCGCCAGAAGCCGTGCGTGGGGTCGGCCGGCCACCAGGTGGCGCACGAATCGGCGGGGTTATGTCGGCGCAGCTCGGTGAGCAGATCGCGGACGCCGGAACGCACGAAGCCGACCAAGTCGCCCTCCAGTAGTGGCTGTTCCCGCTGTGCGGGTTCATGGCCGTCCCTTATCCACTGCCGGGCGAACCGGTGGATGTTGCCCACATGCCGCAGAGTCTCTGCCAGGGTCAAACCAGGGCAACCGGGTACTTCGGCCTGTGCTGCGTCCGGCAGCGCGGTGGTGGCTGTGTCGAGCATCAGCTCGGCCTCGATCCCAACCACCTCGAGCATCCGACCATAGTCGATCAACGGCCGCGGAGCGGTCATCGTGAGCCCCTGAACGCCGCATGCTCGGCGAGGGTGAGGAACTCGCCAGCCTGCCGGACCAAGTCGTCCGCGTCGCGGCTTGTCACCAGCCGACGTACGCCGGCTTCGGCGGCCGATCGAGTGGCCGCCGTGGCCGCGAAGAAGGCCGACCATTCCGCCAATTCCGGCGCAACCGTGGCGAGGAGCACCCACACGCTGGTCGGCCGGGAGCGACTACGTGGGCGAGCAAACGCGGCCAGCACGGCGGCCGCGGCTCGGAGTGCCGCCCGGTGTGCCTCGGCGTAGCGGTCCACCGGATCAGCCACGTACTCAGCGTCGAGCAGGGCTTGCCGTGCCCGGTCGAACAGGTTTCCGACCGCGTACGGGTGGCGATGCGGACCACCGTGCGGCCTACGCAGTGCGACGGGTGCGGTGAGTTGGGCGGTCGTGGGCACGTCAGCCTCCTCAGAGTGCGACACTGGGTCGGACGCGCCGTGGGGAAGCCGGCGGGGTCCGGTGGCGACGCGCTTCCCCCGCTCCGCCACCGGGCCAGCGTTCGAACATGTGTTCGATACCCGCTAAGAGTAACCCCGCAGGACGCACTCCCGTCAAGTCCGGCGCGCTGGAGGGCGAGAGGTCTGCGGTCCGGCATGGTCTGATGGACGTGTGCAGCCCGCCGGTACCGTCCACGTCGCAGCTGCGCCGGCCAACACTGGAGGTCGGCGGTGACAGCAATGCGCGCCCGCGAACCTGCCCGGCTGGAGGAACTGACAGCGGAGCAGCTACGTGTGCGGCTCGACGAGGCGCTTCGGATCTACGTCACCGCGATGCGCTACCCAGCCGGCACGGTGCGCTATCGGAGCCCGATGTGGCTGGAGCACATGCTGCGAGCCGGCTGGGTGTGCATGGCAGCTTTCGAAGCTGACGTGCTGGTGGGTATCGCCTACGGCTATCGGGGAGCGCCCGGCCAATGGTGGCATGACGAGGTGCACCGTGGACTCATGCTGGTCGACCCCGTCGCCGCACGACACCACCTCGCCGACTATTTCGAGCTCACCGAACTGCATGTCCACCCCAGTGCACAGGGCAGAGGTATCGGCGAGGCACTGCTCACTGAGCTTCTCTCCAGGGTGGACGTCCCACGCGCATTGCTGTCCACACCTGAGGGCCCCACGAGAGCGTGGCGACTTTACCGCCGGATCGGGTTCACCGACCTGCTGCGGAACTATCACTTCACCGGGGATTCCCGGGCGTTCGCGGTACTGGGGCGCACACTTCCGCTTTGATGCACTAACTGAGGTTGGCAGCCGCTAGCGGCACTCTGAACGGGCGTTGGTGGTACTTGAAGGACTACCGATCGAACCGGGGCAGCGCGGTGACCGAACCCGGGCACGTGTCGGCAAGCCGCTCCCTTATCGTCGGCACACGCTGTGAGCGCGACGCCAGCTACGCAGTGCCGCGACCACGATTCCAGGAGGTTCCATGGCGCAGGTGAACGCCACTCGGGGTGCCCGGCTGCTGTCACCTGCCGAGCCACCGGAATACCAACAGGCGCATCCACTCGATCACAACCTCCGCGCCGAGGTGGACCGCGAGCTCGCCGCGTTCCTCATCGCCAAACGCGATGAGGCCGGGCAGATCGACCAGCAGTTCGTCGCTGCGGTGGACTTGCTGCGCGATTTCGTCCTCGGCGGCGGCAAGCGGCTACGCCCGACCTTCGCCTGGTGGGGCTGGCGCGGAGCAGGCGGCTGCCCGACTGACCCAGGGGCGCGTGCTGTGCTGCGGGCAGTGAGTTCCCTGGAACTCATCCAGGCCTGCGCGCTGGTGCATGACGACCTGATAGACGATTCCACCACCCGCCGCGGCGTACCGACGGTACACGTGGACCTCGCCGCCCAGCACCGAGCGGCCGGATGGTTGGGCACGCCGGAACGGTTCGGCGCAGCCACCGCCATCCTGCTCGGCGATATCGCGCTGGCCTGGGCCGACGACATGCTCCGGGGGGCGGGTCTGTGGCCTGATCAACTCGGCCGAGCACATACCGTGTGGCAGGCGATGCGTACTGAGGTGCTCGCCGGGCAGTACCTTGATGTGCTGACCCAGGCTCGTGGGGACGAGGCGCCCGAGACTGCACTGCAGATCGACCGGTTCAAAACCGCAGCCTACACCATCGAGCGCCCGTTGCACCTGGGTGCCGCGATCGCCGGCGCGAGCCCGCTGTTGGTAGACGCCTACCGCCGTTTCGGCGCCGACATAGGCATCGCCTTCCAGCTCCGCGACGACCTGCTGGGCATGTTCGGCGACCCGGTGATCACCGGCAAGCCCGCCGGCGACGATCTTCGCGAGGGCAAGCGGACGCTGCTGCTGGCCTACGGTTTACGTGCCGCCGACGGGCAACGCCATGCCGCCGCTGACCTGTTGCGCGGCGCGATCGGGAATCCGCATGTGGAGGAGGACACGGTGACCGCGATCCGTGAGCTGCTGATCGAACTCGGCGCGGTGGCCGAGGTCGAGCGCCGGATCACCGAGCTG
>DATEMN010000409.1:0-16760 GCA_035275565.1 Pseudonocardiaceae bacterium | reverse complement strand
ATCGACTCTAGCCCCTGGTGGGGCGTCTGGGCGTCCGCGCCCCGGCGCTCCACCAGCCCCAAGACGATGGCGACCATCGCCATGCCCTCACCCAAAACGAGAGGACGGGCTGTGGTGAGCACTCCCCGCCGCTGGGCGTTGTCCCCGCACGACCAGCGCAGTCACCTGCTAGCCGAGCGCGGGACCGGTAAACTCCCCTGACTCCGGCCGGCCGCCGGTTGAGCAATCCACCCGGCCGATTCCCGCTCCCAGCGGCTGGCCGGATCCTTGCCATCAGGTCGGAGGCTCCAGCGTTGGGTCGGTTAGCGCCGACGCTGCCGCCAGGGCATTGCAGGAGTGCTTCCTGGCCAACGCGGACCGGGGTGACGGCGCCGCCAACGACGAGCTCGTCGCCGAGTTGGTGCGCCGGATCCGCGCCCTGCATGCCCGCCGAGAGGGTGGGTGCTGATGTCGAGGACAGTCGCCACCTCACGCGGGAGCGATCCGGCGACCTGCTCGGTTTGTTCGCCGGCGCCGGCCGCCACCACTAACCAAACGGACAAGACAGCACCTTGTCGGTGTGTTCTGAGATGGTCGGGGAAGCCGTTCTGAGGAGGATCCGTGCGAAAACCGTTGGCAGGCAGAGTCGCCTTGGTCGCGGGCGCCACGAGGGGGGCTGGTCGGGCGATCGCGGTGGAGCTGGCGCGTTGCGGCGCGACTGTCTATGCCACCGGACGGAGCAGCCGGGCCGGACGCTCAGAGATGAACCGGCCAGAGACCATCGAAGAGACGGGTGACCTGATCGCCGCTGCCGGCGGTGACGGGATAGCGCTGCGGGTCGATCACCTGGAAGGTGACCAGGTCCGCGAGTTGGTTCAGCGGATCGCCGATGACCACGGCCGCCTGGACGTTCTGGTCAACGACATATTCGGCGGCGACATCTACGCCGAGTTTGGCAAGACGCTCTGGGAGCATGATCTGACCGGTGGGCTGCGGATGCTGCGTTTGGGTATTGACACGCACGCGATCACCAGTCACTATGCCCTGCCGCTGCTCATTCGAACGCCAGGCGGTGTGGTGGTGGAGATGACGGACGGTACCGCCGCCTACAACACTGCTTATCGCCATCAAGCGGGTTTCTTCTACGACTTGGTGAAGACCGCCGTCCAGCGCATGGCCCTGGCCCAGAGCGTCGAGCTGGCGCCGTACGGCGGGACGGCCGTCGCCGTCACCCCAGGATGGTTGCGCTCCGAGGCGATGCTTGACTTGTTCGAGGTGTCGGAGCAGAACTGGCGGGAGGCGACGGTCCGCGAGCCGCACTTCTGCATCTCCGAGTCACCCACCTACGTGGGCCGCGCGGTGGCCGCTCTCGCTGGTGACCTTGAGGTGGTCCGCTGGTCGGGGCAGGTCCTCTCGAGTGGGCAACTCGCTGCGGTCTACGGCTACACCGACACCGATGGCACACAGCCAGACTGCTGGCGCTATATGGTCGAGGTGCAGGACGCTGGCCTCCCCGCCGATGACAGCGGCTACCGGTGAACCGGGTTAGAGTGGCCGCCGGATGTCATCAATCCAGTCGTCGATCCGTTCCCACCAGTGGTAGAGCCACTCCACCTGGGCGTCTTGGTCGCGTGGCACCTCGGCGGCTGGCACTCGCCACCAGCGCATTCGTACCGTCTGGTCCAGCGGCAGCTGCCGCCAGAGATCGACCACGGTGTACAGGTGGTCCAGCCCGGCGTGGGCCACCCACACGACGTCGGCGTCGGTCGCCGCAGCCAGCGCCGCCGCGACTCCGCCCGGGCGCGGCGGCAGTACATGGTGCATCGCCTCGGACCGGCGTGCCATGTCTTCTAGTCCGCGCGCCCGCAACCGGGCGATGCCGGCGAGCCGGCGGCGTTCGGTGAAGTTGCCGCCCTCGGGGAAGATCACGAAGGCGTCGTTGTGGTCGAGCGCCTTCGCGAGCTCGCCGATCCGCTGTTGCTGCTGTTCGCCACCGCCGCCGGGCAGGAACCGGTTGGGCAACCGGTTGAGCACCACGTCCAGCGCCGGGTCCCACTGCAGCGCCTCGGCCAGCACGATCCGTGGCTCCCGCGCGTACCAGTTGACCAGCGCATGGACCAGCAGGAACGAGTCACCGGGACCGGCGTGGCGGCAGAACACCAGCAACGGTCGATCGAGGTAGTCGTCGGGGTCGGGGCCCTCGACGTCCACCCGCAGCCGCAGCACCCTGGCCGCCTCGCGGTAGAGCACCCGCAGATACCAGCCTACGAGCTGGTAGTGCAGGTACTGGAACGGTGGGGTGCGTAGTGCCAGCCCGAACCCGGCGGCTAGCCAGAGTCCGAGCAGCGCCACCAGACCCACGCTCTCCAGCACCAGCGCGACGACGACCACCCACAGCACCCGCAGCGCGCGCAGCCGCCCCGGCAACAACGGCGATAGTGTCGCGGCCAGCAGCATCCACACCGGCAGCGTGGTCAGCACGACGATGGTGAGCGCCACCATGGCGGGGGCGAGCACCACCCGGCGGACCCACCGCGGCGGGAGCCTCACCGCCGACCCCCGGTGCCGAGACGGTCCCGCAGGTACTCCGTTGACGCACGGTGCGCGGCGGCGATCCGGTTCCCGGCGGCGCCGACGTCGCGGTAGCGCAGCGCCGCCCGGCTGTCCCAGCGCGGCGCGCCCCCCTCGCCCGCTGGCAGCACGTGCACCTCAACATCATCTCCGACAGAGGCCAGGTCGCGGGCGTAACGGTGCCGGCGAGCGATCTCGAAGGCCACCAGGGCCACCTCCCACGGCCGCTGCGGCGGCCGTAACGGCTGATCGGTGCGCCCGACCTGCAGCACGAAGATCCGGTCGGCGCCCAGCTCGACGGCGCGGCCCAGCGGAATACTGTTGACCAGGCCGCCGTCTAGGTAGTGCCGGTCGTCGACGACCGCGGGTGGCAGCAGTCCGGGCACCGCGGCCGAGGCCAGCACCGCGTCAACGACGGGGCCACGGTCGAACCAGTGCTCGGCGGCGTCCTCGATACTCGCTGCGCAGCACGTGAAGCGCACCGGCAGATCCTCGATGCGCCGGTCACCCAGCACGGCGGTGATCGCCCGGCGCAGTGGACCCGCCGGGTGCGCGGCCACCCCACTGCGGGCGATCTCACGCAACCGCTGGACCGTCCCCGCCGCGAACAATGCCTGGGCCTCGGGCGAGCGCCACAGCGCGTCAAGCCGGTCGGCGACCTCATCAGGCGGCAGCGCTGCGAGCACCGCTCCGTTGAGCGCCCCGACCGACGTGCCGAGCACCAGGTCGGGCCGCACCCCAGCCTCGACCAAAGCGCGCACCATTCCGACCTGGACGGCGCCGAGCACGCCGCCCCCACCGAGGACGATCGCCGTGCCGCCGCTGCCCATTGGTCCTATGCTGCCAGGAGCTCGCACCATTGCCGCCGAACCGATCTCATCGACCGGGCGTTGCCCGTCAGTCCGCGGCACGGCTCGAATTCACGTGGCAAGATTCGCCTGTGTTGCTGCGTCGAGAGCGCCCTGGGGATCAGTCGAACGTGCGAGCGGTGCACAGTGCCGCGTTCGATGGTGGGGCCGAGGCTCAGTTGATGGATGACCTGCGAGCCGATGGTGACGTCGTCGCGGCGTTGTCCCTCGTCGCTGTCCTGGACGGCGGCGTTGTCGGGCATGTCGTCTGCAGTCGCGCGAGCATCGCTGATCGGCCCTCGATCGGGCTCGGCCCACTGGGCGTGATCCCGGCCTATCAGCGACGCGGCGCTGGTCAGGCGTTGATGCATGCGGTGTTGGCCGCCGCCGACGCCTTGGACGAGCCGGCGGTGGCATTGCTCGGTGATCCTGCATATTACGGCCGGTTCGGGTTCGTGGCGGGAGCAACGCTGGGCGTATTCCCGCCGGTCCCGGAGTGGGGGCGGTATTTCCAGGTGCGCCCGCTGAACGCCTGGGACGGCTCGTTGCAGGGGACTTTCCGCTACGCCTGGGCGTTCGACCGGCTGTTGTGATCGCCAGTTGACAGCGATAAGTCTCCATATCGCGTTTGCGCGACGGGGGAGCGTAGGTGTCGATAGCTTTTTACACTTAACTGCGTTACTTTGCTTCCGCACACGGTCGACTGCTGCGCTCCCTGGGAGCTGGACGTGAGCGAGGCAGCGATCACTGAGAGCCACTGGAGCGGGGTTCTGGAGGCAGCAGTGGAGTTCGTGATCCTCGGTTCCTTGCAGGTGCTGGTCGACCAGCGTCGCATCGACGTGTCCAGCGCGAAGGAGCGATTGACGCTGGCCATGCTGGTGGTGCACGCCAACGAGATGGTCTCCGTCGACCGGCTGATCGAGGTGCTCTGGGGCGGCGAACCGCCAGCCAGCGCCGCGAACACGCTGCAGACGTACATCTTCCGGTTGCGCCGAGTGCTGGAGCCCGGCCGCACCGGCTGGGCCAAGGACGGGTTGATCTGCACCCGCGGTCAGAGCTACATGCTCGCCACCGAACCCGATGCGATCGATGCGGTGCGGTTCGAGAGATTGGTTCACGCGGGGCGAGATGCGCTGCCCGACAACCCGGAGCGGGCTGCCGACCTGCTCCGTCAGGGGCTTGCGTTGTGGCGTGGTGATCCCCTGCCCGAGTTCAGTTTCGAGCTTTTCGCTCAGGCCGAGATTGCCCGGCTGACCAAGCTGCGTATCGCCGCGTTGGAGGACCGTTTCGAGGCCGATCTCGCGTTGGGCAGGCATGCGGCGTTGTGCGGCGAGTTGAGCCAGGCGGTACTTGAACAGCCGCTGCGTGAACGGCTGTGGTCTCAGCTGATCCGGGCGCTGTACCGCTGCAGGCGGCAGGCTGACGCACTGGCGGCCTACGCGCGGCTGCGCGAACAGCTCGCCGAATTGCTCAGCATCGACCCGAGCCCCGAACTGGTCCGGCTGCACGAGGCCGTGCTCGCCCAGCGCCCCGAGCTCGACTGGCAACCGCCGCAACCGCAGCTCGTGCGCGTTCCCTCGGGCACTGCCGCGATGCCGACCCCGGAGGGCCTGCTGCCGGCAGCCCACGCTGCACTGGCTGCTTACGACTGGCAGCGTGCCTTCGACCTGCTGTCTCGCGCGGACCGGGCAGGGCCGCTGAGCGCTGAGGACCTCGATGGTTTGGCTGCGGCGGCGTTCTGGTCGGGCACGGCCAGGAAGCGCAGTCCGGGTGGCAACGTGCCCACCACACCTACCTGGAGACCGATGCCCCCCGCAGAGCCGCCGTAGTCGCGTTCTTGCTCACCCTGTACTCCCTTGCTCGCCAGCAGTTCGCGGCGGCCAGCAGTTGGTTCCAGCGCACGCAGCGGTTGCTAGAGGCCGAGCCCGACTGTGCCGAGCAGGGCTACCTGTGCTGGGGATCCACGATCATGGCGCTGTTGGCCGACGACCGGGAGAAGTGTCTGGCTGCCGCCCGGTCGACCTACGAGGTGGGAGTACGTCACGGCGTCGCCGATTTCCAGGCTGTCGGGCTGGTGTTCCAGGGCGGGATACTCCTGCGCCGCGGGCAGGTCGCGGAGGGACTGGCCCTGCACGACGAGGGGATGGCGATGCTCGTCTGCGGGGGCCTCTCGCAGCTCGCCACCGCGCAGACCTACTGCCAGCTCATCCGCACCTGCTACGAGCTGGGTGACTACCGCCGTGCCCACGAATGGACCCAAGCCGCCGAAGACTGCTTCGCGCATACCGGGCTGAGCCATTTTTCCGGCGACTGCGAGACCCATCGCGCTGCGATATTGATCAGCGGCGGTGCCTGGGCGCTCGCCGAGCAGATGGCCCGCCGGGCATGCGCAGAGACCCAGCACTTCGATCTGCACCACGTCGGTTTAGCCTTCGCCAGCATCGGTGACATCCGCCTACGGTTCGGCGACCTGGCCGGTGCAGCGGAGGCATTCACCAGGGCCGAGGAGCGATTCGCGAGCCCGTTGCCCGGCCGGGCTCGGCTGGAGCTGTTGCGCGGCCACCCCTCTGAGGCGGCGGCGCTGATCAATGCTGCTTTGGAACGCGACGACTGGGACCTCTTGGCTCGCACCCGGCTGCTCCCCGACCAGGTGACCATCGCGCTGGCGAACAACGACCTCGACACGGCCCGCGCTGCCGCAACCGAACTGGCCGAGTCGGCGCAGATCTACGGCAGCAAGGCGCTGCTCGCCGCAGCCGCAGCGGCCGCGGGTGAGTTGGCGCTGGCCACTGGTGCAAACGATCCGGTGCCGCTGCTGCGCCGCAGTGTTGCGTTATGGGGGGAGGCGCACGCGCCGTATGAGCGCGCTCGTGGCCAGGTGCTGCTGGCCAGCGCGCTGGATGACGCCGATCAACCCGAGGCGGCCCGGCTCGAACGGGCCACCGCACGGGCCTGCTTCGAACGACTCGGTGCCCGTCTGGACGCCGAGGCCATCACTGAGTCGGCCACCATCGGCTGAGTTCCGCTCAGAAGACGGGTGAGCTCGCCACTTAGCGTGGTACGCCGTCGTGGAAAATTGTGTACAGCTCGTCGTCCCCGTCCCAGCCAGTTCGCATCTCTACGATGTTGGTATGTGCCGCAACATCCGCCCACTGCACAACTTCGACCCGCCCGCGACCCGCGACGAGGTGCGCAGCGCGGCACTGCAGTACGTGCGGAAGATCAGCGGGTGCACCAAGCCGTCGCGGATCAACGCGGAGGCGTTCGACCAGGCGGTCGATGCGATAGCCGACGTCTCGATGTGCTTGCTCGACGAGCTGGTGACGGCTGCGCCACCGAAGGATCGAGAGGTCGAAGCCGCCAAGGCCCGGCGGCGGTCCGCCGCCCGCTTCCCGACGTGACCGTGTCCCTAGTCGTCGGTTTCCCGCTGTTGGCTAGCCTGCGGGCGCCGATTCGCCGCTCACGGGGGGAGAACCCAGCCGTACTCGCCTGGCGCTCAAGTGCGGCGCTGGCCCTGCATCGCCTTGGCCGAATGTCACGATGCTCTCACTCCCAGCTGCTGTTCATTACCACGAACACCGCCGAGGTCCATGCGGTACCCCGGCGCGCAGGCGTCGGCCAACCCGAAGGTGTGCTTGGCGACCTCCGCCGGACTGGTGTCGCGGTACTCCCCGGCTGGACACCGCCGCCGTTGCTCAGCAAGATCTAGCGAGCACCGCCAATTCGCCGCACTGATCACTTCGCCACCACCGGGTTGGACCCGTTTTGAGGCTGCTTGACCGTGCTGACCAACCAGCCCCCCGACGCGGTGCGGCTACTGGACGTGACGTGTACTGCCGCGTCTAGCACAAAACTACTCGGATAAAATGATCCGCAAGTCGGCGTCGAGCTCGGTGTATGGCAAGGAGGAGATACCCTTGGTCGCTAAGGTCGGCAAGTCGAAAGCGGTCGTCCGCGACCGTAACCGGCGTTTACCGCGCTCGGTCTACGAACGGCAGTTGTTCCGCTTGCAGGCGGAGTTGGTCACGTTGCAGGAGTGGGTTCGGGCGGAAGGCGCACGAATTGTTGTCGTCTTCGATGGACATGGAGTCGATCACCCGGTGGGAGGACTACTCGCGGGCCAAAGACGAGATGTTCGTGCACACCGATGTTGCAGAGGCTCCGTGGTACGTCGTTGAGAGCGAGGACAAGCGGCGGGCACGCATCAATATGATCGCCCACCTGTTGTCCACCATTTCGTACCACGACGTTCAGCGGCCTCCGGTACAGCTACCGCCACGACCACCGTCGCATGGCTACCAACGGCCACCGCGGGAGGCACAGACCTACGTACCCGACTACACCACCGCGCCGGCTCGGTGCCCATGACGCTGCCGGTCAGGCCGGCGATTCTGGCCAGGTACCCGACGAGCACCGGGCTGGACAGCAGATCAGCCAGTGGGCCACTGCTTTCAGTGGTGAACCATCAGCCACCATGCGACGAGCAGTCCGCCTGAATTCGTCGCCAGGTGTATCAACGCCGGAGTGAGCAAGCCGCGACCAGTGTGCCGCCACCAGTGCAGCACGACGCCGGCGGCCGCCGCAGCCAGCATTGCCAGCACCGATACCACGGCGAGCGGCAGACCCCCGAGACTCTCCTGCACCATGGCATTCTGGGCGAGCGCCAGCGAGGGCAGCGCATGCCACAACCCGAATAGCGTCGCAGCAGCCAGCACGGCTCGCCACCGCCAGCGCTCGCCACCGCCGAACAGCGCTGGCAATACGCCTCGGAAGGCAACCTCTTCGAGAACTACGGTGCCCAGCGGAATGCGGACCAGCACCTGCCACAGCAGCTGGGGGGCTCCGGGCGCGCTCACCCGACCGTCGTAGAAAGCGGTCCGCAACAGGGGCACCGCCAGCGCGCTGCCGAATGCTAGGGCCACCAGCCCCAACCCCAGCAGGCCGACGACGGCAGCTCGCCGCAAATACCGTCGATCCAGTCCGATCGCGCTCCACCCCAACCCCGACCAGTGCGCGAGCATGATCAGAAAGGTCGCGGTGACCGCTCCGCACACCGGGTATGCCCAGCCCGGCAGTATCCGGTTGGCCAGCGTGGTCGCCAGCGCGAGCAGCAGCACGGCCCCGACGATCGCCTGGACACGCCGCCTCGGCTCGATGGTTTCAGGCCGTCGCTGGACGGCCATGATTGTGCTCATTGAACTCAGTATGCGCTGGCGGGAGAGGAGCCTGCGGTGACCGGGAACGAGCGCTCCACCCGAGAGTCCTACGTGGACTGGCTGCGCGCTGTCAGCCTGCTCGTCGTGGTGCTCTGGCACTGGGCATTCACCATCCTCCGGTGGTCCCCCGACGGCCCGCATGCCACGAACCCCCTGGGGTTCTTCTCCGGATTGTGGATCTTCACGTGGTTATTGCAGGTACTCCCGGTGTTCTTCTACGTCGGTGGGTACGTCCATCTGGCGTCCTGGGAACGGGCCCGCGCGAGGGGTGAACGGCTGAGACATTATGTGTGGCGGCATACCCGGCAGCTTGTGGTCCCGGCCGCAGTGCTGGTAGTCACCTGGGTAGTACTGGGCGTCGTGCTGGGATCGTTGTTCAACCTGCGGTGGATCCGTGGCGCGGTGCTGCTCGTCATCAGCCCGTTGTGGTTTCTGGCGGTATATGTGGCGCTCCTTGCCCTCTTGCCGTTGAGTCTATGGCTCCACCGGCGATTCGACGTGGTAGCGCTGATCTGGCTGGGCGGGATCGCAATGTTCGTTGATGTCCTGCGGTTCCGCTACGGGCTACAATGGGTCGGCTGGATCAATATGGTCGTGGTGTGGGGATTGGCGCACCAGGCCGGATTTTTCTACCAGCGAATCGTGACCGCACCGAGGCGGTGGGACCTCGCGTTGCTGTGGGCAGGGTTGTTCGGGTTGATGGGTCTGGTGTTCTCCGGGCTGTATCCCGGCTCGATGGTGGGGGTGCCCGGCGACCGACTGTCGAACATGGCACCGCCCACGTTCGTGATCGTGGCACTGCTGATCTTCCAGATCGGCGTCGCCGAAGTCGCAAGGCCGGCGGTGGAAAGGAAGATGAGGCGGCCACGCTGGCAGCGGGTCAACCTGCTGATCAATCGGTTCGCCCTGCCGCTGTTCCTGTTCCATACCACCGCGATGGCGCTCGCACGGGCGGTGGACTACTTCGTCTTCGAAGGACGGATCGTGGACGACCGTACTCCCGACCTGATCTGGTGGTTGGAGCGTCCCTTCGCGGTGCTCGGACCGCTGCTGTTCATGCTGCCGGTGATCGTGATTTTCGCCCGCCGCCGGACAGTTGGCTACAGCGCCACGTAGTTCGCACAGGCTTGACCGCCCGCATCTTGATACCGACGGTGCGAAGCAGGACTTTGGCGGCCGGGGTCAGCAGGTGGTCCGCCAGACTCTGGGACCGGGCCGGCGGACCCTGATACGGATGCTGTTCACCGACGATCCCTGCTCCTACGATGAGGTCGCCCGCATTGCCGGAATCCCGCTCGGCGCGATCGGGCCCACTCGGGCGCGGGCCTTACGTCAGCTCCGGGATAAGCTCGATGAACACGAGGGCCCGACGATGATCGCCGCTACCGGGTGGTGAGCAATCGGGTGCAGATGGCGTCGTCGGTGGCACAGTTGATGGCTGTCCAGGCCAAGGCGACGGCTCCGTCCCGGATGGCGTGATCGGCGGCCGGGGTGGCGCAGTGGGCAGCGAACTCGGGCTGGTGGTTGACGGCTGGCAGTGAGCTGATACCGATCCCTGGGTGGATCGAGGGGATGGCCAGCGACACGTTCCCCATGTCGGTCGAGGCCGCAGCGCGGGAGTTGAAGTGCCCGAAGGTACGGCCGAGCGATTCGGCGTTACGCCGGTAGGCGGCGGCGATATCGGGATCGTGGTGCATCTCGGCGTAGGGTTCGTGGCGGGGTAGCACGTCGAGGGTGGCGTCGGTGGCCAGCGCCCCCGCCTCGAAGCAGCGCATGACGCGCTCCCGCATCACCTCGAATTCGGCCAGGGTGGCGCCCCGGATCAGGTATTCCGCTTCGGTGTGCGCGGGGACGATGTTGGGTGCCTCCCCGCCGTGGGTGACGATCCCGTGAACCCGGTCGCCGGCGTGGAGGTGCTGGCGCAGCAGGCCGATGGCGACGCTGGAGACCGTGAGGGCGTCGGCGGCGTTGATGCCGAATTCCGGGTAGGCGGAGGCGTGGGCTTCCTTGCCGGTGTAGCGGATGCGGAACTGCTGGGCGGCAATGATGGGCCATTCGACGACGTCGAGGGGGCCCGGATGGGTCATCATCGCCATATGGGCGCCGGCGAAGGCACCCCGTTGCAGCAGCAGAATCTTCCCGCCGCCGCCTTCTTCGGCGGGTGTACCCATCACCCGCACGGTGAGCCCGAGATCGTCGGCCACCGCAGCCAGTGCCAGCCCGGCGCCGACGGCGGTGGCCGCGATCACGTTGTGCCCGCAAGCGTGCCCGATGCTGGGAAGGGCGTCGTACTCAGCGCAGATCACGACGTGCAGCGGTCCCGACCCGGCGCGGGCCTCGAAGGCGGTGGGCAGCTGGCAGATCCCAGTCTCCACCGAGAAGCCATAGCCGGTCAGGGCCTCACCCAGCCAGGTGCACGCCTGCTCCTCCTCCCACTTGACCTCCGGGTGGGCGTGGATGCGGTGGCTGAGGGTTACGAGGTCGGCTTCGGCATGGTCGAAGGCGGCTCGGGCGGCGATCGTCGGATCCATCACGCAAACCTCCGAGGGGTCTTCCAGGTCTAGCGTGCCCGAAAGAGCCAATTCCTGCTGCCGGGCTGACGTCCACACGTCGGCATCGGTGCGAGGTTGCGTACTCGACTAATCTGGAGTTCTTGCCGACGAGTGTGAACGGACCGCGACCGATCTGCCCAGTCACGTCATCCAGCGGCTGTTCGCCGCGGGATTGTCCTTGCAGAGCGTCGCCGCAGGCGTCGGTAGCCGCACCGATCGTGAACATTCTGTCACAAGGTCGCGAGGTGCTCGTCGTTGGCGCCTACTTCGCCGATTTGATCTTTCGAGATTTATCCCGGCCTATCCAATCCGGGACCGAGGTCTTTGCTGGGGGGTTCAGCCTGCTGCCCGGCGGGGCCTTCACGTTGGCGATGGCCCTGCGCCGCCTGGGGCACGACGTTGTGTGGGCCACCGACTTCGGCGATGATCTGTTCAGCCAGCAGGTCCTGTCTGCCGCCCGCAGAGAAGGTCTCGATGAGACCGGCTTTCGCCATCACCCCATCCCACTGCGCAGCGTCACGGTGGCACTGTCGTTTCCCAGCGACCGGGCCATGGTCAGCTATCAGGACCCGGTCAGCCCGCAGTCGCTCGCCGCGCTGCTGCACGAGCACCTACCCCGGATACTGATGTTGCCTAAGCTTCAGTACGGTGCGGCCGTGCAGGATGCCCTGCGGGTCGCCCACCAACTCGGGACCCAGGTGTACATGGACTGCCAGGACGTCGCCGCCACCCTCGACACCCCCACGGTACGTGAGGTCCTCGCCCAGGTTGACGTCTTCGCCCCCAACGCCGACGAAGCACTGAAACTGACCGGCACTACCACTGTCGATGACGCTCTGGAGGTGCTTGCCGGCCTCGTGGACACCGTGGTCGTCAAGCGCGGCGGCGCCGGAGCCGCAGCAGTCCAGGGCGGGAGGCGGTACGACATCGCCGCCGTCCCGGTCGAGGTTTTGGATACCACCAGCGCCGGTGACTGCTTTAATGTCGGCTTCGTGCACGCCCACCTCACCGGGCAGCAGCTTCCCTACTGCCTTGACACCGCTGTTGCCTGCGGTGCCGCGGCAACCACCGGCCCCGGCTCCAGCGCCGCACCCGACCTGGCCGGGCTGCAGCACTGGCTGTCCCGCGTTGCCAACCCATGAAGATCCTGGTCGCCGACCTGGACGGCACGCTCCTGGGCACCGATACGGCCGGCCGGCACCGACTGCACGCCGCTTTGGCCCGCCACCCCGAGGTGACGGTGGTCTTCGCGACCGGCCGCGGACTGCCCTCGGTACGCGAGGCGCTACAAGACCCCCTGCTGCCGCGGCCGCGTTGGATCATCGCCGACGTCGGGGCGAGTGTCATCGACGGTGTGGATCTGTCCCCGATCGAGGCGCTGCAGGCGCAGCTGCGGGCTGGCTGGCCCGGTGCGGACCGGGTGCGCGCCGCGTTATGCCGCTTCCCGGCGCTGATGTATCAAGACGGCGTGGCCCAGGACGGCCGTTGCTCGTTCTACCTGCGCCCCGAGCAGTTGACGCAGGAGATCATCGACGCCGTGCATGCGCTGGGGTGCACGTGGCTGTACTCGGCGGACCGTTACTTCGACGTGCTGCCACCGGGTGTGTGCAAGGGCAGCGCCCTAGCAGCGCTGGCCCGCGAGCACCACTGGCCAATGACCTCGGTCCTGGTCGCCGGCGACTCCCTCAACGACCTGTCACTGTTCCGGCTCGGCGCGCACGGCGTGATCGTCGGCAACGCCGAGCCCGCCCTGCTCGCAGCGGTAGCCGCAGACGACACCGTGCACCGGCCCGACCAGGCGGGCGCCGCCGGCGTCCTGTCGGCCCTTCAAGACCTGGGCTGGGTGGAACGCGACTACCCGCTCGTGGTCGGCTACCACCGCCCGCCGGTGAGCTTGACTCCCGACGGATGGCAGCCGCCGTCAAGCCCCAACGGCGTCCTGCCCACCCTGCGCAGCCTGTTCACCGGGAACCTGCAGGCCATATGGGTAGCCGCCGCAGTCCTTGGGCAGGACGCACGCCCGGCCCGCCTCGATGAGCACAACACCGGGCTGCCGCTGTCTTTCCTACCGCTGAGCTCCACCGAATGGACCGGGTACTTCCACCGGGCCTGCAAGGAGGCGCTGTGGCCGGTGCTGATGTCCCAGCCCCAGCTGCTGCGCTTCGAATCGGCCGCCTGGGCGCACTACCGCGCAGTGAACGCACGCTTTGCCGACCACATCAGCACCCGGGCCGCACCGGGCGCCACCGTGTGGCTGCACGACTACAACTTGTGGCTCGTGCCCAGTTTGCTCCGCTCGACCCGCCCCGACCTGCGGCTGGGCCTGTTCCACCACACGCCCTTCCCCCCGCCGGACATCTTCGCCGCACTCCCCACCGCCCCGGAGATCCGCGCCTCCCTAGGCTGCCTGGATTGGGCCGGATTCCACACCGAGGCATTCGCTGAGCACTTCCGGCAGGCCCTCGCCGGTGTCCCCCGACCGCCACGTCTGGGCGTGCATCCGCTGGGCATCGACCGCGACGCCATCGAAGCACTGGCCCGCACCCGCACGCGGCACCGCCGACCGACCAGCGGACTGCTGGTGCTCTCCGTCGAACGCCTGGACTACGTCAAGGCGCCGGTACAGAAGGTCGAAGCCATCGCGGCGCTGCTCGCCCGCTGCCCCGAACTGCGCGGACACCTGCAGTTCCGGCTGGTGTGCCCGCTCCCCGAATCCGGCATCACCGCCTACGACGCGACACGGCAGACACTTGAACGCCGCATCACCGAGGTCAACCGCGCCTGGAGTACCAGCAGCTGGCAGCCCATCGACTACGTGCCTCGCAGCCTGCCCTTCACCGAGGTGATCGACCACTACCTCGCCGCCGACGTGTTCTGGGTGACCTCCTTGCAGGACGGCATGAACCTGACCGTGAAGGAGTTCATCGCCGCACAGGCAGCCGCTGGCCTATCCGGCGTGCTGGTGCTCTCCCACCACACCGGCGCCGCCGACCAACTCGGCACCGCAGCACTACTCACCGACCCCCACTCACCCGCAAATCTCATCGACACCCTGCAGCAAGCCCTGACACTTGCCCCCGCAGAACGCCGCACACGCCTAGATCACCTCGCCGACCTCCTCGGACACCACCACCCCCTGGACTGGGCCTCTCAGATCATCACCGCCATCCGAAGCCACGACCAGGACGGCACACCGCCCTGGCAGCCACCAGCAACGATGAGCCGAGCCGCATAATCAGGAGGCAACTACTCGGTGATCCACCTTCGCACCAGGACCCCTGGGAAAAGCGTCCGGATCGGTCCGCCGGTGTCAGTTGTTTGCGGCTGCCTTTCCAGATGGTGAGATAGATCGGCGATAGCTCGGGAAGGGCTGGCCATGCTGGAAGCAGCGTTCTGGGGATTCGTCGGCGGTTTCGCGTTACTCGTCGGCGCGGGGCTGGGCCTACTGTGGCGCGCTCCGCCCAAGGTCATCGGACTTGTGATGGCCTTCGGTTCGGGCGTGCTCATTAGCGCAGTGGCCTTCGAGCTCACCGCTGAGGCGTTCAGAACCGCCGGCGGGTTGGTGGTGGTCATCGGGCTGAGCGCCGGCGCACTGACCTTTTACTTCGGCGACTGGATCCTGGACCACCGCGGCGGCGAACACCGCAAGCGCTCGGGCGGGCAGCAGATCGCCGGAGCGGCGGGCGCAATCGTGCTCGGCGCGCTACTCGATGGGATCCCCGAGTCGGTGGCGATCGGCGTGTCACTGCTAGGCGGGGGCAACGTCGGCGTGGCCGTCGTTGCCGCGGTATTTCTCTCCAATGTGCCTGAGTCCCTGTCCGCGGCGACCGGACTGCGCAAGGTGGGACACTCCAGCCGCTGGATTCTCGGACTGTGGACGGGTGTGGCGTTGCTGTCCGCGTCCGCCGCCGCGGCCGGGTATGGCCTGCTCGGTGGCGCATCCCCGGTGACGGTCGCCGTTGTTCTGGCCTTCGCCGCCGGGGCCATCCTCACCATGCTGGCTGACACGATGATGCCCGAAGGTTTCGAACACGCCGGCAGCACAGTCGGATTGGTGACATCTTTGGGCTTCATCGTCGCGTTTCTGCTCAGCCAGGCTGGCGGCTGAGAGGGCAGCGGCCACGGTCCAGTTTGGCCATACTGCCAGGCGCGCTGCGAGCGCGCGTTAGCGCCACCGTGCCCAGCGACCCACTTGACAAGCACTCCGCAGAAGGGCGTGGTAACACCTTTACGTTGCAGTCACACTCGGCCCTGCGTGGGTGACGTGTCACCATAGGATTTTGTGCCTAGAGCCTGCGACAGGTGGAGCGGTCAGGCCACGGGGAGGACTTCGAAGGTGGGATGATCGGCTGCGATAGCGCGTAGCTGCTCGTCGCTGGAGTCTGGTCCGATACCGTCGAAAAACGGGCTGACCTCTGCCTTCCACCGTGTCAGGTATGCCCGCAGCACCGGCACCTTCTCGTCGTCGGTGAGTTCGCGACTCCGGAATGCTTCGGCGCGCTTGCCTATCCGCAGTTCGCCGGTGCCTGCCGCTCGCAGATTGCGGACCCAGTGACCGTGACCGCGTACTGATACGAGGTAGCGGCGTCCGTCGTGTTCGAGCAAGTTGACCGGGGTGGTGCGCCATGCGCCGCTGGTATGTCCCTTCACCGCAAGCACCCGTGAGCCCAGGATGCTTACCCCGTGGCGAGTCGAGAACGCAACCGCCCGGTTGAAGACGTTTCGGGTGAACCAACCCGGGGCTCGGTAATGAGCGGACACGACTCCAGTCTGACGGCGAACACTTCGGAGTCTGCTCCCCCGTGCCATCTGTAAACAAGTGTTTATTATAGTGAACATGTAGGGTCGCGACCTTCGCCGTGCACCGCACCCCCGACCCCACGCTGCCGCCAGACCCGGCCGCTGCGATTCGCCGCGAGTACAGCTCGCTTGGCTGGATCATCCCGCAAGCCCTGGACCGCTGCCCACCCGCACCCCAGGTGTACTACGACCAGGTCGCGCAGATCGAGCTGCCGCGGTGGAGCCGCAGCCGGGTCGTGCTGCTCGGAGACGCCGGCTACGCGGTGTCCCTGCTCGCTGGTCAGGGCGCCTCACTTGCCATCGCCGGTGCCTACGTGCTCGCCGAGCAACTGGCCAGGACCGGCTCTATCGAGACCGCGCTCTATCGCTACGAGCGGCTGTGGCGGCCGGTGGCTGAAGAGAAACAGCAGGTCGCCCGCGAGGGGGTCCGCTGGTTTCTCCCGCACTCGCGTGCGCAGTTGCGGGCACGACACGCCGTGATGAGACTCGCCTGCCTACCCGGGATCGACCGCTACATTGGGCGCACACTGGCAGGCAAGTCGACAGCACTAGTCAGGCAACTGAATGCCATCAGCGGCAAACCAGCCCATATCGCGATACAGCAGACGGCGCCGGGCACCTTCAACATCGTCGACCCGGCGCCATGAGCGTGGGTTCGCAGGGGGTTCGTTCGGTGACTGGATGGAAGGGGAAGGAGCATCCTGATGTCCAGGTCGGCCGGGAAGCGGCCGACCTGGACATCAGAATCAGGCGAGATCGAACCGATCGAGGTTCATGACCTTGTCCCAGGCGGC
>DATEMN010000408.1:0-10708 GCA_035275565.1 Pseudonocardiaceae bacterium | reverse complement strand
AGGGCTGTCTCGCAGTCACAGATGAATGCGTGACCGTCGGCCACCATCACGTTCTCGTAGTGGAGGTCGCTGCCCCCGAGGACGTAGAACATGCCGAGGTAGCCACCCAGCTCCCGGTAGATCCTCGCCGCTTCCGCTCGGGACCGGACGTGGTTGCGGTCGGAGGGGATTCGCTGCTCGTATCCGTAGCCGTCCCGGGTCATCACCCGGTGCGGGGCGAAGCTGATCACGCCGTCGAACCGGAGGCATGCCAGCAGCCTCTGCATGGCGGCTTCGGCGCCGAGGGACCGTGGTTTGTAGACGAAGGAGTCCGGGCCGGACTCGAGGGCCACGCCCACCATGGCGACGCTGTGCCCACCCGCGTGATAGTCCCCCTTGCCGAGGTCCAGGGACGTGAATTGGACGATTGGCTCGTGGAACAGCTCCGATCCGATCTCGTCGACGTCTGCGCGTAACCGCTTGACCAGACTCCGCCCGTTGTCACGCAGCAAGCGGGTGATGGTGGCGAGCCACCGTCCGAGTACCGGGAACCGCAGGTAGAAGCGGTGGTATGAGGCGGCGTCGCGAAACGTTCGGTCGAAGTAGGCGTCGTGATCGTCTGCGGTTGCGCGGTCGCTGTTGGTGCCCAGGCGCGCGAACGCGACGTTACGGTCCGCTTCGACGGCCCAGGCGAGGGACAGCTCGAACCGGTCGATGAGGTGTTCCTCGAACGCCTCGACGATGGCGGGGCCGATCAGCACCCGGCCGGTGCCCTGGTTGACCACGCTGGCCGCAGCGCGGATCTCGCGATGGAGCAACGAGCGGAACGGGGCGCAGGCCAACGCCAGCCGCTGGCGCCCCCCGGTCGTATCCCACCGGCCGGCGTCGGCCATCCGCGAGGCCGACGGATCGAAGCCGTGCAACGCCGCCGTGTACGTGGGAAGCCACGCTGCGTGCAGGTCGTCCAGAACCGCACGCTCGTCGGGGCGCAGCTGCCCCGACCGCAGCTGGAGCAGCCGGTTGGTGGTCAGGATCCGTTCGAGCTCGTTGGCAGGACGTCGAGTCGCCGGCCGGGCCAGCTTGCGTGCGAGACGCTGCAGCCGCCACACGTCCACGCCGGTCAGCTCGCGAGCCGGCGCTCCGGAGCCGTCGTCTACGGGAAGCGCCTCGGCGATGCGGATCTGTTCGGCGAGGCCCGCAGCCCGGCTTGCGAGATCATGCGGCGCGCCCACCCCGAGGAGGTTGCGCGGTAAGGCATCGGCGGTCTTCACTTTTTGCTTTCTGTTTCCCCGTTGTGGTCGGGCCCCCTACTTCGAGCGGCCGTCGCACACGACCGTGAACGGGCCGGCGCTGCAGCTCGTGGCGCACATGGTGAGGTAGTAATCTCCCGAAGCCAGGTCGAGCCCGGCGGTATCCTGGGGCTCGACAGGGGTGGGAAGAGCGAAGCTCTGCTCGGCCAGACCCAGCACGCTGGGGTCGGTGAGCAACTGGGCGCGGAACTCCGCGTCCACCACGCTCTGGTAAAGAATCTCGTCGAGATCGGTAGCCGTCTCGCGCAGGATTGCTGGCATCGGTGACCATCTCCTTTTTCCATGCTGGCCGTGCTGAACATTAAGCGCCGGCTTCGCGCACGGTAAAGCTTCACCAGGGTCCGTTTTCGGTCCCTGTGTTGAATGGTTGTATCCCATCCGGTAAAGGGTCTCTACAATGTAGAGAGGGAGCGCAAGTCTGGCGTAAGTGGAGCGCAATGACGGTTAGCTGGAATTCGCTGAACCCTTGCGTGAGACGCCATAACCGGCTATTTCTTGAGGTGTCCTTAACGGACTGCCAGGGGGACCCGGCGGGGGGCAGTGACATGAGCGTGCGGGAAGCGGTGCGTATCGCGCTGCACGGGTTGCGAGCGCCGCCGACCGGCACCGTCCCCGGTGACACGTCGCGCAGCCGTGATCCACGAACGATCCGCCGGGTGGTTGGGTTGTTTTGGCCGTATCGGGGCCGGCTCGTCTTGTTGGGGCTGGTTGTCGTTCTGACGGCGGGGCTCGGTGTGGGTGGCCTGCTGCTCATCAAACCAGTGTTCGACCAGGCGCTGTTCTGTCCAGGCTGCCCGAACCTTCCCCTGCTCTTCTGGCTGCTGGGGGGAATGACCGCAATCCCGGTGGTGACCGGCGCTCTGGAAGTCTGCCGGCCCTATCTCGCGAACGTGCTCGGGCAGCGGGTGATGCGGGATCTGCGCGGCGCGCTCTACACCCACCTGCAACGGATGTCGCTGCGGTTTTTCACCGAGACGAAGACCGGAGAGATCCAGTCCCGGCTCGCCCATGACGTTGGTGGCTTGCAGCAGGTGGTTACCGAGACTGCGTCGGCGTTCCTGATGAACATCGTGGTCGTGATCAGCACGATCGGTGCCATGGTGGTGCTGTCCTGGCAACTCACCCTGCTCTCGCTGGCACTCGTACCGTTGTTCGTCTGGCTGACCGAACGGGTCGGGCGGGTGCGGCGCGGGGTGAGTTCCGTGACCCAGCAGCGGATGGCTGAGCTCTCCACACTCTCGCAAGAAACGCTGTCGGTGTCCGGGGTCCTGCTGTCTCGATCGTTCGGCCGGCGGCACGAGGAGAACACCCGATTCCACAAGCTCAACGCCCATCTCGCCGAGCTGCAGGTTCGTCAGCAGATGATCGGCCAAGGATTTTTCATGTCGCTGCGGATCTTCTTCGCGGTGATGCCGGTGTTCGCCTATCTCGTCGCCGGTTTCATGCTCGCTGGGGGTGGGAGCCGATTGAGTGCCGGCACGCTTGTTGCCTTCACCACCTTGCAGATGGTGCTGTTACCCCCGATCAACGCGCTGTTCCAGATGGTGGTGCAGGTGCAATCCTCGCTGGCGCTGTTCGAGCGGATCTTCGGGTATCTCGACCTGCCCCATGACATCGTCGACGCCCCGGACGCGATCGACCTGCCACCCGAGCGGGTGCGCGGGGCAATCAGCGTGCGCGCTGCCTCGTTCCGTTACCCGTCCGGTGACGGGTCGATCCCTGGCCGGTGGGCGCTTGCGGACCTCAGTCTAGACATCGAGCCTGGCCAGCTCGCCGCAGTCGTCGGACCCAGCGGCTCGGGGAAGACGACACTGTCGTATCTGCTGGCGCGGCTGTACGACGTGACCGAGGGCGCGGTGCTCATCGACGGGCTCGACGTGCGGCGGATCCGGCTTGACTCGCTGGCCGCCACGATCGGGATGGTGACCCAGGAGACCCACCTGGTGCACGCCTCGATTCGAGAGAACCTGCGCTACGGGGACCCGCACGCCACCGACGAGCAACTCGAGGCCGCCGCCCGGGCCGCCGCGATCCACGAGCGGATCCTGCAACTCGACGACGGCTACGACACGCTGGTCGGTGAGCGCGGCTACCGGATGTCGGGTGGGGAGAAGCAGCGGCTGGCGATCGCCCGGGTCATCCTGAAAAACCCGAAGATCTTGATTCTCGACGAGGCCACCTCCGCGCTGGACACCGTCAACGAGCGGCTGGTGCAGCAGGCGCTGGTTCCGCTGATGGCGGGGCGGACGACGGTGGCGATCGCCCACCGGCTCTCCACCATCCTGGCCGCCGACGTGATCTTCGTCCTGGACCGCGGTCGCCTGGTGGAGCGGGGCACGCACACTGAACTGCTGGATCGTGGCGGTGTCTATGCCCAGCTGTATCGCCAACAGTTCGGCGACCAGTCGGCCCCGTCGGCGTGCCGGCAGATCTACTGAGCACCCCTGGATCGGTCCCTGATCAGGCCGCTGGCTGCGGCGAGCACCGCCAAGCGGACCCGATTCGGGGCACCGGTCTTGGTCATCAGACTCGCGACGTGCGTCTTGACGGTGGTGACCCCGACATGCAGCTGCTGCGCGATCTCGGTGTTGGACAGGCCCTCGCCGATCAGCACCAGCACTTCTCGCTCCCGCTTGGTGAGCTGCTGCAACGTGGGTGGGTGTACCGGGCGCTGCTGGTCGGCTTCGCGCGCGGTGACCGCGACCCGCACCAGCCGCCGCAGCACGGTTGGGCTGAACGGCGAGTCGCCCGCGGCGACCCGCCGGATCGCTTCCAACACATCCTCCGGTGCGGCGTCCTTGGCGAGGAATCCGTGCGCCCCGGCCGACAGTGCGGGGTAGAGGTGGTCGTCATCATCGAACGTGGTGAGCACGAGGATCCGGGTGGCGGGGCGGGCGGCGAGGATGCGTGCGGTCGCGGTGATGCCGTCCACGCCGGGCATCCGCAGATCCATCAGAACCACGTCCGGTGCGGTCCGATCCACCAGCTGCGTGGCCTGGTGGCCGTTGACCGCTTCACCGACGACCTCGATGTCGTCGGCGGTGCCGCAGAGCATCCGCAGCCCGTCCCGCACCAGCTGCTGGTCGTCAACGAACAGCACCCGGATCACCGGCCCTCCTCCGAACTCCCGGTCGGGATCACCACGGCCAGCTCCCATCCCGACGACCGCCTCCCGGCGCGCACGCTGCCGCCCAGTAGCTCGACCCGCTCGCGCATTCCGACCAGCCCGAAGCCTGGGTCAGGCCGCGTGTCGTGACTGCGGCGGTCGCCTCCGTCGTCGCGGATCACCACGTGCACCCCGTTCGCTGTTGCGCGCACCCGTAGCGTCGCCTGCGCGTGGGCGCCAGCGTGCTTGATCACGTTGGTCAAGCCTTCCTGCGCCACTCGCAGTACCGCCAGCCGCTGTATCGAGTGCATGGTGGCGATCGCGGGGTCGATCTCGACGTCCAGCGTCAGGCCTTCACCGCGGGCCCGCTCGACAGCGGCGGCCAGCGAAGCCGACAGCCCGCCGGGGTCTGCCAGGGCCCAGCCCGCCTCGTCGGTCATGGTGGTCGGGTCGCGAAGTGTCGCCACGAGGCGCCGCAGGTCGGCCAGCGCGGTGCGGGCCGTGTCGTGTACCTGCGTGAGCACCTCGGTCACGGCGGGGTCGGTTTTGTCGTTCAGGGCGTGCCGGGCTGCTCCGGTTCGCAACGCGATCGACGCCATGTAGTGAGCTATCAGGTCGTGTAGTTCCCGGGCGATCGCGGTCCGCTCCGCGGCGCGGGCCTCCTGTACCGCGCTCTCCCGTTGGCGGTGCGCGGTCACCTCCACCTGCAGGTACGAGCGGATGTACCGACCGAGCAGCACCGATGGCAGGGTGGCCAGCGCGATCGTGGACGCGACCAGCACCGGGTCGTAGCGCGGCGGGTACACGACGAGCAGTGCCGCCACGTACACCCCGACCCCGACCCAGCACTGCCACCCGCCGCGCCGCATCCACAGTTCGCCGAGCGCCACCGCTGCCAGCACGAACAGCAATGCCTGCGCCACCGGCGCCACAAAAATCCGCACGCCGACTACCAGCAGGATCGATTGCGCGACCGTGACCGCCAGCGGCCATCGCCCGCCCGCGAGGGTCAGCACGGCGGCAGCCATCCCGAACGCCCAATCCCCGCTGGTGGGCCGCGACGGGCCGTGCAGGACGGCGAGGTAGGCAGCGTTGACCACCAGCGGCAGGAATCGGACCGGCGCCCACACGAGAGTGGGCGACTGCCGGAAGCCGCGGGTCAACACGGCTCGAACCCTAAGGTGCATCCTTTGGACATACCTCCTTCCCTAGTAGGAGACGATCTCCTGCCTGATGACCTCACGTCGCGCGGCACCGACGCCGCGAGCGGCGGATCCTGGTGCACGTGCGCCGGGCACTCGCTCCGGGTAGGGGTGCCGCCGCTATCTCTGCCGCCGCCCCAGCCTCTGCCGCCAGCGGCTGGCGTTTGTCTGTATCCTGCCATCTCTGGTTTCTCAACGAAGCGACATCCGCGGTGTGCTTAAGCTTGCACGGCTGGGTTGCTCGCCAGCGGCGTATACTGCTTTAAGTTGCAACGACAATAACGGGAAAGGAACAGGCATGACGCGCATGCCATCCATCGTCCGTGAAGTGGCCTTGTTAGTTGGCAGGCTGACGATCGGTGCCATATTCATCGTGCACGGTTGGACCAAGCTTTTCAGCACCGGCATGGACGCGACAGTGAGCATGTTCACTGCGGTGGGAGTGCCACTGCCAGAACTTGCCGCGTGGTTCGCCGCTTTCGCCGAGCTCCTCGGCGGTCTGGCTCTGGTGCTCGGCGTGGCCTTGCCACTGGCCGCCATCCTGGTTTCCGTTGTCACCCTCGGCGCTCTGATCTTCGTGCACGCCAAGAACGGATTCTTTGTGCAGACCGGTGGCTTCGAGTTCGTCTTGGCTTTGACTGCGGCAACTTTAGCGCTCGGCTTCAACGGTGGCAGCTATGCGCTCAGCCAGGTGATCGGAAGAAACAAGTAGCTGCTGAGCGTCACCAGATCTTGACGCGCTGGTCGGTGGGGCGGAACAGCTTGTCGCCTTCTTTGACGTCGAAGGCTGCGTAGTACTCTGGCAGGTTGCTGACGACGCCGTTGGCGCGGAACTCGTTGGGGCTGTGTGGATCGCTCAATAGCTGCGAGCGCAGTGCCTTGTCCCGGGTCTTGCCGCGCCACGCCTGAGCCCACCCCAGGAAGAAGCGTTGCTCGCCGGTGAAGCCGTCCATCACGGGTGCCGGCCGCCCGCCGAGCGATAACCGGTAACCGCGCAGCGCCACCGCGAGACCAGACAGATCCGCGATGTTCTCGCCTAGCGTGAGCTCGCCGTTGATGTGCTCACCTGGCAGCGGCTGGTAGGCCGAGTACTGTGCGGTCAGGGCGGCGGTCCGTTCGGTGAAGCGCTGCACGTCCTGCGGTGTCCACCAGTCGCGGAGATTGCCGGTTCCGTCGAATTTGCGGCCCTGGTCGTCGAAGGCGTGGCTGATCTCATGACCGATGATCCCGCCGATGCCACCGTAGTTGACAGCGTCGTCAGCGGTCGCATCGAAGAATGGTGGTTGCAGGATCGCGGCGGGGAACACGATCTCGTTGAGCGACGGGTTGTAGAAGGCGTTGACCGTCTGCGGTGTGGTGAACCACTCGGCGCGGTCCACCGGTTTGCCGAGCCTGTCGAGTTCCCGTTGGTGCTCCAGCCGAGCCGAGCGCAGCACGTTACCCATCAGGTTGTCGGGCGCGACCGCGAGTCCCGAGTAGTCTTTCCATTTATCCGGATAGCCGATCTTCACGACAAGCTTGCTGAGCTTGTCCCTGGCTTCGGTTTTGGTCGCGTCGCTCATCCAGTCCAACCCGTCGATGGACGAGCGGAAAGCCTCGATCAGCTTGCTGACCAGCGCGTCCATTCGCTGTTTGGCATCCGGCGGGAAGTACTGTTGGACGTATCGCTGGCCGAGCAGGTCACCCATCGCGCCGCCCACCGCCATGACGCCTCGCTTCCAGCGCGGGCGCATCTCCTGCTGCCCGGACAGCGCGCGGCCGTGGAAATCGAAGCGCGCCGTGACGAAGGCATCACTGAGGTAGGGGGCGACGTCATCGATGAGCTTGAATTTCAGGTACGATTTCCAGTCCGCTAAGGGAACCGTGGTCAGTGCGGCGCCCAGCGCGGTGAAGTAACTGGGCTGCCCGACGACGAAGTCGGGGGTGCGCACACCCGCCGCGTCGAGGTACGTTTTCCAGTCCAGTCCCGGTGTCTGCGCAGTGGCGTCGGCAACGGCGTACTTGTTGTAGGTGGCTGTCACGTCACGGTTCTGCGCGGCGGTCCACTGGATCTCGGCAAGGCGGCTTTCCAGGGCGAGCACCTGGTTGGCCGCGCCCTCTGGATCGGCGATACCGGCCAGACCCAGGACCCGTGCGGCGTAGCCGCGAAGCTGGTCGCGGAGCGTCACGAACTCCGGATCGGACTTCAGGTAGTAATCCCGGTCCGGCATGGTGAGCCCGTCTTGCCACACTCCCGGGATATAAGCTGTTGCGTTCTTGGCATCCTGGTCGATTGACAGCCCGACGGGGCTGGGGAAAGCCGTCGCAGCAGTCTCGCCGAAGTACCGGGTGAGGTCCGCGGGGGTAGCGAGTGCATCAATGCGGTCGAACGACTCTTTCAGCGGATCAGCCCCGAGCGCGTCCAGCCGTGTGGTGTCCATGAAACTCGCGTAGTAGTCACCGATCTGCTGATCTGGCGAGCCGGCCGGGCCATGGCGGTTCGCGCTGTCCTCGATGATCGTCCGCAGATTCTGCTCGGACTGCTCGGCGAGCGTGTCGAACGCGCCGTACCGGGACCGGTCGGGGGGGATCTCGGTGCTGCGCAACCACTCGCCGTTCGCGAATTGGAAGAGGTCGTCCTGGGTTCGCACACCGCGGTCATAGCCGGGTAGCAGCAGCCCCGATCCCAACGGTGGTGGTGGCGGTGATGCGCTCGTGCAGGCCGTCGCAAGCCATACCAGCGCCACCAACAGACCGACCAGCAGCCTAGATCGATTCACCGCACCCCCAGGAGAGAAGACGTCAACCATAGAGCCATGATGGGTGAAGCCGACATGACGTCACGGGGCATCGGCGTGGCGCAGCGTTAAGCTAGATCGACGCTCGGTCTTACACTGCCGTGTCGGACAGTGCGCGGGAGGAGACCTGTCGCATGGCTCGCTCCACCCCGGCCGAGCGGGTGCTGCTCATCGAGGACGACCCGGGCGACGCCTTCCTCGTCGGTGAGCTGCTGTCCGAGGTCGCCCCGGAGATCGAGCTGGTCGTGGTGGAGTCGATCTCTCAGGTGTTGGATGGTCAGCAAGAATCACTCGAGCTGCTGACCAGAGCGGACTGCGTTCTGCTGGACCTGAATCTGCCTGGAACGTCCGGCTTGGAGGGGCTTCGGCAGCTGCTCCGCGCTCACCCCGTTGCCGCGATCTGTGTGCTCACCGGTGTGGACGACGAGTACCTCGGCATTGCGGCGGTGAGTGCCGGCGCGCAAGACTACCTGGTCAAGGGCAAAGCGGACAGCGCGGTGTTGATTCGGGCCGTCCGCTACGCCGTCGAGCGCCGGCGCGCGGAGACCAGCCTGCTACGGCTGCGCGAGCAGCAGTTGGCCGCCGCCGAATCGGCCCGCCTCGAGCGAGGTCTGCTGCCCAGGCTGCTGTTGGACGGCAGCACGGTGGGTGCAGTGCCGTTTTACCGCGCCGGTCGCGACGGCGTGATCGGCGGTGACTTCTATGACGCCATCCGCTGCCCGGATGGTTCGGTGCACGCGATCGTCGGGGACGTGTGCGGGCACGGCCCGGACGAGGCTGCGCTCGGTGCACTGCTTCGGGTGTCCTGGCGGGCGCTGGTACTCAGCGGCGTCGGCGAGCCCGAGGTGCTGCCAGCGCTGCAGCAGGTGCTGGCTTATGAACGGCATCGTGCTGCGCTGTTCACCACGGCGTGCACAGTGGCGATCGCCGACGGGACGGTTCTGGTGCGGGTGGCCGGACACCCGTCACCCGCGCTGCTGCGCCCCCAGCTCACAGTCCCGCAACTGGTCAAGGGACCTCCCCTGGGAATCGACTCGGCGGCCAGCTGGAAAGGCAATGAGCTACCCCTTGCTGCAGGCTGGGCGCTGCTGCTGTACACCGACGGGCTCATTGAGGTCCGCGGAGCACGTCCCGACGAGTTGCTCTGGGAGGAAGGTCTGCTGGAGCTGCTGGCGGTGGAGCACGACACCGCGCTCGCCGAGCTACCGGGGAGGCTGGTCGAGCACGCCGAGCGGATCAACGGCAGCCCGCTCGAGGACGACGTCGCGATCCTGCTGCTGTCCGACTCGGAACCGGCTAGGCCGGACCGTTGACCTTTCGAAGAAAAGGCGTGACGCTGGCGCGGCGGACCGGCGCGCTGTTCGGGGTCGCCGCGCTCGTGCTACTTGGCGCGCTCAGCGCTGTGATCGTGATCAGTGATCAGAATCGGGAAGCTGCGACCGAGCTGGTCGACCGGATCGCGCCGTCCCGTCGAGTGGCCGGTGACCTCCTGACGGCGGTCGTCGAGCAGCAGAATGACATCCGCGGCTACGCCCTGCGCGGCAAGGAGATCTCGCTTCAGGAGTACCACGAGCAGCTCGGCCGCCAGGAGCGTAGCGTCATCGAGCTGATGGCGCTGTTGCCTCCGGACCCCGCGCTTCAGCAGGGCCTGGACCGGGTGGTGCAGGCTGCCGACCGATGGCGTCGCGACGCCGCTGAGCCGATCATCGATGCGGTCGCCCGGGGCGGCCCTCGACCGGCTAACGATGATCTTTACCAGGTCGAGCAGCAGCGGTCCGTGCCCTTGGTGGCGGCTGCCGAGGGGCTACGGACTGATCTACAAGTGGCCCGCGATGGGGCGGCTAACCGGCTGGCTGCCCGTGATCGGCTTGAGGTGGCGGTGCTCGTCGTCAGCGCAGTGATCGTCGCCGGGGTACTCGCTGCCGCTGCGTTGCTGGTGTGGCGCTGGGTGAGCATTCCGCTCGCCGCGCTGGCCGCCGACGCGCGTCAGGTTGCCGGCGGCGACTACGGGCACCGGGTGAGTGTCGGCGGCGCCCCGCCCGAGATCGCCGCGATGGCCGCCGACGTCGACGCGATGCGCAGGCGGATCGTTGAAGACCGGGATGCGCTGGCCGCATCGGCCGTTGACCTGGAGCGGTCCAACCGGGATTTGGAGCAGTTCGCCTACGTCGCGTCGCACGACCTTCAGGAGCCGCTGCGCAAGGTGTCCAGCTTCTGCCAGCTGCTCCAGCGTCGCTACGGCGGGCAGCTCGACGAGCGCGCGGATCAGTACATCGCGTTCGCCGTGGACGGCGCCCAGCGGATGCAGCAACTGATCAACGACCTGCTGGCGTT
>DATEMN010000407.1:0-12615 GCA_035275565.1 Pseudonocardiaceae bacterium | reverse complement strand
AGGGAGCCCCCTTAGCGACGGCGACACTTTCAGCACCGTCACACAGCAATGGCAACGCACCTAACACTGTTGTACCGGTTTCGTTGATGCGCATAACGCCGGGCCCGATCGCTTTGGCCTGGTAGGCAATGTTCTTCACGTTCTGCGCGCAGTCGTCAAGATTGTCCGCAGTGTGATTGAGTAGCGCGCCGATCCTGAAGAGAAAAAACGCTAGAACGGCAATAAGCAACGCAATAACGACAACCGTTAAAACGATAAGAGTCATCTCTCATCCTTTCCATCGGAGTCCCAGGAGCTTGGCCTCGGTCAGCGCGACCCAGTGGGCTACCCAGCCGCTGATCACCACGACGCCCGCTGGCGGTCTCGCGGTGGACGCCCCACCGTCGGGCGTGGCCGGCGGGTGGGGCTGTCGTGGTGGGGTTGTAGCGACCGGCCGGCCCAGGTGGCGAGCCGGCCCGGCTGCGGGTAGAGCTCGCGTGTCGACCCTCATCTGCAGCCACCTTCCGGCGAGGTGATTTATTCAAGCTTATAGTGCTAGAAGCAGAAGCGGTCAGTCAAGCCCTGGATCTCCGCAAATGCGGATACATTCTCTGAAGAGTTTCTCAATAGCGGAACAAGGCCGAGCTGAGCTGTTGCTCGGGTCTGGCTGGTCGCCTCGGCTAGCAGCCTGCGGTGAAGAGTTGCTCTGCTTGGGTGGCCTCGCCCATAAGCACCTGGTCCGGTTACGGCAGGAGGTGCACGCTGGACCGAGCTGCTGGCCCGGCGCCTCGGACGACGAGACGTGGATCTGTTATCTGATCAATCGCTTGGACGCAGGCGATGGGGCGACGACTGTGGAACCTGGCACCATTCATCCCCGAGAACCAGCGTTTCTCCCGTATCTTTCGTGGCCGAGGTGAGTTCATCGACCACCTGCTTGTCTCTCATGCGCGTGGGGGACGGCGGATCGGCTGGACGGGTTCGTCATGAGACCGTCCCTGGCCGAGGAGATCATGGTGATCGTCGGCGACAGGTTCTCTGGTAGGGCGGCCATGGCCTTCTTGATTGCGTCGAAGATCTCGTCGAGGTGGCGCAACAACGGCATGAGGGCCTTGATAGTGCGGAGCAACTTGGTGAGCAGTTCGGTGATCTTGGCGGCCCACTTGGCGATCAGGCTGATGGCCTGCTCGGCCACCACTGGCGCCGCGAGGCCGGCGGTGGCGACCAGCTCAGCGGCGTAGCTGATCAGCCGGGAGACGAGATCGGCGATCAGCTCGAGGATCCTGTCGCGGACCGCGGCGACAATCACCCCGGCCATCGTGACGGCGGCCTGGATGCCCTCGGATGCGATGGCCGCGGCGTCGAGGAGGTGGCCGATGTCGTTGCTTCGGGCCCGGTAAGCGTCGGCCGCCGCGCCCTGCCAGGTGGTGAGGTCGCTGGATACGGCATGGACGTAACCCTGGCCCGCCGCGGACATGCCACGGGCGACGTCGCCCCAGGTCTGGGCGTGGGTGGTGATCGCGTCGGGGTTGCCGGCCAGCCAGTCCAGTGGCTCGGAGAGGGCGTCGATGTGCTCGATCAACCACCCGATGCCGTAGGACAGCAGCGCACCGGCCGGGTCCGACACGAGGGTGAGAGTTTCCAGGCTCGCGGCGGCCGTGTCGATCCCGATGTCGATCCAGTCCCCGCGGGAGATGGCGTCGACGCACTGGGTGGCCGAATCGAGGATCCCGATCCCGGAACACTGCGGGCCGGGCAACATTTACCGAAGCCCCTTCAAGGTCAGGGCGTTACGGTCATCGACCGCCGCGTAGTGGTCGGCGGTATCCTTGACGTTCGTCGCGGTGGCGCCCAAGCCCGTCGCGCAGCTGTGCAGCGCGGCAGCCCCGAGATCCTGCAACGGATTGAGAATCGCCGGCAAGATCTGGCAGTACACCCCGTAGGTATCCACGGGCAGGCGTACCAGCGCCGCGTCAGCCGCCAGCGCCACCCGATCGGCGAAGCCGTCGACATTCTTCGCGTGTTCGGCCAGCGCCTCAGTGAGTACCTTGTAACGATCTGACATGTCCATGCCCCCTAGCGCAGATAGCTGCGGTCGCCGAAGTCCTCCTCGTCGCCACCAGGCGCCGCACCGGGACGCCGGGCGGGTCGCTGCTGCGGCGGGCCGTCATCCTCGATCACACCCAATCCCAGCAGGCCAGGATCCGGTCGCGGGCTCTCCTGCGGGTCTTCGCCGAATCGTTGCCGGTAGCCCGACACCACGTGCTCGACGACCGGCTCCTCGGCACCGACAGTGGTCGCTGCGGCATGGCGCACCCGCCCGGCGAGCTGTCGCTGAGCGCGTCGCATGCAGGCCAGGACCAGTGCTGCGACTTCCGACGGGAGCATACCGCTGATCTTGTCAGTGAGCGCGAGGTCGATCAGTGCTCCGCTGGAGTCGATCGTGACCCGGACCGCGCCGTCGGAGGAGGACTCAGCCACTTGGATCTGCTCGACCCGGGCTCGCATGGCACCGAACCGTTCGGCTTGGTCCGCGAACCCCTGCGCCCACTGCGACAGCTGCCGCTCGGCCTGGTCGGGGTCGGCGCCGAACATGGGCACTCCTCACGGCGGATGGATTGATGAGCGGTGATAGTACGGTCACCCTGGGTTGAGGAGGGTACGCAATGGTGAACAGCTTCGAGCAGGCCGGTGCGTGGCTAGCGGGCGCGAATCAGCAGCAGACCGATCTGCAGCGCGCGGTGGCCGCCGGTGAGCTGTGGCTGGAGGCCGGCGTCGCCGAGCGTGCCGCCGCCCGCTGCGACCAGGCCGTCGAAGAGATCGATGACTGGTTGAGCAGCGCCCACCGGCTTACTCAGAAACGCAAGTTCGGTGACAATGAGGACGGTGAAGCGGTCGCCGCTCGGTTCGTCCAGGCCGGGCAGGAGTTCATCGACACGATGAAGAACGCTCAACAGGTGTTCGCGAACATGGCGGCCACCTATCGAGCAGCTGGGTGCACGGTAGTCGAGGCCGACGTGGCTGGCCAGCAGATGTTCCAAGGCCGGTCCGGATGAGGCGTCTTCTCGGTGCGGTCGTCGTGGTGGGGCTGCTCACGGCCGGCTGTGGCTCGCAGAGGTCGGAAGTATCCACGCCGCCCGCAGTGGCCGACGCGAGCCGGGTCGACATGTGCGCCGTCCTGACCGATGCTGAGCTGACCGGGTTGGGCATCAAGCTAGGCACCCGCAAGCGGGTGAACGAACTCGGCGTGGTCGGCTGCCAGTGGGTGGGTAAGCTCATTACTTTGCGCCTGGAGCGAGATAAGGACCCCCTCGCTGAATATCAGGCCCGCCGGGATGATCCAGCGTTTACCAGCTTTTCGGAAAACCGGGTGAACGGTCGAGCCGGGATCCAACTCAGCGTCGAGCGTGGCCGCACGGACTGCGCGCAGTTGATGGATGGTGGGTCGGTGTCATTGACGGTGGCCGTGGCGCCGGCGTTCAGCCCGGATCGTCCCAAGATCGATTCGTGTGCCGAGGCGTTGCGGATCGCGCAGATGATCGAACCTCGGTTACCGAAAGGGGGGATTTGAGTGGCCGGAGCATGGGACGTGGTGGCCGATGTATTCGGCTTCGGCGGGGACAGCGGTAACGACCACGGGTCCAGCAACTGGGCGGCTTGGGAGCATACGGAGATCCGCTCCATGCTGGACACCTCGGTGGATCCCGGCGACGTCAGCGATGCGGCCAGTGCGTGGCGTGACCTGGGTCGGCATGCGATCGACATCGTTACCGGGCTTACCCGTGATCTGGACGAGATCGTGGCTGGCGGATGGCGTGGGTCGGCGGCCGATGTGGCGATCGCCGCCCTGGGACCAATCAACCAGTGGTCGGCCAGCCTGGCTGAGACCGCGGACCACACCACGGCGCTGATGGATGCCTCCGGTTCCAGTGCCGGGCAGGCCAAGGCGACGGTGCCGCCGGCGAAGCCGCACGATTGGGGACGGTCGCTGCGCAGCTTCGCCTTGGGCGGCCCGGCCGGCGCGTTCATCGACGCGGTCGCGCAGGATCGGGCGCAATCCGAGGCGCACATCGAGGCAGTACAGATCATGAACAACGTGTATTCGGCGCCGATCAACGATCACCGCGTCGCCGTACCGACCTACCCGCAGCTGGCCGACCCGACCTTGCAGCCACCCGAGCAACTCCCGAACGTCGAGCCGGCACCCGATCTCGGCCAAGCCGCTGGCGGGCCGCTCCGCAACGGGGCCGGAGGCGGTTACCTCCCGCACCCGCAGCCGACCCAGGCTGGGCTACAAAGCGTGATCAGCGGTGGTCACATCGGGCAGGTGGACCCCAGCGGAGCGCCCGAACCCACCGGGCCACGCCAGCTCGTCGGCGGGCCGACTACGGCCGCAGCGTCGGCCGGGATCCCGATCATGCCGGCGATCAGTGGCGACAACAGCCGGCGGGCGCGCCGGGTCGGTGGCCCGATTGACGGAGCCGTAGCGCAATCCGGGGGTGATCGAACCACTGCTGGGTCTGCTAGTGGTGCTGGACGTGCCATCGCTGGCAGGCATACCGGCATGGGTAGGCATACCGGTGCGGGCGCAACGGGGTTCGGGCCCCGCCCGTCGGGGGCCGCTGCGCCGGTTGCTGAGAGAGGTGCTGTCCCGGGGCGCGGCGTCACCAGCGGGCCAGGGGGGCGACCTAGCCTGGGTGAACTGGTACCTCCGATCAGCGGACGTGGCAAGGACGGCGAGGACACCGAGCACCGGCGCCCCTCCTACCTGATCGAAATGGGCGACATCTTCACCGACGGGCGCAAGGTCGCTCCACCGGTGATCGGCGAGGACCCGTCCGAGCGTGCCGGATGACGGTGACCGAGCTGGCATGGCGGTTGTCCGCCGTGCAGTGGGACGTGCTCGCCGAGGGGTTTGGCGTGGAGGGTTATCCCGCGCCGATCCAGGTGCGCTCATCCGGGCGTACCTGGATCGAGCGCGCTCGGATCCGCGCCGGCGCGTGCGTCGAGCTCACCCGGCTGGGCCTGCTCCGCGGGGGTCGGGTGGATGCCGATCTGGAGGCTGCGCTGCGCCTGCTGCATCGGCCGGCCAGCTGGGTGGACTCAGTGTGGCTCGCCGACATGGTGGCCGACCAGCCGGTTCGGGTGGTTGCCGCGCAGGACGGTGGTGCCGGCGTCTGCGCGCTGCAGCATCCGGATCAGCCTGGCGCGACGCTGCTGACGGTGATTCCCGCGACGGGGCTGGCCGCAGCGGTGGTGAGCCGGCTCCCGGTGTACCCGCCGGGCCGCGACTGTGCGGTGACCGTGCCCCTGCTGTCTAGCACCCGACCACAACCGGCTCGCGGGCTGTTGGTGTCCACGCCCCTCGTTCGGACCAGCGCCGAACGGGACAGCGCCGCCGCGGCCGCGATCCTGGATAAACCGCACGCGCGGGCTGGGCAGATCGCCGCCAACGTGCGCGATCCGTCCGGCCGGGTGCGCCGTTCGGACGTCCTGCGCTGGTGCGACAACGTCGACGGGCGGTACCAGGTGACGGTCGACCGCCGGTCCGGCGAGTCGGCGTCGCTCACTGTCGGGCCAGCGGATCCACAGCGGATGGGCGACGGGGTGCAGCGGCTACTCGCGGCCCTGCAACCGCGCTGAACCGGGCAGCGTGAGAAGGTAACGCCCGTGCGAAGCGTCCTGGGTGCGGCGCGCCGGGTCGCCCTCGGCGCTCTGGTCGGGGTGCTGGTGATCGGTTGCGGCTCCGGCCCCAGCCAGGTCGGGGCCGCCGCCTTTGTCAACGGTACCGAGATCCCGGTGGAGCAGGTTCGTAACCAGCTCACCTCGGTGCTGGCCAAGGAGGGTCCGCAGGCCCGGGAGCAGCTGTTGGCCGACCATCAGCTCGATGACCTGTCGCGCCGGATCGTTACCGTACAGATCAGGCACGAGTTGACGGCCATCGCCGCGCGGCGGGCTGGCCTGACCGTCGACCAGGCCCGGGTGAACCGCCTGATCAGCGAGGTCGGTGGGGCCGAGGCCGCGTCCAAGGGGACGGTCTTCGACGCCGACTCCTACCGGCAGCGGGCCGGCGACAAACTCCTCATGGCCGACCTCGGCCGGCGCGCCCTGCGCGGCAGTGCGGTGACGGTCGACTACACCACGGCCGACACCCGAACCGCCGCGCAGGCCCGAGTACGGGAACTCGCCCAGGCCGGACCCACGCGGGCCCGGCAGCTGATCAATGCTGATGTCCGAGCCGGAAAGGATGCGGTGATCGACAAGCGGATCATCGCCGCGGACGACCCGATCTTCGCCACCACCCCCGCGTTCGGCGTACCCGCGGGCACGGTGGTGGCCTTCCAGCTGTCCGATACCACCCCCTGGTTGATCATGGTGATCACGAGCCGTACCGACCGGGGCGCCCAGCCATCCGAGGGCGCGCCCCAACTGGAGCAGATCGATCCCCCCGTGCTCGAAGCCATCGGCCTGCGCCAGCTGGCTCAGGCGGAGCGGGGTGTGCAGTTGTCCCCCCGCTACGGCATCTGGGACCCGGTGGGCCTGCAGGCAGTGGCCGACGAAAATGAGACCGTCGGTTTCGTCGCCCCGTTACGCCCCGCCCCCCGGGCGTGACACCTACCCCGGTCGTTGTTGTGCTGTCCCCCCGGCTGGGCGCGGTGTTTCCGGCCGCGATGGCCCGCCTGCTGCAGGACGGGGCGATCTTGCACGTCGACAGCGACGTACCGGCTGAGCTGGCGCAGCAGTGCGGGGCACAGCCCGTCGGCGACACCGTGCACGGGCTGCTGCTCACCGCCGACCCCGGCACCGGCGCGGCGGCCCGCTGGGTGGCCACCGGGGCTAGGGTGCTGACGACCCCCGAACCTGCGGGAGCCGCGTTGCTGGATGCGGTCGGCGTGATGGATCGATTGCGTTCTCCGGGTGGGTGCCCGTGGGACGCCGAGCAGACCCACAGCTCGCTGCTGCCGTACTTGATCGAGGAGACCTACGAGCTGTACCAGGCGCTGGAAGACGGTGACAGTGGCGGGATCTGCGAGGAGCTCGGCGACGTGCTGCTCCAGGTGCTCTTTCACGCCCGGCTCGGGCAGGAGACCCCGGCGGGTTTCGACATTGACGCGGTGGCGACCGAGCTGGTGACTAAGCTCATCGGCAGGCACCCACACGTGTTCGCGGGTAGCGAGGAGGTGCGTACCGCCACCGACCAGGAGATCCGCTGGGAGCAGCTCAAGCGCGTCGAGAAACGCCGCGAGTCGAGTGTCGACGGGGTGGCGCTGGCCCAGCCGGCAGTGGCACTGGCGGCCAAGCTGGCATCCCGGACTGCGAAAGTGGCGCTCCCGGAGGACCTGCTGCCGGGGGACGATCGCGGTCTGGGTGGGGCATTGTTCGCGTTGTCTGCGGCGGCGAAGCTGGCCGGCGAGGATCCCGAGGCTGCGTTACGCTGCGTCGCCCGGCGCTTCGCCGACGACGTGCGCGCCGCCGAGAGTTCCGCTCGGGCGGCCGGACTCGACGTTGGCAGGCTCACCCCGCGGCAGTGGCGGGAGCACTGGCCGAGCCCCGCGTGACGGGTCACTCACGCGCCGTATCTCGACGCCGGGATCGTCGTTGAACTGTCGTATGAGCGGCGACGATCGATCCGGTGCGCGAACCGGGCGACCTGGCAAGGAGCGTTCTCGGCTTGGGCTGCTTCGGCTGAAGCTGTCCTCGAGTCTCAGCAGTACGGCGTCGCAGTATCTGGTGCGCGGCGTGTTGTCCGGTGTTGCGTTGGTGTGTGCCGTCCTGGTCGTGTCAGGTCTGAGTTCGGTAGCCGCACCCTTGCCCGACAATGGACTCGCGACCCCTACGCCGGCGGCGATGGCTGCGCCAGCGGCGCTCCCCGATGTTCCTGAGCCGGCGGCTCAGCCTGTCGATCAGCCTGCGGCTCAGCCACCTGGTCAGCCTCCGGCTGCTGACAAGACCACCATTACGATTCCGGTGCAGATCCCGGCTCCCACGGCCCCCCCGGGCGGTCCGCAGCTCGCGTTTGCTGATTGGGCCAGCAAGCTGTCTCGGGTCACCGCCATCCCGCAGCGTGCGCTGCAGGCATATGCGCATGCCCACGCCGTGATGGCTGCCACGCGACCGAATTGTCGCCTCACGTGGGTGACCCTGGCCGGGATCGCGGCTGTCGAGTCCAAGCACGGCAACTTCCAAGGCCGCGACCTCGAACCCGATGGTCGGCCATCATCCCCGATCATCGGGATACCGCTGAACGGTGCACCCGGGGTCAGGGCGATTGCAGACACCGACAGCGGTCTGCTCGACGGTGACAAGATCTGGGATCATGCCGTCGGCCCCTTCCAGTTCATCCCGTCGACCTGGGCGGGCTGGCGGGCCGACGGAAACCTGGATGGGATCAGCGACCCACAGAGCATTGATGACTCTGCGCTGGCGGCGGCCCAGTACCTGTGCGCGGACAACCGGAACCTGGGGTCCGGTGACGATTGGTTGCGGGCCATCCTGTCCTACAACAACTCCGTCGAGTACGCCCAACAGGTCTACGGCTTCTCGCAGGGTTACGCTCGCAACGCCAAGGGTGCTGTCTGACTCGGTCCTCTGGAGTCAGAGTTCTCGGCGGGTTGCTAGCCGCATCCGTACCTCGTTGAGCGCTTCCTGGTAGTCCGGCGTAGGGTTCATCGCTGCTGCCATCGCAAGCTGCGCCCGCGCCTCCTCCAGTCGACTCTGCCGCTGTAACGTACGGCCGAGCGCGAAGCGCGCGTAGTAGTCGGAAGGGTTGTGCTCCAGAACTCGACGAAAGGCTTCCTCGGCGCGGTGCAACTGGGCGGACTGCAGATAGGCGCGACCGGCCAGCAACTGCACACTCGGCGAGTCGGGCTCTGCGTCCAAGACTGGCCGCAGCTCCCGAAGGGCGTCCAGGGGACGCCTCTCGGAGACCAACAACTCAGCGAGCCGGAACTGCTCAACGACGTCTGTGGGTCGGTCGGCAGCACTCATGGTCACACCAACGGTACGCGGTGACGCGCTGCCGCACGAGCCCCGACATTCGATCACCGGCCGCGCCTGCGGCCGACTACGCCCGGCCGAGGTTAGGCTGGCACCCGCCCACTATCCCCAGCAGCTGACAAGGAGCGCATCTGTGGCCGTCATCGATCAGGTCGGAGCCCGCGAGATCCTGGATTCCCGCGGCAACCCCACCGTCGAGGTCGAGGTAGCACTCGATGACGGTACGTTGGCCCGTGCCGCGGTGCCCTCCGGAGCGTCCACCGGCGAGCATGAGGCGATGGAGTTGCGCGACGGTGACCCTCAGCGTTACCTCGGCAAAGGCGTCGAGCGCGCGGTCGCGGCGGTGCTGGACGAGATCGGGCCCGAGTTGGCCGGTATCGAGGCGATCGAGCAGCGGGTGGTGGACCAGAAGCTGGTCGATCTGGACGGCACGCCGAACAAGTCCCGGTTAGGCGCCAACGCGATCCTCGGCGTCTCGCTGGCAGTGGCCAAAGCGGCCGCCGATTCCAGCGGTCTGGAGTTGTTCCGCTACCTCGGTGGTCCGAATGCGCACGTGTTGCCGGTGCCGATGCTGAATATCCTCAACGGTGGTGCGCATGCCGACACCGGCGTCGACGTCCAGGAGTTCATGATCGCCCCGGTTGGTGCGGACTCGTTTCGGGAGGCGCTGCGCTGGGGCACCGAGACCTACCACGCGCTGAAGTCAGTCCTCAAGGCCAACGGGCTGCCCACCGGACTCGGCGACGAGGGTGGCTTCGCCCCGGACCTCCCGGCCACCACCGACGCGCTGGACCTCATCGCCACCGCAGTGGACAAGGCCGGGTACACGCTGGGCCGGGACATCGTGCTCGCGTTGGACGTGGCAGCCACCGAGTTCTTCGCCGACGGCACCTACACCTTCGAGAAGAAGGCTCGTAGCGCCGAGCAGATGGTCGTCTACTACGCCGAGCTGCTCAGCGCCTACCCGTTGGTATCCATCGAGGACCCGCTCGCGGAGGATGACTGGGACGGCTGGGCGCGGCTGACCGCCGAGGTTGGCGATCGGGTGCAGCTCGTCGGCGATGATCTGTTCGTGACCAACCCAGAGCGGCTGGAAGACGGCATCACCCGCCGGGTGGCCAACGCGCTGCTGGTGAAGGTCAACCAGATCGGCACGCTGTCGGAGACCCTGGACGCGGTGACACTCGCCCAGTCCAGCGGGTACCGCTGCATGATGAGCCACCGCTCCGGCGAGACCGAGGACACCACGATCGCCGACCTCGCGGTGGCGATCGGGTGCGGGCAGATCAAGACCGGCGCCCCCGCCCGGTCGGAGCGGGTGGCGAAGTACAACCAACTGCTGCGCATCGAGGAGGCCCTCGGGGACGCGGCTCGCTACGCCGGGGATCTGGCGTTCGCCCGGTTCACCCCGGGGGGCACCGCTTCATGAGAGTCGAGCCTGATGGGTGATCCCAGGCTGACCAGCCGGGCGGCCCGTCCGCTGGGGATGCGGATCTGCCATTTCTTGGGTCTCACCTCCCCACGTCGGGCCGCGATTCTCGCTGCGGTGGTCTGTGTGCTGGCGCTGAGTGTGTCCGTGCCGCTGCGCAACTACCTGGGCCAGCGATCCGAGCTTGCGGCGGTGCACGAGCAGCAGCAGGTTCTGGCGGACAAGGTCGCGGAGCTTCAGCGGCGCCGCGACCTGCTCGCGGATCCGCGGCATATCGAGGCCCAGGCTCGGGAGCGGTTGCGCTACGTGCGCCCGGGGGAGGCGCCGTACGTGGTGCAGCTGCCCGCCGGAGCGACCACCGCTGCTCCCGGCAGTGCCGTGGTGCGCAGGCAGCTGTGGTACGCCGAGCTCTGGAAGTCGATCAACGGTGGATGATGTCCGTCCTTCGGTGGCTCCCGGTGATGGGGACGCCATCGCCGCGCAGCTCGGCCGCTCGCCGCGTGCCCTGCGGGCCGTCGCGCACCGCTGCCCCTGCGGGCTGCCCAGCGTGGTGCAGACCCATCCCCGGCTCGAGGACGGTACCCCGTTCCCCACCTTTTACTACCTGACCTGTCGCAGGCTGGCCGGGTTGGTGGGCCGGATCGAGGCCGGTGGTGCGATGCGGGAGATGACCGATCGGCTCGCCGCGGATCCCTCGCTCGCGGCGGCCTACCGGGTCGCGCACGAGTCCTACCTGGCTGAGCGCGACGCGGTGGAACCGCTCGGGACCCGGGTCAGCGCCGGCGGGATGCCGGAGCGGGTGAAGTGCCTGCACGTCCACGTCGCGCAGGCACTGGCTCGGGGTCCCGGCGTGAACCCTTTCGGCGACGAGGTGCTCGACCAGATCGGTGACTGGTGGATCGCTGGCCCCTGCGCTTAACGCTACGGTGAACGCTCGGAGGTAAGTATGGTCAGGGTGGCCGCGATCGACTGCGGGACCAACTCGATCCGCCTGCTCGTCGCGGATCTCACGGTCGCTGGGTTACGCGACGTGCACCGTGAGATGCGCATCGTCCGGCTCGGTCAGGACGTCGATGCGACGGGTCGGCTGGCTCCGGAGGCCCTGGAGCGCACCCGCGTCGCGCTGGCCGACTACGCCACCCTCGCCGCCAGTGCCGAGCGGGTTCGGATGGTGGCCACGTCGGCGACCCGGGACGCCACCAACCGGGAGGACTTCTTCGCGATGGTCCGCCGAACTCTCGGTACCGACGCCGAGGTGATCACCGGGGATGAGGAGGCCCGGCTGTCGTTCACCGGCGCGGTCGGCGGCCTGGACCCCGAGGATGGGCCGTTCGTGGTCGTCGACGTAGGTGGCGGGTCCACCGAGGTGGTGTTGGGTGACTGGGACGGGACCCGGGCCGACGTGACGGCGGCGCGGTCAGTGAACGTGGGCTGCGTGCGGATCACCGAGCGGCACCTGCGCTCCGACCCCCCGACACCGGACGAGATCAGCGCCGCGGAGCGGTTCGCGGCGCAGACCCTGCAGGAGGCTTTCGCGGACGTGCCGGTGGACAAGGCCCGTACCTGGGTCGGGGTCGCGGGCACCATCACCACGTTGTCCGCCGTCGCTCAGGGGTTGCCCGGCTACGATCCCGAACGCATCCACCTGTCCCGGCTGGCGCTGGAGCAGCTGCGCGGCACGGCCGACGCCCTGCTGGCGTCCACGCATCAGCAACGAGCCGGCAACCCCGCCATCCACCCCGGTCGGGTGGACGTCATCGCCGGTGGGGCGCTCATCGTGCGAGTCCTCGCCGAGGAACTGCACACCCGAGCCGGCATCGGTGAGCTCGTGGTCAGCGAGCACGACATCCTCGACGGCATCGCGCTGGGTCTTGGTCGTGGTCTGGGCCTCGGCCTCGGGTGAGTGATCTGGGCCGGCTCGACGACGAGATCACCCGGTGCCGTGCCTGCCCGCGTCTCGTCGCGTGGCGCGAGCAGGTCGCCTCCGACAAGCGCGCCGCGTTTCGCGACCAGATCTACTGGGGCCGCCCGGTTCCTGGATTCGGCCCGCTCGACGCCGCGCTGGCCATCGTCGGGCTCGCGCCCGCCGCGCACGGCGGCAACCGGACCGGCCGGATGTTCACCGGGGACCGCTCCGGCGACGTGCTCTACGCGGCACTGCACGAGGTCGGTCTGGCGGACCGGCCGCTTGCCACACACCGGGGTGACGG
>DATEMN010000406.1:0-3271 GCA_035275565.1 Pseudonocardiaceae bacterium | reverse complement strand
CATATCCCCGGCCTCCCCAGTTCTCCAGGGCACTCCGGTGACGCTGAGCGTGGCAGTCACCCCGGCGGAAGCGACCGGCACCGTGCAGTTCAAGGACGGGACCACCAACCTCGGCTTCCCGGTGCTCGTCCGCAATGGCACCGCGTCGGGGACCACGTCGACGCTGGTCGTCGGGGCTCATCAGCTGAGCGCAGTGTTCAGCCCCACAGACCCGTCGGCCTACGGTGCGTCAACGACACCATCGGTAACCTTCGTCGTCACCGTTCCCACCGGGCGATGACTATCAAACCGCGCTGAAGAACTGGCCGCCGCCGGTATCCGGTAGCCGTTAAGCGCATCTACCAAAGGGCCGGTTACACCCGTACCACAGAGGTGCTGCACATCTCACGGTAATGCCTGTCCGGCATAGCGCTGCTCATGTTGCATCGTGGAAGATCACGCCGAGGGTGTGGCGCCGGCCGCTGCGCAGCACGGACACCCCGTGGCGCATGGTAATCCGGTGGTAGCCGCGGGTGCTGGAGCCGGGCCGGTAGCGGGTCGGCCAGAGCACCGTCTGGCCCTGGTTCAGGGTGATCGCGGTACCCCGGGACTGCGCCCTGGGCAGGTTCTCCACCAGCAGGAACTCCCCACCGGTGTAGTCGGTGTCCCGCTGGGACAGTGCGACCATGGCCTGTAACGGGAAGGCGTGCTCGCCGTAGAGGTCTTGGTGCAGGCAGTTGTAGTCACCCTCGGCGTAGCGCAGTACCAGCGGGGTCGGCCGGGTCTGGCCCGCGGTGTGGCAGCGGTCCAGGAAGTCCTCCAGCTGGTCGGGGAACCGCTCGGGCAACCGCAGTCGTTCGTACCAGGTGTTTGCCACTGGAACCAGCCGCGGGTACAGCGCCCGCCGCAGTTCGTCCACCGCAGCCGGCAGCGGATGGTTGAAGTACTGGTACTGCCCGCGGCCGTACCGGTAGCGGGCCATGTCCACCCGGGTCCGCCAACGCTCAGGCTGGTCGTAGAGCCCGACCAACTCGTCGCATTGCGCAGTGGACAGCACGGTCGGAGTGACCGCGTAACCGTGCCGGTCCAGTGACTCGTACAGCTGCGGCCAGTCCCAACCACATACCGCCTCGGTGATCATGACGACGTCTCCCATCCCCGCAGGAACGTCTCCTCGTCGTACGTCGTGGTAGCGCTCATATCCCAGGGAACCCAGACATACTCAGCATGGTTGCACCATCGAGGGGAATCACGCGAAGGGACACCGGACATGAAGGTTGCCGTCATCGGTGGCACCGGGTTGGTCGGCCGTTATGCCACTCAGGCATTGCGCCGCACCGGGCACGATGCCGTTGTAGTCGCGCGATCAACGGGGGCCGACGTCACCACCGGAGCGGGTCTGGACGCTGCGCTGGCCGGGGTCGAGGCGGTCATCGACGTCACCAACACCCCCGCTCAGGACGCGGCAGTGGCCCAGGAGTTCTTCGCCACCAGCACCGGGCACCTTCTCGCGGCCGAGCAACGGGCCGGTGTCACCCATCATGTGGTGCTGTCCATCGTCGGCGTGGATCGCATCGAGGGCCACCCGCACTTGGCTGGCAAGCGGCGTCAGGAGGAACTCGCCCTGGCCGGCCCGATCCCGGTGACGGTCGTGCGCGCGACGCAGTTCCACGAGTTCGCGGCGATGGTCGTCGGCTGGACCCGCGATGGTGACGTCGCAACCGTGCCACCGCTGCTCGTGCAGCCGGTCGCCGCATCCGACGTTGGCCAGATCCTTGCGGAGGTCGCCATCCGCACTCCACCGCACGGCGGAACGCCTGAGCTGGCCGGACCCGAAACCCAGGATCTGGTCGATATGGCCAGGCGCACCCTGGCGGCCCGCGGAGAGTTGATCCGGCTGGTCCCGAGCTGGCGGGTCGCCCCGTTCAGCGTCGAGATGGCCGGAGAAATCCTCCTACCCGGTCCTCGAGCACGACTTGCCCCCACCACCTTCGACACCTGGCTCACCACCCAAGCCGCGTCTAGGCCGGAGTGATGGGTCCAGGCGCTGTCGGGCGTGCGATGCCAGAGGTATTGTCCGTCGGATGTGGCGTCGTGTAGCACAGCACCGCGCTCGGAGTGGTCAGGGCTGCCGCTACTGCACTGCTGCTCGGTACGCAGCGACGCGTACCGAGACTGTCACAGGCAGCGATGAGGGCAAGGCGGCGACGCGATGCGCAAGATCAACGGCTGTCATGTGGTGGGCGCTGGGTCCCATCGCGACGAGATTGCTCAGGTCTGGGTGGCGTAGGGCAACGCGGTAGGTCAGCGTCTGTTCAGATACGCGATCGAGCCCGGCCAGGCTCGCGGCCAGGCGTTGGGGCTTAGCGGCGTCAACGCTGAGCATTCCAAGGTCGCCGATCACCTCGTGGAGGTGCTGGACTGCCGGCGTGACCAGCAGGATAATTCCGTCGCGCGCCAGTACGCGCATGATCTCCTCGGTGTTGCGAGGCCCGAAGACGCTCAGGACGATCGCGGCTGAGCCATCGGCGAGTGGGAGCCGTCGCCACACGTCGGCACCCACGGCGGTGACGCGAGGATGGGTACGCGCAGCCCTGCGCGGCGCTGGTTTTGACAGGTCCAAGCAGATTCCGGGGCGTGAGGTGATCGAGTCGAGGAGGGCGCAGAGGTAGTAGCCGGTTCCTCCCGCGAGATCGACGGCGACACCTGGGCCGGCCCCGGGGTCCAAGTGTGCGGCCAGCGACGCCAGCGTGCTCGCGATCGGTGCATAGTGTCCCTCGCTGAGGAAAAGGCGGCCCGTGCGGCGACCATCGGCGAGGTGTCGGCCGTTCCCGGTCGGCGATGACCGGAGTGGAGGTTGACATATCCCTAGCGTGCGATGTCGAAGCAGTGCCCGTGTTCGCAGCGCAGGGATTGGCTGAGCGGCGACAACCGGCTTGCGCAGAGAGGACAGCGCAGGGCGGGCATGATCGTGGTGAGAGCCTGGTGGCGGTTCGGTCGGGTAGTGCGACCGGTCGCGCACGCGGCAGCGCGCATACGCATGTACCAGTAACCTATCAGCCGCAGCCGCTGAAGATGCCCGTCGGATCGCGATCAATCTCTGCGCTGCGCCCATGACGACGAGGACATCACCACATGATCAGTAACAGCGTCGGCCGGTCGCCGCATCCGACGTTGGCCAGATCCTCGCGGAGGTCGCCACCCGCACTCCACTGCACGGCGGGACGCCTGAGCTGGCCGGACCCGAAACCCAGGATCTGGTCGATATGGCCAGGCGCACCCTGGCGGCCCG
>DATEMN010000405.1:0-7796 GCA_035275565.1 Pseudonocardiaceae bacterium | reverse complement strand
TCGGCTGCCTTCTCCCGGGCACTGTCGAACCGGCACCACGAGGAGTCGCGACAAACGTGACGAAGGTCTCGAAGTCGCGCCCCCGGCCCCCGCCCGCGCCGACCGGTCCGGTCGGCGACACGAAGTTTGGGCTAATCCTGGCCTTGGCGAAATCCAGACACAGGCGCTCAAACACGTGGTGCTCGCTGCGGTGACTCAACCGGCTCAAGGCGAAACGGATCATCCTCACAGCCTCAGGCCCTGCAACAGTGTCCACACCCACCGGGCGAGGCTAACCCACGACCAGCCACTGACTCGCGCGATCAGCGCCGTGACATCGGATCGCTCTCGGAAGGAGCCTGCGCGCTCAGCCGCCCTACTCATACACGAGGACCGTCAGTTCTGTGCGCAGCGGGTTCGCTGACCTTGGCCCCGTAGCCCGGCCACTTTGATGTTCGCCACCCAGACGCGAACGGACGAACGTCCGCTCATGCCGCATAGCGCGCGTTCGTGCTTGTCAGGGCGCCGGCCGGGTAAGCAGCCCGGGGATCCGGGGTCGACGATGCCCTGGGTGGATGACCCGGATGAGGTCATCACCTGTGATCCGGGTTGCTGTGGTGGCTGCGGCGTGGAGGTGTCGGGGGTACCGGTAGCCGGAATGCGGCGTCGGCAGGTGGTGGATCTGCCAGCGCCGCCTGCGCTGCGGGTAACCGGGGGCGTCGCTGGCTGGCCCGGCTGGCCACGCCTGGGCCTGGTCGTCACCCCGGCACGCAGACGATCTACGCCGACGACCCCGGGCGCCACCCTGGCTGTGCTGGATCAGGCGGCGACCGGTTCGGTGTCGAACTCGACGTCGGCCAGCGCCGGGTCGAACGCGTCCGGCGGGATGTGCAGCTCGTCGGTGGCGTAGGCGCCGAACCGTTGGATGTGGCTGACCAGGTACGGCGAGAGCTGGGCCAGGTGCTCCACGGTCACCTGCCAGCCCTCGGCGATCAGCTCGCGGATCACCGCCATCATGTCCACCGCGGTTTGGAATACGACAAGGTTGGCCAAAAGCGAGTTGAACTTGACCGATTTCTCCTGCTCGGCCGGGTCGTTCTCGGCGATCACTCCGTGGTTGCCGAACCGCAGCCACGCGGAGAATCCGTTGTATACCTCGGCCTTGTTGGTCGACGCAGTCACCCGCGCCCGCAGTGCCGGGGCCGCCAGATACCGCAGCAACGCGACGGTGTGCATCACCCGGCCGACTTCCCGGAACGCCTTGTAGATCTGGTTTTTCCGAGAGTTCGAGGACAACCGGCGCATCAGCGTCACCGACGACAGCCGGCCCTGCTGGATCGAGATGCCGATTTTCATCAGGTCCGCCCAGTGGTTGCGGATCAGGTCCCAGTCGATGACGTTGCGGCCCGGATCGCCGAACAGCGTGTCGATGTCCTGGTACACGACCTTGCCGCTGGGCCGGAAGAACAACAGGTCTTTCCAGTTCTCGAGTTGTCGGTCGACGCGCACCGTTCCAGGGTCGCGGTCTGGCCACGCAGTTCCTGGTGTCCCCACAGGGTGGAGACAGGACCGGTGCTTACCGCGCTGCGTTGATTGATGATCAGATGCGGGTTGAGGGTGTGGGGCCAGCGGGTGCGCCGGTAGTCGAGCCAGTCGAGCAGGATCTGGTGGGTGAGCTCGTCGATCGGGCGGGTCCTTCCGGCGAGGGTGAGCCGCCGGTAGCCCAGGTCGACGTCATCGAGCCACACAGTGATGATGGCGGCCTTGCGGGCGGCGTGGACAGCGGCCAGGACGAGCACGAGACGGGCGACTGGGGTCGTGGCGGTCTTGATGGCCTGGTCGACATCGTTTTGCTCCAGGGGTTGGACGATTCCGTAGGGGTGCTGGCCGACCTCGATGCCCCGGGTTAGGTCGCGGAAGACGATGCGGGTCTTGCGACAGAAGGTGAACAGGCGGCGCAGCCCGACCAGGACGTTGCAGCGGCGAGAGCCATGCAGGCCCTCGAGCACAGTCAGGATGTCGTCGCGGGTGACTTCCCGCGGATGGTCATACCGGGTCGACCAGTCCAGCAATGTCGGGCGGACCTGGTTCATGTAGTTCTGGACGGAACTGATGTCGCGGGGCTTCGAGCGGGGGCCGTCGTCGTGCATGATCCGTAGCCACGTTTCGACCGCGACGCGGATGCCTGGGGTGAGCTCATCGAGCTTGCGTTGCAGCCAGTCCTCGAACGCGGGCTGGCGGTCATCGAGCAGCACGCCCATCTCCCGCAGTACCTCGACGACTCGTTCGGTGCTGATCTCCAGGGCGCGCATGGCCGGGAACAGCTCCGACCAGCAGACCACATCGCCGGCGGTGTGCCCGGACAGCACGATGGTCAACCCCCGGCGGACCGCGAAGCGGACACCGCGACGCCAGCCGCGGGCCTCGCCGCTCTGGTAGGCCAGGTAGATCGCCTAGCTCAACCAGGGGATGGTGAGGTCAACGCCAGTGCGCTCGTCAAATCGAGTGAAGTCCCGGGGGACCTCGAATAGCCTCGCCTGGACCCACCGTGGGCGCGGCCGTCCCGCCGGGGCCGGCGGCGGCATACCGCGGCGTCGGCCGTATCTGCGGGCTGGAGACTCTGGCCGGCGCAGTTTCATCCGGTCGAAAAACAGCTGGTGATAGCGCAGAGGTTCACCCGATTCCAATACCGTGACCGCGCCCCGAGGCAGCCCGCCCGCGGTCTTGGACTCATAGGCGGCCTGTTGCCAGCACAACCGGCAATGGCCCCTTTTCAAGGCGAGCAACCGACCGCATCCGGCGCAGTCGCCATCACCGCCGGGGTAACAGTGGCGCACGGTGCACGACGAGCAGCGACGGGCTCCCACCACTCCCAGGCTAGGCAGTCCACGCAGCTGCCGACGCCGGGAAGGACCTTGCGTGGGGGCATGTCAGACCGGTGGCAGCGAGCGCCCGTCGCGGCGCTTGGGCGTCACCGCCGCCGCGGAAGCCGCGGCGGGCTGGTCATGCTGCTCGTCGATCCGTGTCATTTTCTCCGGCTGCGGGATCAACAGTTCCTCGACTCCGCAGCCGAGCACGACGCAGATGACGTCGAGGTCGGTGAGCTTGATGCTGGCCGGCTCGCCCGACCACAACCCCGACATCTTCCCAGCGGACACGACCAGGCCGCGCTCGGCGAGCACCGCTGCAGCTCACTGGCCTTCCAGATACCACGGTTGGCCGCGGTCAGCCGCAGGTTCCACCTCATCTCATCAATCCCTTCAGCCGGGCAGCGCAGCATTGCTGACCTGCGATCCAGGCGTCCTCAATATGGGTTCCCGGGACATGCACATAAGAAAGCGTGGTGGCAATCCAAGCATGGCCGAGCGTGGCTTGGATAGCGAGCAGATCCATACCGCCTAGATACAGCTGGGAGGCGCAGAAATGCCGCAGGACATGAGGTGTGACAACGTCAGACCAATCCGGCAAATACTTCCGCGCGGCGCCGACCAACGCCGAGCGCAGCATCTCATCACCAACCCGGGCCGCGGTGCCGTCGGTGTTGCGGCGTTCCGAAGGAAGCAGCGGCACCCCGGGCCGGGTGTGATCGTCACCGAATTGCGCCCACACGTCCTCGATGAACCACCGCAACGTCGCACCAGCGTCGTTGATCAGTGGCACCATGCGCTCGCGAGGCCCCGAGTCCCGGGCATCCTTGCCATGACGCACGTGCACCCTTGCCGAAGCGGCCCAGCTGCCACTTGACGTCGGACACGTCGAGTTTGCACGCCTCGTTGACCCGCAGCCCGACCTCGGCCATCAGCCGGCAAGCGGTGTAGTTGCGGGCGGCCGGAGCGAACTTACGACAGGTCGCCAGCTCCTGGCGCCACCCGACGAACAGCCGGCTCACCTGCTCGGCACCGGGCGGGATCCGCAGCTTGGCCCGTTGGCGGCCGCGCGGCCGGTTCATCTCATCGATCGGGCACTCAACGACCCGGCCGGTCATCTGATGGATCTCAACCTTGTGCCGCAGCTCCAGGAACAAGAAAAAAATTTCAGTGCCTGTGCCCGCGACAGCCGGGTGCCCCTGGCGACCTCGCGCAACACCTTGCCGAAGTACCCATCGGCGTCAGCCGGCTCCATCTCCCACAGGGGCCGCCCCAACCAGGCCCGGACCTGCTCCAGATGCACCAACATCCGAGGCGATCGTTCCATCCGACAACCCAGCAGCCGCCCGGGCCAGCACGAACCCGGCCAGCACGTCGGTCTCCAACGCCGCCAGATCATCCAACGTCGCGGGTGCCCGCGCCACCCGCAGATCTCGTACCACGGCCAGACTCAACCCGGCCCCCTCGGCTTCACCCCACCAGCAACACGAACGGCGCAGACGATAGACCTTCAGGAACCCAAGACAGCTTCAGATGCCAGAACCAGCACAGATCGACGGAGAACACCCAGGTCCTGGGGCTATACAAGCCACAGAAGACTCCGGGAACTCTGGGCATATTTCTTACGCCCACCTGTGCAGCGCGGTGAGGTCCGGCCGGGTTGGGCGCCCACGATCTGCTCGACTCGCAGGTCGACTTGCCAGCCCGCAGTGAAGCTTGTACTCGTAGGTGAAGCGCTCACCAGCTCAAAGACCCAGCTCACCGAGGCGGACCCCGCGAGCGTCGTCGCGGAAACCAGGTCCACCGAGGTAGGCGATGCCGTACTCGGTGCCGTGGATCACGAACCGGTGCAGATGCTTACCGCTTCAGCCGAACACGGTCCGCAGGATGGTGTGCAGCTCGGCGATCGTGGCTGTGGTGGGTACCAGCAGGCGCCGCCAGATCAGCGGGCTGATCCCCGGCCAGTACCACCCGCAGCTGATACACGGCGTTAGGGGAGGTAGCAGAGTTAGACATCGCGCTCTCCTCGCCCCGCCAGTGAGGGGCTCAGCAAATGGCCGGTTCACCGCGAAACCCGACTACCCTCACACCCCCGCAACCACCGGTTCCCGGCATGTTGGGAACCGCGACTCGGCGGCCGTAGCCACCACCACAGTGCTCGACCCGACCCGCCGACGCTGACCAGCTCAGTCCGCGACCAGCGCTTCTCTGCGTCCCCCAGTTTGTTTCGCTCTCCTGTTCGGCTGATGTGCGCCATTCGTGGGTATCGACCTACCCACCCGCACTGACTGAACCGCAACCGACCGTGAGCAAGGCAAGCATCTGCCGCAGCCGCTGCACGCGCAGCGGAGCGGTAGCCGGGTCGTCAATCAGCTAGGGTCTCGGGTGCGAAGAGTGACGCCGCTGATGCGCACACTCTGGCGGATATGGTGCACACCGATTCGGAATTAGATTCGACGCCGTGCATCCGGTTGTTAACTCAATGTGGTCGATCACTTTTAGCATTCAGGTGGTTACTCGCCAGGAGTCGAATTTTCAACCTGGCTGGTTCCCAGATATGGCACGTAACGTTATTACCTGACTACGTTCTGTAGCCTTTTTAGGCGCTTTTGAGGGAGGGTCTTGACAGTGATAGGTGGCGGCAGTCACTATCTCAGTGGGAGTCTATGAAGTTTTCTTTGGACAGCGCGGTCATAGCGCGTCTCGTGTTCATGGCATTGCTCGTGTTCATGGCATTGCTCGTTTTCATGGCGCTAATTTTGCTGTTAAATGACGAGATGGGTGGTGTGTGGTGTGACTGAGTCGGTGCAGGTGGAGTCGAGTGTAGACGGTCAGCAACCGCAGAATGGGCAAACACCGCAGTTGACTTTGGCGACGGCGGCTGCCCGAAATCTGGCAACGACAACCAAGTCTATGCCGCAGATGCAGGAGATCACGTCCCGTTGGCTGCTGCGCGTATTGCCGTGGGTCGAGGCTTCGGGTGGGACTTTCCGGGTGAACCGGCGAGCGAGCTATACGGTGGGTGATGGCCGGATACAGTTCACGATGAATGGTGACGTTGCGATACAGGTTATTCCCGAGGAACTGCGCGAGCTGCCGATGCTGCGGGATTTCACTGATCATCCGGATGTACTGCGCGCACTGGCGGAAGGGTTCGAGCAGCGCGACATCGACGCCGGTGCCGTTATCGTGCGGGAGGGTGACTCGGCTGACGAGTTGTTTCTTATCGCCCATGGCAAGGTCAACAAGGTCGGCTCGGGGAAGTACGGCGAACCGACGGTGTTGGGTGTCCTGGCTGACGGTGCCTACTTTGGTGATCGCGAACTGGTTGAGTCCCAAGACACCTGGACCTACACGGTCACTGCGGTCACGCCGTGTAAAATGCTGGTTATATCCGGACAGGCGTTTCAGCGCGTGGTCGATCAATCGGATTCGTTGCGGGAAAGTGTTGCGCGGTACCGAGCCACTGCCGATCAGGACCAAAACGAATATGGTGAGGCTCTTATCAAGCTGAGTGCGGCTCATGCGCAGGAGTATCCACTGGAGGGCACGTTCGTTGATTACGAGCTCGCGCCCCGCGAGTACCAGCTCAGCGTGGCGCAGACCGTGCTGCGGGTGCACACCCGGGTCGCCGATCTGTACAACAACCCGATGAACCAGTTTGAAGAGCAGCTGCGGCTGACCATCGAAGCCTTGCGGGAAAAGCAAGAAGACGAGTTGATCAACAGCAGGGACTTCGGGCTCCTCCGCAACGCCGACTTCGAGCAGCGGATCAGCACTCGCACCGGGCCACCCACCCCGGACGACATGGATGAGCTGCTGGCCACCGTGTGGAAGGATCCAGACGTTTTACTGGCGCATCCTCGAACCATCGCCGCGTTCGGGCGGGAATGTAGTCGCCGGGGTGTCTACCCGCAGGGCGTCGAAATCAGCGGCCACAAGGTACCGTCCTGGCGTGGCGTACCTCTCCTGCCCTGCAACAAAATCCGCGTTAATGCCAACTACCAGACCAGTTCGATTTTGTTGCTCCGGACCGGTCTGGAGAAGCAAGGAGTCATCGGGCTGCACCAGACCGGACTTCCCGATCAGGTTCAGCCCGGGCTGAACGTCCGCTTCATGGGTATCGACGAGAAGGCTATCATGTCGTACCTGGTCAGCGCGTATTACTCAGCAGCGATCATGGTTCCCGATGCCATCGGAATCCTGGAGAACGTTGAGGTAGCACATTTCGATGATTCGGCAGCGCCGGTTGGTCCGCAACCATCGTCATTCCCGGAACCCTCGGAGCCTTCATCTGCGAAGAAATCGAAATGACACAGCTCCGATCTTGCGGGGACTGATCATGTAATCCTGTGACACGAAGCCCTATGGATTGCCGGGCTCTAGTATGCCGCACCCGGCACGGTTGAATCTCCACCTGGACATTTCCCGCGTTCATGCCAAAGCGTGGGCGCGGGTGATGGGAATACTGGATATGTCGCGGCGGACCCGATGGCAGGCCATGGGGCTGCACGATTGGCTGGCATATGATCCGGTTGTTATCCAGGGTTGGGATTGCGGTGTCGTTACTGGGGCAGGGGTTATCAAACACGACCACAATGACTGGGTGACCCCTGCCGGGTTGAGCACTTCCACTTCTGTCATTGAACTGTTGGGCAGTGCGTGATTGGTGGTACGTATTGTGACTGAGTCGGTGCGACTAGAGTCGGATGTGAATGGTCAGCTGCCGCAGCTGAGTTTGTCGACAGAGGCGGCCCGTAATCTGGCGACGACGACGAAGTCTGCGCCCCAAATGCAGGAGATCACGCCGCGGTGGCTGCTGCGATTATTGCCGTGGGTGGAGGCCTCGGGCGGGACTTTCCGGGTGAACCGCAGGTTGACGTATGTCGTGGGGGATGGCCAGGTCGCGTTTGATACGGCAGGCGCTGAGTTTCGGGTTATTCCCCAGAA
>DATEMN010000404.1:0-6006 GCA_035275565.1 Pseudonocardiaceae bacterium | reverse complement strand
TGATCGTGTGCGGGTGATCCTCACCCCGGATCCGACGGCGCCGAGCCAACACGTCCTCGTGCATGGTGCGCGCACCCGCATAGTCCCCCAACGCCCACAGCGTGACAGCGAGGTGGGCCGCGGCGGTGATCGTGCTCGGGTGGTCCTCGCCGAGGGTGTGCTGCTGTCGCTGATAGGTGTGTTGGGCTAGGGCGTGGCTGTTGGGGTAGTCGCCCGCGGAGAGCAGATACGTCACTAGCCGTGTCACGACGGTGCGGGCGTCTTGGTCGTCGCTGTCGACCAGGTTGGTGGCGAGCGCGTGCGGGTAGAGCTGGGCATACCGCGCCCAGCTAGCCGGGTCCGCTGGCTCGACCGGGCTGGCGGCGGCGAGCACGGCGTGCACCGTGCGGCGGATGTCGTCTCTGTCGGTGGTGGGCGTGTGATCGCGCAACACGGTCTGGACGAGACGGTGCATCACCACGCTCTGCTCGACCAGACGGACCATGCCCAGTCGCGTGATGCGCCTGATCACGCGGCCGCGAGCGAGCGGGGCACCGGCCAGCGCGGCCAGCTCCGGTGGCAAGACCGGCACTGCGGCAGGTCCGATCAGGTCGGTGGGGATCGGCTCTGGTCCCAAAAACGCCCACAGCCGCAGCAGCATCACCGCGACCGGATCGTCCAGCCCGTCGATCGCTATCGTCCAGGTCGCGGCGACCGGCACCGGATACCCCACGGGTGTACCCTCAGCGAGGATCTCTCGGGTGCGGTGCTCGACTGCGTCGGCATAGTCCACGGCACTCATACCGGAACTGGCCAGCCACGCCCCGGCCTGTTCCAGCGCCAGCGGAAGGTCCCCAAGCAACTCAGCGATCTGGTTAGCCTCGCTGACGGTCAACCGCGGCGCCCGGGCATGCAACAACACCACCGCCTCCGCGCGGGAGAGCACGTCGACCTCGACGGTCCGCGCGATCTGGGTCCATGCTGGATCCCGGGACGTGATCAGCACATGCCCCCCACCACCAGCAGCGGTCAACAAGCCCGCAAGATCCGAGGGTGCACTGGCGTTGTCAGCGATGACCAGCCAGCGAGCGACACGGTCCCGGCGGCGCAACAACTGCACCACCGCGTCCGCTGATTCCTGCGCCTCACCGGGAACAGCGACATCAACCCGAGCGGCCAACGCGGCCAGCGCAGCGACCACGAGAGCCGGTTGCTCAGCCGAAATCCACCACACCAGGTCGTAATCGAGGGCATGCCGATAGGCGTACTCCACCACCAGCTGGGTTTTACCCACCCCACCTAGGCCGTGCAACGCTTGCGGCAACACCACCGCCGTCGCTGACCCGCCGGTAAACCTGTCCCGCAGCGCATCCAGCTCACCAGAGCGTCCGGTGAAATTCGGATTCCGCGACCACGGAACCCCCCACACCACCGGCAATTGTGGAAACAGCGGCTCACCCCCTACCCCGACCACCTCACCCCGCCCCGGCGGGAACAGCGGTTCATGACCAACTGCCGCAGCAGCCCCTCCCGATCACAGTCCTCCACCCGAAACCCCAACAACCGCCGACCCCGCCCCGCCGGATCAACCGCCCACGCCGCCTGCCACTCCGCCGCGGCGAACACCGACGTCAGATAGGCCGCCGACAGCACTACCACCGTCCGCGGCGACCGGCGCAGCGCCTCGTGCATCCCGGCGACGAAATGCGAACCCGGCCCGAAGTCCCAAGCCTGCATGACCACGCGAAAACCATCGGCCTCCAACACCCACCCGATCCACTCAGCCCACCGCTGATCCGAACGCGTATAGGAGACGAAAAAATCCGGATCATCATCTCCGCCGGGACCACCACCCACCTAGGCAGCATCCCACCATCAACCCGCCACCAGAACCCGAGCGCACCCCCACAGCCCACCCCGAACCAAAACGGTCTCAACGGTCAACCTTCGACCCAGCAGGTATCGCCCCATCGTGCCGGTCCGCCGGTAACGACGAAGCGGCCAAGCGGGGCCGACCGGCGGCGCACGGACGCGCCCTTGATCCATGGGGACAGGTTCGGCAGCAACACCCACGCCGGGATCCGCATGGAGTCGGAATCCCGGCGTCATCCAAGACCGAGCGCCCGACTGATCTGATCCCGCGCGGTCTGTTCTTGACCGGCGATGCATTTGGCGTAGACCCGTAGTAGCACGGCCACGCTGTGCCCTGCCCACCGAGAGAGTGTGCAGCCGATCCGGTCGGCTGACGACCTCGCCTGTGACGGTATCTTCGAGACCGACGAGGAACTCGACGAGTTCCTGGAGTTCACCTACGCCGCACGGCGCGCCGACATCGCGTGACCGCGAAACCGGGTGTACTCAACACCGATGTTGCACTCAAGCCGGAAGGGCAAGCTTGCCCCGGATATATTACGCCAGCTCGCTGGCCAAGTACCCCTCATCACCTTCGTCACACTCGCCAAACTCACGCGATAGGTAGAGCAGCTTCAGTGGGGAACATCCCGACGCGAACGACTGGCCCACTGGCTGGCCGGCAAGCACGTCCTACACAGCAACGACGTGGCCCGCACGTGGGGCACCATCACCGCCTACGCCTATCTCCGGGGCCGACCCCGGCCGACCAACGACTCGTGGATCGCCGCCTGTTGCCTGGCCTATGACCTCCCGCTGGCCACGCAGAACGTCAAAGATTTCGAGGACTTCGCTGAGTACGAAGGTCTGCGCATCCTCGCTGGCTAGGTGCTGGGTAAGCAAGATCACCGGCAAGACACCGGTCCACTCCAGAAGAACGGCCCCACCCGGTGCAACACAGGTGGGGCCGGTTGTCAGTTGGTCAGTCGAACTCGCCGACACGGACCGCCGCGGTGAAGGCGGCCCACTCGGTCGGAGTGATGGTCAGCGCCGGGCCGGTCGGGTTCTTCGAGTCGCGGACGGCGCGGTGCCCGTTGTTGAGGTCCGCGACCTCCACGCAGGTGCCGCTTGCCCCGCTGTGGCTGCTCTTGCGCCACGTCGCTCGGACCAGCTGTCCCGACCCGAGCACGCTACTCTTGATCATCTCATCAGCTCCTCTACCAGCCCGCTGATCATCTCGCGGGAGTCGTTCGGGGACAGCGCGGCCGCCCGCAGCCGTTCGTGGGAGTGACGATACGCGGCTATCTCCCGTAGCCCGTCCAGATAGTCGTTGTCGGTCATGTGTTCCAGGTAGACGATCCGAGGGTCGCCGGGGTCGGGGAACTCCAGCACGATGAACGAGCCGTCAACACCGGGATGGGCTCCTGCCTCGAATGGCAGCACTCGGAGCACCACGTTGGGCAGTTCGCTGGTCTCGATCAAGCGGTGCAGCTGAACGCGCATCGCATCCGGGCCGCCGACGACGCGGCGCAACGCACCCTCGTTGATCACCACGTCGAGGTGTAGTGGATCAGGTCCAGTGAGCCGGATCTGACGGGCGCGACGCAGCTCTGCGGCTCGGGCTGCTTCGTCCGGCAGTGGCGTGTAGGGCGAGTGCCGGAGTATCTCGGCTGCGTAGTCTTCAGTCTGGAGTAGACCGGGCGCGACCTCCGACTCGTAGACCAGCAGACGCGCCGCTTCGGACTCCAGGGACAGGTAGCCCTCGAACCACGTTGGCAACACCTCGGCGTACTGACGCCACCAGCCGGGTTGACGGTTCTCGCTGGCGAGGCTGACCAAGGTCTCCACTTCGTCAGACACCGTTCCCAGCACACCCAGCAGCGCGCGCACGTCGGCAGGCGTGACCGCGATCTTCGCTAGCTCGATACGGCTGACCTTGCTGGTCGACCAGCGCAGTTCCGCGGCGACGGTCTCCAGGCTCATGCCGGTGGCCTCGCGTAGTCGCCGGAGCGCAGCACCGAGACGGCGCCTTCGAATCGAGGGGACGGAGGCCATAGCGCCAGACCATGCCACAGCCAGCCTCTCGCACGATCGGGTGGCATTAATCTCGTCAACTTTAGCTGTGCAATTTGCTCAGCAATACTCGGAGCCAAGATGCTCGGTCCGGACGGTGCAGCCGCATGTGGCAACGGTGATGTAACCGCCCGGCCTGCGCCTCCCCCGACCGGGCCGGGTAGCACTCCACCCAGGAAGGCGCCTTCGATGGGCAGACACCGCAGCCTCGCCATGCTTCAAAAGATCCTCTTCAAGGGTTATCCGGCGCCGGACCCCGTGGCCACCGCACCACTGTTCGCCATGGAGCTGGTCGACAGCCGTACCGAGATCACCCACCGGGTGACCGACGAGGCGTTCACCGCCGGCCGTCGCGCCGAAGGCCGCTACAAGGTCCTGTGCGGCGTACTCGTGCTCCCAGCCAACCTCACCACCCCAGGGCGCGGCTACTGCCCCGCATGCGAACGCAACAGAGGACACGCCCGTGCAGACTGACAGCCCGGACCTGATGACCGCCAAACGACTACTCGACCACGCCAAACAACGTGGCTTTCAGTTCCAGCGGGTCGCGCCGGGCCAGGACGGCCCCCTGGTAGGACACCGAGTCCACGGTGACTGGGTCGACCTGATCCACCTCGAGGGATTCAGCCACGACTGCCTCGCCTGGCGACAACGCACATCGCCACTGATCCTTCCCACCGGCACACAAGTACAACGCCAGATAGAAGGCAGCGCACTCGACGTGCCCATGGGTCTCCTAGTGCATACTTACCGGCATGGCTACCAGTACGCCGCGCCGGGCCGGGGGGCGCACGCTCATCACCGTAGACCCTGACCAGTTGATATGGGTGTTGCTCGCTCGTGAGTCGACTGACCATGAGCGGCAGATCGACAATCAGCTCGGCGACCTTCGCGCGCAGGTGGTGCGGATCGGTGGGCGGATTGATCGGGAGGTCCCGGAGAATGCTGTGTCGGCGTTTAGGCGGCAGCGGGTCGCGTTGCCTGATGGCACGTTTGGGTACCGGGTGGTGCGGCCGGAGTGGGAAAAGATCCTGACCGCGCTGCGCCGGGGTGAGTGCAATGCGCTGATGGTGCCGGATATTGATCGGGCGATGCGTGATCCGCGCACGCTGGAAGATCTGATAGATGTGGTTGAGCTGTATGGGGTTTATGTTGCCAGCTTGACGGGAAATATGGACCTGACCACGGATGCGGGTATTTCGGCGGCGCGGAGTCTAGTTAATCAGCGGAATCAGGAATCGCGGAACACGTCGCGGCGTGTTGTTGATGGGCACAGGCACTCTGCGATGGAAGGCAGGCCCCATGGTGGTGCTAAGCGTCCGTTTGGATGGCGGAAAGATCGTGTTCGGCTGAACAAGCGGGAGGCAGCGCATATCCGCCGGGAGCTTCCGCGTATTTTGGCGGGGGTGAGTCCGTTGACTCTGGCCCGTGAGTGGAATGAACGCGGAATACCTACCGTGATGGGTACTCAATGGCGTGGGATAAGGATCCGGCGAATGTTTTTGAATCCGCGTCTGTGTGGGTTTGTGGTCTACCAGGGCGAGGTCCTGTTCGGTCCGGATGGGAACAAGGTCCGGGGAAAATGGGAAACGATCTTGACCGAAGAGGATTATAACGCTGTGGTGGCGGCATGGGGGGCATCACCTGCGGCCGTGCCGTCTCGGCTGGGTGCTAAGGGACGTGGGCAGCGGACGGTGTATCTGTTGTCTCCGTTTCTGCGGTGCGGCAAGTGCAGCGCGCGGATGATCGGCTCACGTCGGCGTAATACGCGTGGGGAGATGGAGGAGTATTACCGGTGCCCGGCCAGCGGGAACGGGGGATGTGGGGGCGTGGCGCGGGCGGCTGAACCGGTCAATACCTACATCAGGACGCTAGTGATCGCGGAACAGCAGAAAGTCCAGTTCCGTAAGCTGGAGGACCTTCCGCCGTGGCCGAAAGCCCAAGAACTTATCGATTTGCAACAGCGCATCAACGCCCAGCAGCAGAATTTCGAGGCGGGTAACATTTCCGCTGAGCGGCATTTCTCCTCTCTTGTTCGCATGGAAACGATCGAGGCCGGGCTGAAGCGCGAGCGACGCCAGTATGAGGGACGGGCGCAGGCCC
>DATEMN010000403.1:0-14098 GCA_035275565.1 Pseudonocardiaceae bacterium | reverse complement strand
AGATGGAGAAGCGGTTCTACCGCAAGGATGGCAGTGAGATCTGGACCAACCTGACGGTGACACTGGTGCGCGACGAAGCCGGAGCGCCCGTGTACGCGGTGGCGCTGTTGGAGGATATCTCCGAACGGCATCGCCTGCAGGCCAAGTTGGAACACGACGCTCTCTATGATCCGCTGACCGGGCTGGCGAACCGGCGACGGGTCGCCGAACGGCTGGATCAGATCTTCAGCGCACCGGCGGGCCGGCGCCGGGTGGGGTTGTGCTCCCTGGACCTGGACGGGTTCAAGAGAGTCAATGACAGCCTGGGTCACGACGTCGGCGATGAGTTGCTGAAGGCCGTCGCGTCCCGGTTGCTCCACTGCTGTGGTTCGGGGCAGCTGGTGGCCCGGATGGGTGGCGACGAGTTCGTGATCATCGTCGAGGACACCGCCGGGGAGCATGACATGCGTGCCCTGGCTGATGAGATCCTGACCTCCATGGAAGCGCCGGTCCGGGTCAGCGGGTATGAGCTGACCGTCACGACGAGCATCGGTGTCATCGAGCTGCCGGTGGCCGACACCAACCCGGCGGATCTCATGAAAGCCGCCGACATCACCATGTACCAGGCGAAAACCGGTGGTAAGGCGTGTTATGCGATGTTCGACCGGGACCGCAACGATAGCGAGGTGACCCGCAACACGCTATCGGCCACGCTGCCGGCTGCGGTGGAACGCGGTGAGTTCTTCGTCGACTACCAACCGCTGGTCGGGCTGGTCGACGGTGTGCTGAGCGGGGTCGAGGCGCTGGTGCGTTGGCGGCATCCGAAGTTCGGTGTGCTCGGGCCTGAGCAGTTCATCGATCTGGCCGAGGAGACCGGGGCGATCGTGCAGCTCGGGCACTGGGTGCTGACCCAGGCGTGTGAGCAGGCCCGCCGGTGGGAGGACACCTTCGGTGCTGCCGCGCCGGTGGTCAGCGTCAACCTCGCGCCCCGGCAGTTACACGACCCCAACCTGGTGGCCGGGGTCGCGACGATCCTGGAGGTCAACGGGTTGGATCCGTCCCGCCTGCAACTCGAGCTGACCGAGCAGGCCCTGATGGGCGACGAGACAGGACCGCTCAAAGCGCTGACGAAGCTTTACCACATGGGTGTGCGAATCGCTATCGACGACTTCGGTACCGGCTACTCCAACTTCTCCTACCTGCGCCGGCTGCCGATGCACGAGCTCAAGCTGGACAGCTCGTTCGCCGTGAGCCTGCGTCCCCCCGATGTCGACCCTGTGGACGAGCGGATCGTGGCGACTCTGGTGAGCCTGGCGCACGCCCTGGAGCTGACCGTGACCGCCGAGGGCGTGGAGACCCCCGCCCAACGCGACCGGTTCCGGGCCGCGGGCTGCGACGCCGGCCAGGGGGCGCTGTTCGGTCTTGCCGGCACCGCTGAGCAGATCGATATCCTGCTGCGGGCCGCTCTGCGGCCTCAGCTGTGAGGCGCGATGACGACGACTCCCTTCTCCGTTGACACCGTCGACGCGGCGGCTGCCCTGCTCCGGGCCGTCGTGGGATTGACGTTGGTAGCGCACGGTTACAACCACCTGTGGGGTCGTGGTGGACTGGCCGGTACCGCTCGCTGGTTCGCTTCGCTGGGGCTGCGGCCGCCGAAGCTGCACGCCGTGCTGTCCGGCGCTGGCGAGCTCGCCGCCGGGGCTGCACTGGCAATCGGGCTGCTCACCCCGCTGGCGGCGGCCTTCGTCGTCGGCACCATGATGACCGCCGGGATCACCGCGCACCGCCGCAACGGATTCTTCGTGTTCAAAGAAGGTTATGAGTACGTTCTTATGATCGGCGTGGTGTGTGCGGTGATCGGGTTGCTCGGACCGGGCGCCCTCTCGGTGGATCGGCTGCTCGGCATCGACGAGGCATTCACCGGCGCGATGGGGCTCGCCCTCACGCTCGGGCTCGGTGTCCTCGGTACGGTGGTGCTTCTGGCAGCCACCTGGCGGCCGGCTCGCTCGTCGAGCTGACGAACCCCTACACGCTGCGTACGGACCCGCGCGGAAGCAACCGATTCGAGGTGGAGACGTCTCGCTGACGACTGCTGATCCGGACAAGACATGACCGACACAGCGTGAATGACCACACAGCGTTGACTGTCGTGCGCGCTACGTGTTCACTCACAGGGTGCGTCCCGGCAGAAGGGCGCACGGTGTAGGACGAAGGGGAGAAGCTCATGGCTCGACGGGGTGTGCTGACCGGTCTGCTTGTCACCGGTCTGCTTGCCGGGGGTTCGCTGGCCGCCATGCCGACGGTTGGCGAATCGGTACCCGTGCCGCTATCACCGTCGTTGATCGGTCAGCTGCTCACCACCGCCTCCGGCCGGCTACCGGTGATGCTTCACGGGGCGACGCTTGCCGATGCCGAGCGGGCCGCCGCTGCCACCGGCATGCAGCGGGTCATCGCCTTCCGCAAGATCGGAGTGGTGGCTGCATGGGCGACCAGATCACAGGTGGAGGCGGCGCGCACCCAACCCGGCGTGACCTACCTCGAGGGTGACCAGCCCATCGCACGGCACGCCGCCGCCTCTCAGGTGGCGACTCGCGGCCTGGAGGCCCGGCAGACCCTGGTCGGCCTGAACGGCTCGTCGCTGGACGGCGCCGGTGTCAGCGTGGCGGTGATCGATTCCGGGATCGACCCCACCCACCCCGCATTCGCCGACGGCAAGGTCGTGCAGAGCCTGAAGAGCGTGTGCCTGGACGAGGCCAGCACCGAGACCGGCTGTGTCATGTCAGTGCCCACTACGGTGGACACCGACACGCTGTCTCTCGGCGGCCATGGCACCCACGTCGCCAGCATCGCCGCCGGTCGCAGCGTCACCCTCAGCGACGGCAGCATGGTGTCCGGAGCAGCACCCGAAGCCAAGATCGTCTCGTTGTCCACTGGCGCAGCCGTGGCGGTCATCAGTGCGGACACGGCGCTGAACTGGGTGCTGGAGAACCACGCCGCGCCGTGCGGAGCGGGAGTGTCCGCCGCGGAATGCCCGCCGATCAAGGTGGTCAACAACTCCTACGGTGCTCCGGGTGGGGGCGAGTTCGACCCGGAGTCGGCCACCGTCAAGCTTCAGCGCCAGCTCGCGTCGGAGGGAGTGGTCACCGTCTGGGCCGCCGGTAATGACGGCGGTGACGGCTCGAAGAGCCTTACCAACGGACCCGCCCAGGATCCGACCGGCGGGATCATCTCGGTGGCCGCCTACAACGACAAGGGCACCGGAACCCGCAGCGGTCTGGTATCCGCGTTCTCCTCCCGGGGCGCCAAGAACGACCCGTCGACCTGGCCGGACATCTCGGCACCAGGCGAGAACATTGTCGCCGCCTGTCGTCCCTACCAACCGATCTGCTCCACTGGGCTCAAGCCGCAGAACGGCCCTGGACTTCTCGACGTGGGCACCTACAACACACTCAGTGGTACGTCGATGGCGGCACCACAGATCGCCGGTATCGTGGCGTTGCTCTTCCAGACCAACCCGACCGCGACGCCGGCTCAGATCGAGGACGCACTGAAATCCACTGCCTTCCGCTACTCCGATGGCGCGCCTTACCAGAACGTGGGCCGGTACTCCACGTCCTTCGATAAGGGCACCGGGCTGGTCGACGTGGTGGCTGCGGCGCAAGCGCTGGGGGCACATGCCCCCTGAGCCTCCATGGTTTTCAGCCCACAGCGCGGTGGGTCGCTGGCATATTAGCTGCAGCACGGGCACAATGTGTGACGATGTCCAGTTGATCAGGTGCCTGTGTGATCACGAGAACGTAGGGGAAGACGTTTCTCGTCGATCAGCGGAGGTCACCAGATGAGCACCAGTGGGACGATCTACGTCCACTCGTCGCCGTCCGCGGTATGTCCGCACGTCGAGTGGGCGGTAGCGGCCGCCCTGCAGACCAGGGTGGATCTACGGTGGACTGCCCAGGCAGCGGCGCCTGGTCAGTTGCGTGCCGAATGCGACTGGTCCGGGCAACCGGGTGTCGCGGCGACGGTTGCCAGCGGGCTGCGGGCGTGGCCAATGCTGCGCTTCGAAGTCACCGAGCAACCCAGCCCGGGGCTGGATGGGGAGCGTTTCTGCTTCGTACCCGGACTCGGCTTGTGGCGTGCCCGCACCAGCGCCAACGGTGACATCGTGGTCGCCGAGGACCAGTTGCGGGCGCTGGCCGCCACGGCTCGCAGCCGGGAGAGCTTCGCCCACCAGCTTGACCAGCTCCTCGGTGCCGCGTGGGACGACGCGCTGGAACCCTTCCGCCGTGCTGCCGACGGTGCCCCGGTAACCTGGCTACATCACGTGGGCTAATAGTTCGTGCCGAGGTCGGCGAATTCGTCGGCTTTGGTACCCGTGATTCAGGTGGCCATTTCCGGACGGGTGAACAAGAGGCGCAATGGGCGTGGGAGGAGAAGCCGGACCTCGCAGCCGTAGGCTGCCCGGGTGCAACGCGGGTGGGTATTTCTTGCGGTGACAGTCGCGGTGCTCGTCGCTGCGGTGGGCACCGGGATGCTGGTGCGCGAGTGGCAACCGGCCGCCGGGGCGGCGGGAGCTGCCCCGATCGTCACCAACCCGCCGCCTCGCGCGCCCGAGCCGGGGCCAGCCACTGTCGCGCTCGTCGAGGACGTCGCGGTGCATCCCGACGCCGACCGGGCACGCAGGGTGCTGCAGAAGTATTTCGACGCGATCAACGCTGGCGATTACAAACTGTGGCGCAGCGCCGTGACCCCGCAGCGGGCCCGGGACACCGGGGAAGCGGCCTGGCGCGACCAGTACCGGTCCACCCTCGACGGCAGCATCGTGCTGCATCGGCTGGAGCCCCGAGCCGGTGGTGGGCTGGTCGCGTTGGTGTCGTTCACCAGCCTGCAGAACCCCGCTGACGCGCCGCCCGAACTGCCGGTGCGGTGTCTGCGGTGGTGGGTGTCCTACCCGCTGATCGGTGAGGGGGACGAGCTACGACTGAGCCCAGGCGCACCGAGCGCCAACCTACGGGTGCCCTGCTGAGGTTGGTGGCTCTGCGGGGCTGCCAGCCCCACGAGCGTGCCAGGATCGACAAGGCAGGCGAGGAGCAGCTCCGGGCCCCGTGGATCGGGTGCTGCGCCGCTGCTGGTTTGAGCAGCGGTGCGGTGACGATCAGCGACAGCTGTCATCGTTATCTCCTGGATAGGGGAGCGAGCCTTACCCACGGCCGGTCAGGCTGAGGTGAAGGCGAGTGCGACGTTGTGGCCGCCAAAGCCGAATGAGTCGTTGATGGCGGCGTAGGTGTCTACCTCGCGAGCGGATCCAACGACAACGTCGAGTTGGACGCCGGGGTCGGGATCCTCCAGGTTCAGTGTGGGGGGTATGACACCGTCGCGGATAGCCAGCAGGCAGGCCATGCCTTCGACTGCGCCGGCGGCGCCGAGTAGGTGGCCCAATGCCCCTTTGGGTGCGGTGATCACTGGGTGGGTTCCGATGGCGGTCCGGATGGCGGCCGCTTCTGAGACATCGCCGACCGGGGTGGCGGTGGCGTGTGCGTTGACGTGTCCGATGTCGGTCTTGTCCAGTCCCGCGGTGCGGAGCGCGGCTGAGATCGCTCGGCTGGCTCCGATGCCCTCTGGTTCGGGTGCGGTGATGTGGTGGCCGTCGGAGCTGGTGCCCACCCCGGCGAGCCGGCCGTGCACGACGGCTCCGCGGGCTGCGGCGAACTCCGCCCGTTCGAGCACCATCACCCCGGCACCCTCGCCGAGCACGAACCCGTCCCGGGCGATGTCGAAGGGGCGGGAGGCCCGTTCGGGCTCGTCGTTGCGCGTGCTCATGGCGCGCATCTGGGCGAACCCGGCCAGGGTGATGGGGATGATGCAGGCCTCGGCCCCACCGGCCACCACGACGTCGACCTCCCCGGCCCGCAGCATCCGCCAGGCGATGGCCAGCGCCTCGGCGCCAGAGGCGCAAGCGGCGACCGGGGCGTGCACGCCACCCCGCGCGCCCAGATCCAGCCCGACATGGGCGGCGGGGCCGTTGGGCATGAGCATCGGGATGGTCAGTGGTGACACTTTGCGCATCCCCATGTTCTCGAGCAGATCGTCTTGCCCGAGCAGGGTCAGCGCGCCGCCGATGCCGGTGCCGATCACCACGGCGAGCCGCTCGGGCTCGACGTCTGGCGCGCCGGCATGCTGCCATGCCTCCCGCGCGGCGATCACCGCGACCTGCTCGCAACGGTCCCAGCGGCGTGCCTCCACCCGCTTGAGCTCATCGACCGGCTCGACGGCCAGCTTCGCGGCGATCCGCACGGGTAGGTCGAAGCGATCCACCCACTCCTCGGTCAGCGCCACGATCCCGCTCTTGCCGGACCGCAACGCATCCCAGGTCGAAGCGGCGTCCCCACCGAGCGGAGTTGTCGCGCCGAGCCCTGTGACGACGATGTCAGGAGGAGTCATGCGGTCTTGGCGACGTAGTCCACCGCGTCACCGACGGTCTTGAGATTGGCCAGCACATCATCAGGGACTTTGACCCCGAAGCGGTCCTCGACGTGTACGGCGATCTCCACCATGGATAGCGAGTCGATATCCAACTCGTCCACGAAGGATTTCTCTGGGGTGATCTCGCTGTTCTCCACGCCCGCTACTTCATTCACAATCTCGGCGAGGATACCGAGAATCTCCTCGTTCGTCACTCCATGATTCCCTTCTATCGGTTGTAGGCGATGGGCGCCGGAGCGGGTCAAGGCAGGATCACTGCCAGTCCCGCATAAGACAGTCCGGCGCCGAATCCAACGAGCAGCGCGAGGTCCCCAGAGCGGACCCGTCCTTCAGCTCGCATGTGGTCAAGTGCCAACGGTATCGACGCCGAGGACGTGTTGCCCGAGCGGATGATGTCATCGGCCACCACCATGTCCTCGCGAGCGCCGGCGGCTCGCAGGCGTTTGGCGATGGCCTCGATGATGCGCAGGTTCGCCTGATGCGGCACCAGCACGTCGATGTCGGCCGCAGCCAGCCCGGCCAGCTCCAGGGCGCGCAGCGCCACTGGTGCGATCTTGGTGATCGCCCAGCGGTACACCTCCTGGCCTTCCTGGCGGATGAAGGAGTTGCGGTCGGCTACCACGATCGTGTCCACTAGGTCCCCGGCGCTGCCGGCGGCGATCGGGCCGATCCCAGGCCGCTCGTGTTCGCTGGTCGGGCCGACCACCGCCGCGCCCGCGCCGTCGGCGAAGATGATGCAGGTCGAGCGGTCCGTCGGGTCCACCCAGTCGGACAGCTTCTCCGCGCCGATCACCAGCACGTACCGGGCGGACCCGGCGCAGATCATGTCGGATGCCATTCCCAGCGCGTAGCAGAAGCCGGCGCAGGCGGCGTTGATGTCGAAGGCGGCAGCGGCGCGCACCCCGATGCGATCTGCGGTCTGCCCGGCCGCGTTGGGTATGGGTGAGGGCATGGTGCAGGTCGCGACCAGCACTATGTCGATGTCCGAGGGGATCAGCCCGGCGTCGGCGAGCGCCTTGGCCCCCGCATCGACTGCCATGTCGACCACTGACTCGTCTTGGCGCGCGAAGCGCCGTTCCATGACGCCCACCCGGTCACGGATCCACTGGTCGGTGGTGTCGACCCCACGGGAGGCGATGTCGGCGTTGGTCACGACCTGCTCGGGTTGCCTGCTGCCCACGCCCAAGATCCGCGCGCCGACCCCGGCGGGCAGCTGCCGCAGGCGCGGCCTCATGCCGAATTGCCGGAGTGGTCGTAGATCAGACCCATGATCCGGTCGAGGTCGTCGGGACCTTTCAGTGCCAGCGTCACGGTGCCCTTCAGGTCACGCTTGACCAGGCCGGACAGTGCGCCCGCGGGTGGGAGCTCGACGGTGGTGGTGACACCGTGGCAACCCAGTGTGGCCATACAGCGATCCCAACGGACCGGTTTGGTCACCTGCGCAACCAGCCGGCGCAGCATCTCCGCGCCCTCGTCCACCACCTCGCCGTCGGTGTTGGACAGCAGCGGGCGCGAAGGATCCTTCGCAGTGAACTGGACGGTGTAGTCAGCCAGCGCCTGCTCGGCTGAGGCCATGAACCGAGTGTGGAACGCTCCGGCGACGCGTAGCGGTACTACCCGCGTCCGATCAGGTTTGTCCTGCGCCAGCTCCTCCAGCGCGCCGATCGGACCCGCGGCGACGACCTGTCCGGCGCCGTTGCGGTTGGCCGCGTCCAATCCCCTCCGGATCAATGCCGCGGTGACTTCCTGGGCGTCGCCCCCGAGCACCGCGGACATCCCGGTCTGTTCCAGCGCGCAGGCCGCAGCCATCTCCCGGCCGCGGACGGCGGCGAGCGCGACCGCCTCATCAGCGGTGAGGACACCGGCGATCGCCGCTGCGGTGAGCTCTCCGACCGAGTGCCCCACGACCGGGGCATCAACTGGGAGGTCGATCCTGCGGGCCAGCTCCTCGGCGGCGAGCAGCGACAGCGCCACCACCAGCGGCTGGGTCACTGCGGTGTCCCTGATCTCCTCGGTGTCCGCGGTGGTGCCTAGCCGCGCCAGATCGAGCCCCGTCGCCGTCGACCACGCCGCCACTCGGGCCTGGGCGCCCTCCAACGCTAGCCATGGCGTGAGCATGCCCGGGGACTGAGCACCTTGTCCGGGCGCGAGCAGCGCGATCATCCGCCTACTGAACACCAGACACGGCGGCAACGTAGATGCTGGCGCTCACGAAGTCCAAGCGGGCTTCTTTGTGGATTGTCTCCAACAAGTCGGCTCGGCCAGGCGCATGCGACGGTCTTTGATTGTTCATTACCACAGGCCGCGGGAACGAGCCAGCCGGCCGACCGCGAGGCCGACCCGTAACACCAGCGCATCCCGCGGGTTACCCGGCACCCGCCCGGTGATGTCGGCGATCCGGCCCAAACGGTAACGGACCGTGTTGGGGTGGACGAACAGCTGCCGGGCACAGGTCTCCAGGACCCCACCGGCGTCGAAGAACGCGTCGAGTGTCTCGAGCAGGACTCCGCTGGCCGCCACCAACGGACGCATCACCTGATCGACCAGTAACCGTTCGGCCTCCGGGTCCCCGGCCAGCGCACGCTCGGGGAGCAGCTCGGCGGCCGGTACCGGGCGGGGTGCGGTGGGCCAGGCCGCGACAGCCCGCAGTCCGGACAGGGCGTCGGCGGCACTGCGGTGCGCTTCGGCCAGAGAAGGCACCGTCGGTCCGACGACCACCGGGCCTTCGCCGAACGCCTCCATCAGGTGGGGGTCTTCGGGCAGGTCGTGGCCGCTGACGACCAGCACCAGGCGGGATCCCTGCACGCCGACGAGTACGCCTCGCAGCTCCGGAGGCTCGTCCGGGGGTGGGTTGCCCACTAGCACCGTGGCTGGGGCCGCTGGTTCCAAACCCAGCGCCGCGGCGCGGGACAGCAGCCACTCCTCGCCGTCGCCACGCATGATGCCGTCCACCACCAGGGCTTCCAGCCGAGCGTCCCAGGCGCCCCGGACCTCGGCGGCGCCGGCGTAGGTGCTGGCGGCGGCGAAGGCGACCTCGCGGCCATAGCGCAGCGATGCTTCGGTGAGCACGGCACGTTCGGCGTCGTCGGCGGCCAGCTCGGGCAGCTGTTGTTCGAAGACCAGGGTGGCGACCCGGACCAGGTCGACGATCTGGCGCAGGCTGACCCAGCGGGCCAGATCACGCGGCGCGGTGCGGAACGCGTCGACGGTGAGCTTGATTGAGTGTTGCGGGTCCTTGAGCCACTCGACGAAGTTGGCCACGCTGGTCTGGGTGACCAGCAGGATCCCGGCCCGTTGGTCGGCTGGCAGCCGGCGAAACCAGGGGTAGTGCTGTTCCATCTCGGTAACGCTGGCGGCGGCGAGCCCCCCGGACGCCCGTTCCAGCCGGCGCAGTGTGCTGGCCGGCAGCGGGTGGTTGCTGGCCTGGGTGGTCATGGCGCCAGCATCGCACGGTATTGCGGCGGGTACCTGGGTAGTGTTCGACACCGAAACGTAGCCCTGAGGAGAGACGATGGTTAGCTCTGCACCGAAGCTCGTATCGAAGGTCGACGTGCGCCGGGCGGGTCAGCGCATGCACACCGAGCTCGGATGGCTGGATTCTTGGCACAGCTTCTCCTTCGGGCGCCACTACGACCCGGCCAACACCCATTTCGGGCTGCTGCTGGTGAGCAACGACGATGTCGTGAAGCCCGGGATGGGGTTCGAGACCCACCCGCACCGCGATATGGAGATCGTCACCTGGGTGCTGGACGGGACCCTGGTGCACGAGGATTCCCAGGGCAACACCGGGGTGATCTACCCTGGGCTGGCCCAGCGGATGAGCGCCGGTACCGGGATCCGGCATTCCGAGAAGAACGATTCCTGGTCGGGTGACGAGCCGCACGATCAGGACGTGCATTTCGTGCAGATGTGGGTACCCCCGGACACCCGCTCGACCACACCCGGCTACGAGCAGTTGGACATCAACAGCGAGCTGGGCCCGGTGGACGCCGGGTCGGGTGAGCTTGTGGTGGTGGCGTCCGGGATGGACGCCCACCGGGACTGCCGGGCGATCTTCATCCGGCAGCAGCATGCGGCGCTGCATGTGGCGCGACTGAGACCGGGTGGCAGCGTTGACTTACCGGCTGCGGCGTTCGTGCACCTGTTCGTCGCCCGCGGCGCGGTGGATCTGGAAGGAACCGGCTTCCTGGACACCGGCGACGCGGCCCGGATGATCGCCGCCGGTGACCAGCGGGTCACCGCTGGCGCCGCCGGCACCGAAATCCTGGTCTGGGAGATGGCCGCAAGCTTGGCACCACCCGCCTCGTCAGGCCGTTAAGCCACTCCCGGGTCGGAGGTCTGCGGGCCGGCGGCCCGCGGGTCGTTGATGCGGTAGCGCCGACCTGCTTCGGCGACCATGGGCTGCTTCACTTCGCCGCGGCGGGCCAGCGCGGCGAGCGCGGCCACAGTGATCGACTCGGCATCGACGAGGAAGTGCCGCCGGGCCGCCGGGCGGGTGTCGGAGAAGCCGAAGCCGTCGGTGCCGAGAGTGACCAGGTCGATGGGCACCCAGGGTCGGATGAGGTCGGGCACCGCGCGCATCCAGTCCGACACCGCGACCAGCGGGCCCGGCGCTTGGGCCAACGCCCGGGTCACGTGCGGCACCCGGGGCTCGGCCTCGGGATGCAGCAGGTTGTGCCGGTCCACCTCGACAGCCTCGCGACGTAGCTCCGTCCACGATGTCGCCGACCACACGTCGGCCTGCACATCCCAGTCCTGGGCGAGCATCTCCTGGGCTCGCAGGGCCCACGGCAACGCCACTCCCGAAGCGGCCAGCTGGACTCGTGGCCCAGTAGTGCCCGGGGCCGGTGCGTACCGGTACAGGCCGCGCAGCAGCGCCTCGACGTCGAGATCCGCAGGTTCGGCCGGTTGCCGGTAAGGCTCGTTGTAGATGGTGAGGTAGTAGAAGACATTCGGATCGCGGGCAGCGTCGTCACCGTACATCCGTCGCAGGCCGTCGCGCACGATGTGCGCGATCTCATAGCCCCAGGCCGGGTCGTAGGCAACCACGGCGGGGTTGGACGCGGCGAGCAGCAGGGAGTGCCCGTCGTTGTGTTGCAATCCCTCGCCAACCAGCGTGGTACGCCCGGCGGTCGCGCCGAGTAGGAAACCGCGGGCCATCTGGTCACCGGCCGCCCAGAGGCCGTCGCCAGTGCGCTGGAAGCCGAACATTGAGTAGAAGATGTAGACCGGGATCAGCGGCTCGTTGTGGGTGGCGTAGGAGGTGCCCGCCGCGGTGAACGAGGCGGTGGAGCCCGCCTCGTTGATGCCCTCGTGCAGGATCTGGCCCTGCTCGCTCTCTCGGTAGGCCAGCATCAGCTCGGCGTCTACCGAGGTGTAAAGCTGCCCGTGCGGGTTGTAGATCTTCTGCGTGGGGAACATCGAGTCCATGCCGAAGGTGCGCGCCTCGTCCGGAATGATCGGTACGAATCGGGGTCCGATCTCCGGATCCTTGATCAGTTCGCGGAGCTGCCGGACGAACGCCATCGTGGTGGCGACCTCCTGCTTGCCCGACCCGCGGCGCAGCACGTCGTAGATTTTGTCACCGGGCAGCACCAGGGGCTTGGACTTGGTGCGTCGCTCGGGCAGGAATCCACCGAGCGCCTTGCGGCGCTCGCACAGGTACTGGATCTCCGGCGCGTCTGGTCCCGGGTGATAATACGGCGGCAGCGCGGGGTCCTCCTCCAGCTGCGCGTCGGTGATGGGAATGCGCTGGGCGTCGCGGACGATCTTGAGATCCTCTAGGGTGAGCTTCTTCATCTGATGGGTGGCGTTGCGGGCCTCGAAATGCGGGCCCAAGCCATAGCCCTTGATGGTTTTAGCCAAGATCACCGTGGGTTGGCCGTGGTGCTGCGTGGCGGCCTGGTAGGCGGCGTAGACCTTGCGGTAGTCGTGCCCGCCACGTTTGAGGTTCCAGATGTCGGCATCGGACAGCTCCTTGACGAGCTCTTTGGTCCGCGGGTCACGGCCGAAGAAGTGGTCTCGCACGTAGCCACCGTCGTTGGCCTTGTAGGTCTGGTAATCACCGTCGGGTGTGACGTTCATCAGGTTCACCAGCGCGCCCTGCCGGTCGGCGAAGAGCAGGCCGTCCCACTCGCGGCCCCAGATCACCTTGATGACATTCCAGCCGGCGCCGCGGAAGAACGCCTCCAACTCCTGGATTATCTTGCCGTTGCCCCGGACCGGGCCGTCAAGACGCTGCAGGTTGCAGTTCACCACGAAGGTGAGGTTGTCCAACCCTTCGACGGCCGCCACCTGGATCTGCCCGCGGGATTCCGGCTCGTCCATCTCGCCGTCGCCGAGGAAGGCCCACACGTGCTGGTCGGAGGTGTCCTTGAGACCACGGGCCTGCAGGTAGCGGTTCAGCCGGGCCTGGAAGATCGCGTTGATCGCGCCCAGTCCCATCGAGACGGTGGGAAACTCCCAGAAGTCAGGCATCAGCCGGGGATGCGGGTAGGAGGGCAGGCCACCACCCGGGCCGGCGTGCGAGAACTCCTGGCGGAACCCGTCGAGCTGGTCGCTGGTGAGCCGGCCTTCGAGGAACGCGCGGGCGTAGATACCGGGCGACGCGTGGCCCTGGATGTAGATCTGATCCCCGCCGCCCGGATGGTTTTTGCCCCGGAAGAAGTGGTTGAAGCCCACCTCGTAGAGCGCGGCCGAGGAGGCGTAGGTGGAGATGTGGCCGCCGACACCGACTCCGGGACGTTGCGCCCGATGCACCATCATCGCCGCGTTCCACCGGATCCACGCCCGGTAGCGCCGCTCGGTATCCTCATCCCCCGGAAACCATGGCTCGTTTTCGGTGGGAATGGTGTTGACGTAGTCCGTGCTGGTCAACGAGGGCACGCCGACGCCGGTTTCGCGGGCCCGTTCGAGCAGCCGCAGCATCAGGTACCGCGCCCGCTGCTTTCCCCCCGACAGCACCGCGGAGTCGAATGCCTCCAGCCACTCCGCGGTCTCGTCCGGGTCGATATCGGGCAGGTGCGCCGCCATCCCGTCGCGGATGACCCGCACGCGAGCGGGTGGACGGCCTTGCTGCGTGGTCAAGAGATCTCCTCGTGTCCTGGGAATCGCAGGTGACCGACCTGCTGGTTGCGCAGGACCGATCGCCTGGGGTCATCGTGCTCCATGCTCGTCCGCCTCGCACTCGGTGTCACTGCTACCCGGGGGTAACCCGCGCGAGCAGGCCAAGACCGGCGTGTCCCGCTGCTGGCTGTTGCGCTTTGGCCAGGCCGCAGTGTTCGCTGGGGTGCCATTGAGTAGTAAAATCACCCGACGGTCGTCGCCGGGCTCGACGTAGTGGAGGGGTGAACACCGTGGTCGCCGCCGCGGCGGGAGACGCCGGCAAGATCGGCGTTGCCGAGAGGCTTGGGATCCAATCGGACATGGTCGTGCAAGAACTCGGCTGGGACAGCGATGTCGATGACGACGTGCGCGCCGCGATCGAGGAGGTGATCGGCGCCGACCTGCTGGATGAGGACTCCGACGAGATCGTTGACGTGGTGCTGCTGTGGTGGCGCGACGACGACGGTGATCTGGTGGACACCTTGGTCGACGCTCGGGTGCCGTTGGCCGATAACGGCGTCATCTGGGTGCTCAC
>DATEMN010000402.1:0-2095 GCA_035275565.1 Pseudonocardiaceae bacterium | reverse complement strand
GCCGAACTGACGCGACCCCATCAGCGAGTACGTTGCGTCGAAATGGGGGTCGTGCGCCAGTGGGAGAAAGAGCCCGAAAAGGACTCCGAGACCACCCAACCCCACTATCGCTCGGCCCAAGCTGCGCCCTGCTACCTCGTCACTGGGGAGCTGGGGCAGCGTATGCACAGCCGCGGACTCATCGTTGCTCGACATGGTGATCGAGTCTGCCAGCTGGTTGGTCTGTTGCCGAGTTGTATTGAGCGACGAAAGCTGTATCTATTCAGCCCAATTGCGACCCACCGGTCTTGCCTAGTACTCCAGCCGTAGTTCGTGATGCCGCCGCTGCGTGGCGGCATCACGAATTGGCCGGTTGTGGTGGTTTGGCGTGTCGGCGCTGGTAGTGGCTGGTTTTGGCGCGGTGCTGGTGGCGTCGTCGCCACAGCGATCGGCGCAGGCGGTGGCCGATGTCGAGGATCGGGTGCAGGATCAGTACGGCGGTCAGGTGGCGAATCTCGTTGCGGGTCAGGGGGATCAAGTCTTCGGGTGCGGTCTGGCTGGTGTGTTCGGCAGCGGCCAGGACGGTGAGCAGGGCCAGGGCCAGCATGGACAGCACGGTCCATCGGTGCCAGGACCGCCAGTGGCGGACTTGGTGCTGGTCGAGCCCGGCCAGGCCCTTGCCGGATTGGAAATCCTCCTCGATCGACCACCTGCGCCCGGCCACGGACACCAGGGCGGCCAGGGTGACCGGACTGGCTGCGTAGCAGCGGTAGTAGGCCAGTTCACCGGTGACTCGGTTACGGCGTACCAGCAGCCACCGATGTCCAGGAGCCGGGTCGTCGGTGTCGGCGGTGATGCCGATCCACACCCAGTCGTAGACGCGGGGGCCCTTCGCGCCGTGGCCGGCGGAGATCGCCTGCCATGCCTGGCGGGGCAGGGCGGTGACCACCGCGTCGGCGCGGGCGCGTCCGGCTGCGGTGGTGACGCGGCGGTCACAGGCGATGGCCAGCACGTATCCGACACCGCGGGCCTCGAGCGCTGCCCGCAGTTTCGGGTCGGCGCCGTAGACCTCGTCGCCGGTCACCCACGGTGCGGGCACGCCCGCGTCCAGTGCCCGGGTGATCATCGCTTGTGCCAGTGCGGGTTTGGTCGCGAACTCCACCTCCTCGGGCACACCGGCCTCCGCGCACCGCTCGGGGTCGCTGGTCCAGGATTTCGGCAGGTACAACGACCTGTCGATGAAGGTGTGCCCGCGTGGGGTGGCGTAGCTCAAGAACACCGCCACCTGCGCGTTTTCGATGCGTCCAGCCGTACCGGTGTATTGACGCTGGACACCGACGGTGGCCGTGCCTTTCTTCAGGTCTCCGCTTTCGTCCACCACGAGGATCGCGTCGTGGTCGCCGAGGGACTCCACGACATAGTCCCGCAGATCATCGCGCACCGCGTCGGTATCCCATGCGGCGCGAGACAGCAAGTGCTGCATGGCATCCGGCGTCTCATGCCCGGCATGTTCCGACAGCGTCCAGCAATTTTTCGCCGGTAGTTCCGAGGCCAAGCCGGCGACCATCTCTCGGGCGGTCCTGCGTGGTTCCACGCGCCGGAAACGCCCGGCGACCCGCCCCATCAGTTCCTCGAACCCCGCCCGCCACCGATCACCCGCTACGCTGTGGGCAGCGGCCACCGCGAATTCAGTTGTATTGCACACACATTCGACAGAATCACGCGGTGGCCGCCCTTCACCGACCCGACACGCCGACACCCCCAAACCCCATCGTGACCAGGCCACCGGCATGGTCACGAACTACGGCTGGAGTACTAGGTGGACCACGCCTTCTTGAAAATTGGCGCCACACAACGGCGATCCGATCGATAATCAGGGACCACATCGCAGGGTAGGCAATGATGCGTTGAAATACCCGTCAATTCACCGGAGCGTGAGGCCGACCCACGGCGTAGCCCGACGAGTTGGCTTCCAGTAGTACAGCCCTGGCATCCGTGTATTCGTCGGGCGTGCGACCGGCTGCTGGCAACCACGAACCCACATCAACACCGAGCCCTTTCATAGCTCCGAGAAACTCGTCGGCGCCGAACCCCTCGACGAGAACCTCCAGCCGAG
>DATEMN010000401.1:0-2192 GCA_035275565.1 Pseudonocardiaceae bacterium | reverse complement strand
GAGCAGGCCCGTGACGGTGGCGACGCCCTCGGCCAGCCGTACGAGCCCTCGCCCGACCGGCGCGAGCACCCACAACAGGCCGCGCCCCACGGGCCGCAGCACGGTGTCGTTCAGGAACCGCCCGCCGACCACGAACGCGTCCCACAGCATCCGTACCGGAACGACGAGAACCAGCACGACGATCCGTACGGGAATCCGGATCGCCACCACCAGACAGCCCTCCCCCGAGGGCTGCGCGGGCACCTGGGCCTGGGGCGCCGGCGCGTCAGCAGGCCGCTTTTCGAGATCCATACCGGGACAGACGCAGAGGCGACTTCGGTGGATGCGCCCGGTGGGCACCCAATTCCGCCCTATGAAGCGGCTGCGACACCCCTCGCCCTTTCCCCGGAGGTGCAGCACGGCCTCAGGAGAGGCCCAAAAGCAGGGTCGCCTACCGGGCTCTCCATGCCTCGACGTGCTCAAGCACGTACGCGGCGAGCTCGGTCGGCTGGAGGTTCAGTGCTCTCACGGCCGAGGCTCGCACCGCTACTCGGACCGGCGCGAAGTCGCCCGTGTCGGGGGAATCGAGCTCCGGCCCGTGACGGCGGTCCAGTTGCATGTCCAGCAAGTCGGCGAGGAAGTAGTGCTCCATGACCGTGGTCGCCCCACCCGGTTCGGTCACGGTCAGGAACTCGGTGGCAGGACCGATCGTGGCGCCGATCTCCTCCATGACCTCGCGGCGCAGCGCCGCTTCGAGGTCTGCGTCGGCGGGCTCGACACTCCCGCCGACGGTCGTCCGGTACGGGGCGGCACCTGGCCGACCTCGGCGCAGGAACACCAGATGATCGCCATCGAGCAGAACCACGCGAACCCTGTGGCGAACCTTCATGTCGGGCGACGATAGTTCGCCCGGCCTGACGTTCAACATGCGGCACTGCAACACCAATTCGACGTAATAGGGACGAACTGGAAACTGTCGAACCAGTCGCGCGGAACACGGGGAGTTCCAGGCACACTTTGCGTGTCGCAGTCCCGTCACCAAGAGGATGATCCACGCATGATTACGCTCACGAAGGAAGACGGCCCGGCAGATCTGGACGGAGTGACCCATCTGTCCATGGGGGTGTCCTGGGACCCCACCGCCGGCAGCAGCGGCGGGATGATGGGCATGCTCCGCCGTAAGACCGGCACCGACCTGGACCTGATCGCCGTCGCCATGCAGGGCGGGGATCCGGTGCGCCTGGCCGGCCTCGACTCTCTCGACCCCATGGGCAACGGCTCCCTGGTCCACAGCGGCGACAACCAGACCGGACGCGGGGACGGCGACGACGAGACGGTGACGGTCGAGTTCGCGCGGGTACCGCCCAACATCACGTCGATCGTGTTCGTCGCTGCCGCCTACAAGAAGGGCAGCTCCTTCCAGAAGGCCCGCAACATCAGCTTCAAGGTGTACGACGCCTCCGGGGGCAGCACTCAGCAGGTCGCCGACATCTGGCCGAGCCTGCTCACCCAGGACAACGGCTGCGCCGTGGCCAAGGCCGTCCGGGTCGGGGACAGCTGGAAACTCGAGGTGATCAACGTGACGGGGAAGATCAAACAGGGCGACGAGACCGCCCTGATGCGCTTCGCCGTCAGCAAATAGCACCAGGCCCGGCTGAGGCCTCGCCCAAAGAGGGTGCCCTCCGGGCGAGGCCTCCGCACCCACGGCGCCGACCACAACTCAGCCCACCCGCGCACCCACCACTCGATCCACTCGATCCACTCGATCCACTCGATCACACGCGTTCCGATGTCTCCCGTGAACGTGCACCCATGGCGGCGGCGACCGACCCTGGACACATGGGGTCCCGCTGAACAGCGCACGGCTCACACCGCTGACGCGGCGCACGAGCCCGCGCCGAACCGGAAGGTGAACGCCACCATGGAGACACCACCGATCGTCTCACCGCAGGAGTGGGAAGCCGCGCGCCGGCAACTGCTCGTGGAAGAAAAGCAACTGACCCACGCCCGCGACGCCCTGGCCGCCAAGCGTCGGAGGATGCCGTGGCTGGCGGTGGAGAAGGAGTACGAGTTCGACGGGCCCGACGGCAAGGCGAGTCTGCTCGACCTGTTCGAGGGACGTCGTCAGCTGATCGTGTACCGCGCCTTCTTCGACCCCGGGGTATCCGGCTGGCCCGACCACGCCTGCGTCGGCTGCTCCATGCTGGGTGACC
>DATEMN010000400.1:0-2692 GCA_035275565.1 Pseudonocardiaceae bacterium | reverse complement strand
GTTCCACACTCCCTATTCGGAGCCGGCTGCGGAGTGGATGGGTCTAGACGGGGCGCCAGGTGCGGGCCGCCGTCACGAGGCCGTCGACCAGCAGTGAGGTGGCGCGGGTCAGTCCGTCCTCGCCCACCGGACCGCTGCGCGGGCTGGTGCCGCGCACTCGGGGGGTGAGTTCGAGTTGGGTGCCACCGCCCCGTGGCTTGTTCACGGGGTTGGCCGGGTGCATTCCGCGTAGCTCACGCGGGATGGAGTCCAGGTCGGTGATCACCTGATAGCCGGGCAGCGCAACGGTGTCGGCGAGGTGCGCGGCCAATGCGCGGTTGCGGCCACCGGCGAGTAGGTGGGTGCTGCGGCCGATGCGTCCGTAGCCGTGCAGCGAGACCGCGAACGCGACGTGGTCGAGGAACTCCGCGAGACGGTCGGACTCGGCGGCGGCATAGGACGCTGACGACAGATGGTATGGGTAGTTGTCGGGGTGGCGCACGACGTAGACCGACGCGCCGGCGGCCTCGGCGGCGCGTTCGGCGATGACGTCGGTCATCTGCTCCAGGCCGCCGCCGTGGATCGCGAGGAAGCCGAATCCCGACCGCAGCGTGCTGGACTCCTCGACATGAGGATCGGCCAGCAGTTCTGAGAGTGATTGCGGCCCAGGCTTTTCAGTCGGTGCCAGGGCGCGCGGCCAGTGCTTCGGATCCCACCGGTGCAGAAAGTCGACCCAACGCTGCGGCAGCCCGTGGTGGCGCGCACCGTCGATGACCCGCTCCAGGTATCCGGGCCGGGGGGCGCCGGGTTCGACGCGGTGGTCGATGTAGACCCAGGCATGGCGCGGGCCGTGCTCGGTGTGCACGACGAGTTTGTCGCGGCGGTACCGGACGGGCACACCCTCGGCGCTGTCGAGGACGTCCAGATCGCTGTCGCTGACCTGCCAGAGCACGCCGTGCACCTCGGCTCCGTCGACGGGTTCCACGGTCGCGACGCCGCGCTCGTTGATCAGCCAGTCATGGTCGGCGAGGGTGGCCGGCAGCGGGTTGAGCGCATCGGGGCAGCGCTGCGCCATCTGCGCAACGTTCAGGTTCGATCCGTACGCGAAGTACGGCTGCATTCAGCCTGTGACGGTCAGGTAGATCAACACCACGTTCAACACCGTAATCACTCCGGCGACCAACCATCCGAGCGCGGTGGTCACGCGGTGGTTGACGTCGGCGCCCATCAGCACGCGATTGCTGGTCAGGCGTACCAGCGGGATCAGGGCGAACGGGATGCCGAACGACAGCACGACCTGTGAGAGCACCAGCGCCCGGCTGGGGTCCACGCCGATGGCCAGGATCACGAGTGCGGGGATCAGCGTCACCAGCCGCCGCAGCAGCAGCGGGTAGCTGCGCCGCAGCAGGCCCTGCATGATCATCGCTCCGGCGTAGGCCCCCACCGACGTCGAGGCGAGACCTGAGGCGAGCAGTCCGATGGCGAAGAACAGGGCGACCGTGTGGCCCAACGTGTTCTGCACCGCGGCGTGGGCGCCCTCGATGGAGTCGGTGTTCTCCATGCCCTGCAGGTTGGTCGCGGCGACCAGCAGCATCGCGAGGTTCACCGCCCCCGCGACGAGCATGGCGAGGCCGACGTCGTAGCGGGTGATCCGCAGTAGGCGGCGTCGCGGGGCGCCCGCCTCGGGATGGCCGTGCCGGTCGCGCGCAAGCCCCGAGTGCAGGTAGACGGCGTGCGGCATCACGGTCGCCCCGAGCATGGCGGTGGCCAGCAGGATGCTCTCCGGGCCGTCGAACCGGGGGAGCAGGCCGCCCGCCACGTCTGCCGGTGACGGCGGCGCGACGAACAGGCTGGTGAGGAAGCCGATCGCGATGACGAGCAGCAGCCCGGTGATGACGCGCTCGAACATCCGCTGGCCGCGGCGGTCCTGGACGGCCAGCAACAGCAGTGAGACGGCGCCGGTGATCACGCCGCCGATGAGTAGCGGCAGGTCGAACAGCAGGTAGAGCGCTATCGCACCACCGACGACCTCGGCGAGATCAGTTGCCATCGCGACGAATTCGGCCTGCAGCCAGTACGCGATACGGGTGCGGGTGCGGGAGTGGTCGGCCACCGCCTCGGGCAGGCTGCGCCCGGTGACGAGGCCGAGCTTGGCCGACAGGTACTGCACCAGGCCGGCCATGACATTGGCGACCAGGATCACCCACACCAGGAGGAACCCGAACTGGGCGCCTGCACTGACGTTGGCGGCGACGTTGCCGGGGTCGACGTAGGCGATTGCGGCGACGAATGCCGGGCCGAGCAGCAGCATGCCCGGGCGTACCCGTGCCTTGGTTTCGATTGCCAACGAACTCACTCTCTATCCGGGATGGCGAATAGAAAAGTTAGGTTAGCCGAAACCTTGTGGGCGTGACAATGCGGGGCGCTTGTCAGGGGCGGGTGCTACCAGAGGCCCAGCACGATGCCACCGCGGTACGGCCAGCCGTAGAACGGGCCGTTGTTCATCGCAGGCGGTGAGGTGGTGATCGAACTGCTGCCGTTGGTGGCGCACTGCGTGGTGTTCGGGGCGGTGTTCACACACGTGGGTTGGGCCGCGGCCACTGGCGCTGCCAGGACCGCGAGGCACAAACCGATAGCCGCCAGTAGCGGCACCGAATAGCGAGACGTGATGGTCATGACCTGCTCCGATCGCTGCAGCAATGATACGCCGCAG
>DATEMN010000399.1:0-2954 GCA_035275565.1 Pseudonocardiaceae bacterium | reverse complement strand
TCGCCCGTTACGGCGCCCCCACCCTGGAGGACTACCGCCGCGCTTACGCTGGATTCGGCGCCGAATGGCCCGGCGATGAGGAGATCCGCCAGCGTCACGTCGTGGCGTCCGACACCGCGGCGTGATCGGCGGCAAGGTTCTCGACGCCTCGGCGCTGGCCGCGCTCGTGCGCGGTCGCATCTCCGCGATGGCCTGGTTCGACACCGCGTGGGCACTGTCGCTGCCGCTATACCTGCCCACCCTCGCACTCACCGAGGTCCGCGCAGTCCGGCCCGACGCCGGTCCTCAACTCGCCGAGATCCTGGGTCACCCCTCAGTGATCCTTGGTGAACTGGACGCCGCCACTGCCGACCAAGTTGATCAACTGCTCTTGACCGCTGACGTTTTCGACGGCTGCGCCGGACACGTTGTCCACACCGCGCGGACTCGAGGTTGGCCCGCGCTAAGCGCAGACCCGGGACGCCTGCGTCGTGTGGATCCCAACGTTCAGCTCGACCTCTTGTGAGAGACCTCTACCAACGAACGGCCTGATCACGGAGTAGGGCGTGCCGAAAGGGCACCGTCCTGGCCTACGACCCGTATCCCGCCCCCTTTTTTTGCCTTGTCGTGGGGGGTGCGCTCTGGTGAGCACCGAGCGCCGCCAGACGCACGGTTCCTTGTTCGGCCAGCTGCGCCATGTGGATCTGGTGGTGGAGGTCGCGCAGCGCGATCAGCACGTTTCCAGATCATGTGGGCCATCGGCACTGGTCGTAGCTACCCAAGCGCCGGGCCGGGGTAGAGGCACTTACGATGAGTCGTCGGGCAGCAGTCGGTGATACGCTCGTGTGCAGTGAGGGGAGTATTCCTTCGCGGTAGTGTCGTCTTAGGCTTCACGCCCGGTACTGTCGGCCAGCGGTTTTAGCTGGCGGAAGAGACCTCCAACCGATCAGTCACGTCCTGGTTCGGTTGGAGATCGAGAGACCTTCAGCCGATGAGGCTGGAGGGTTCTGTGGATACCGTTCGCAGCATCGATCCGTATGTGTTGGCCACCGTCGTGACAGCGGGCGCCGCGGTAGTCCGTTTGATCATCCTCGTCGTCGCTTTGCGTGGTACCACTCCTCGGGAGCGACCCGCGATCATCCGTGCGCTGGCAGATTTCTTCCACGTCCTACCACGGCGGCACCGGTAACAGAGCGTTGCACAAACCGCATGAGGCTCACGAGCAGGGCACCGGCAACAACTCCAGTGGTGGCGACTTCAACACAGTTGCTCGCTCCCCGTGCTGCGGCTGCTCTTGCGCCACAGATAATTAATTAATTCAGGTTTTACTCCGACACTCAGCTCCACCGAGGAGGGTAACTGTAGTTGGTCAGCGAAATGACCGGATCATCGCTGCTGGGTGTCGGCAGCGGTGGGCACCACTGAGAGGCGGAAACGCTGGCCAGGTAATGGTTGTAACGCCATGCGGTACAGCACACCCTCGGCGTTTCCCATCACGTCGGGGGCGAGGTCGGCGGCGTCGAGTTCGATGCTGCCGCCGAGTTTGACCAGCACGGCGACCAGCATCGCGTGCGAGAAATCCGGGTCATAGTCCGTGCCGATGATCTCGTCGGGCATGAGGTTAGTTTCCTTCGTACCGACTCGTTGGCCAGCGCGGGGTGGCTGCCGAAAACAGCCAGTCTGGCCCTGGGTACGGAGCTCGGTAAGCAGCTTTCATAGTGGGCCTGTTGGTCGGCAAGCCGCTGGGCGCGCGCCGTCGAAACAGCCACACACCGCCAGCTGCTTCGCGGTCAGGAAGCCCTTCTCATCCCCGTCCCCGGACACGGCCACTCAACATACGCAACCGTGACCCCGGTCACCTGCCCTACAGCCCGCCCGGCTCCGTAGCGCCAGTTTTCACAAGATCGTTGGTCACGAGCGGGACCGGATCACTCGAGCCGGGCGGCTGGCAGGACATCGACCGCAGCCGCCGCGGTGGTCCAGGGTGTGCAGCCACCACCCCACCGGCGACACCTGTCACGGGGGGTCACACCCGACGCACCGGTGAGGTCCACCAAGTAGGACGGGGGAGCGCAATCGAGGGGCTGACCGAGGAGGCGAGGAAGTGACGTAGCTAGTCCCGCCGCACGGTGGTGGCCGGATGCTGCCGGGCAGAGGGTATGGCCTTCGGAAAGGGCAATAACCATAGCGAGGACGGTCTAAATTCGGTGCTGACCCACCAGGCAGCGGGCAGGCGACAGCGACGGTGGGACCACCGGTAGCGTTCCGCCCGGCGCAGATGCGGTGGTGGGGGACGTGGGGGAGCGGTAGACCCGCGTCACGACCAAGGGAGGCGCGCGTGGGCGGGGTCAGCATTGTCCTGATTGTGGTTGGGCTGCTGAGGCGGGGGTGGCGGTGGCCGTGGTGGGCCATATTCGGGTTGGGGCTGTTCACGATAGCCCTTGCCCCGGACAGTGTTGCTCGCTCAACCGCGCTGGGTATGGGCGTCATTCTCATGGTGATCGGAGCCAGAAAAGCATTTCCTTCCTTGGTATCGATCTTCTCTGAGCACGATACGCGCTGGGATCACATTAATGAACTCGTCACTCACGCTGACCCATGGAACGCGGTTCATTCCTACTGGCGCGATCACCATGGCAGTGATTTACATGTGGGGATCAACAAGGATGGTTGGGTCACCGCACCGGGTCGCCTGGCGATGGTGGTCTTAGGCCGTCCAGGGTCGGGTAAGACAGCATCGGTACTGGTTCCACAGGTGCTGTTGGCTCCCCGAGGTGTCATCGCAGTGACCACCAAGGGACCTGACATTTATCGCCCGACTGCACAAACACGGGCGCGCCTGGGCACACTGTGGCACTACAACCCGAGCGGCTCGGATGAGGTGTTGCCTGGATGCATCCCATTGAGGTGGAGTCCGTTAGTCGGTGCCGAGAACTGGGACCAGGCGATGCTCGCCGGTCATTTGCTGACCGAGG
>DATEMN010000398.1:0-7576 GCA_035275565.1 Pseudonocardiaceae bacterium | reverse complement strand
GCAGGAGGTCGAATCCGGCCCGGCCATACCCGTCCCTTTTGATCCGCTTCACCCTGTTGACGTTGCCCTCGACTCAGGCTCTGCGGTGTGGGGCTGTTGTCCGTCGGCGGACAGGAGAGCCCGCTCCTCCGTGGACGGAGGAGCGGGCTCTTGCTGCTTCGGTTGCGGGGGGAGTCGGCGTCGGGGTGACCGGTTCGCCTAGGGGCATTTGGGTCTTGGTGTGGGTGATGAAGGTGGTCCATGCGGTGGGTGTGAGTGCGAGGGCGGGGCCGTGGGGGTTTTTGCTGTCGCGGACGGGCACGGTGCCGGGGGTGATCGCCACTTCTACGCAGCTTTGTTCGCCGCTGGAGTACGACGACTTGAACCAGTCGAAACCGGCCTCGGCGGCGTTGGGGTAGTGCTTGGTCACGGCGTCAGTCCATTTCCTGTATGGCGGCGCGGAGGCGAGCGATGGACTCGTCGGCGGGGAGTGCTTCCGAGTTGAGGCGGCGGAACAGCGTGGTGAAGATCTCCACCTGTGCGGGTTCTTCGTAGTAGACGGTGTCGATGAGTCCGTCGGCGTAGACGACGTCGGTCTCCGCGGGTTCGGGGAAGGACAGGATCCCGAACGGGCCGTGCAGTGCTGAGTTGATGGCTGCGGCGGAGGGCAGTACCTGGATCTGGATGTTGGTTTCGGCGGCCTGCGTGGCGAGGTAGTCGAGTTGCTCGCGCATGACGTCCGGGCCGCCCACGCGGTGGTGGAGACTTGCCTCGGTGAGGATGGCCCACAGTCGCAGGGGCGTGCTGCGGGCGAAGACCTGGCGTCGCTGGCCTCGGACTTTGACGAGTTCTTCGACGTAGTCGAAGTCGTCTGCTTTGTCGGGGCGTTGCTCGCGGATGATGGCCTCGGTGTAGGCCGGGATCTGGAGGAGTCCGGGGACCAGGTCGGTCTCCACGACGTAGAGGTCGGCGGCGTCCCATTCCAGGGCGATGTAGTCGGCGTAGGCCGGCTTCAGGGTGTTTTCGTGCTGGGACCACCAACCGCGTTCACGGCCGTGGCGTGCCAGTTCCTGCAGACGGGCGCGCAGGGCCTGGTCCTTGACGTCGTAGAAGTCCAAAAGCACGCGCAGGTCGAGGGCGCGGACGCCGGACTGGGCTGCCTCGATCCGGCTCATCTTGGATTCGGCGCACTGCAGTTCGCCGGCGGCCTGGGCGAGTGTCTTGCCGGCTTGGGTGCGCAGGTCCTTGAGCATGCGGCCGAGGCGCCGCTGCCGCACGGTGGGATTCCGGTTTACGGGCACGCGCGTCCTTCCTCCCCTTGTCGGCTGAGGTCAGTTTGCCCTGGTGCGACTGTTCGCGACAAGCAAGGTGATCCCAACTCAAAGTAGGGACTTGCACCTTGGGGTGTTGCGGCGGGATAGTGGGGCTCTCGGCAACTCTGTGTGCAGAGTTGATCACTTCTTGCTGCCTGTGTCGCCGCAGGTCAACGGAGCCAGGGAGGCATCCGTATGCCGGAACCGCCCGAGCCGACCACAGGCCGGCCCCGCTGTCCCGCGCACCCCCGGCGGGTCGCGAACGCCCGTCGCCGTGCGGACCGCGTGCTCGCCGTGCGGGGCGCGAACCAGGAGACGGTCGGGAATGTCTCCTGCGTGGTCAGCGAACTCGTGACCAGCGCAGTGGTCCACGCAAGGACACCGAAAGGACGCGAAGTCGGCGGCTGTCTCCCGCTCTTGGACCACGTCCAACGCCTGGAGGTCCGTGGTGCTGACCCGGCATCCCTGACGCCTGCCTCCGGGCCCACCCGCGGCACGCACCTGCTCGGCCGCGGCCGCGGACTACTGGTGGCGGCCCGGTCATGCAAGGGCCGTTGGGGGAGTGCCGAGGAGATCATCGGCAAGACCGTGTGGGAGCCGAGATCCCCTGTGAGCGGCCCATCGCCGAGGGGTCAACTCCACCCGTATCGCCCGGGATCGAGTCCTGGCTTGTGTCGGCGATCGGGGGCCCAGTGAACTCCTCCAGAAGGGCATTGGCCCAACAGCCCGTAACCGCCTCGTACGAGGCGGTCGGCGCCGTCCCCGGCGATGCAAGGGTCGTGCTGTATACCTGCGGCTTCGCCTCGCCGGCTGCTGTCAGCGCGTTATCGGTTCTTTGTGACGTCGCCGTACGGGAGGGCTGGGCGGTGGTGGGTGAGGCGTACGACCTCGCGCCGCTGGATACCCCGCGACGCCGCCGCATCGGATGGCGGAGCGTCGAGCGTGTCTTGGCCGGAGGGTGGGCCACTGGCTTGCTGGCGCCCGCGGAGCAGGAGATTGCCTGGTATCCGGGCGATCGCACCGCGTGGCGCGGGTGGCTGCTGAACATGCCGGCGTTCGCCGCATACCCCACAGCCCGGACCGTACAAGGCGCGGCAGCAGGCGCCGATCCAGCAACGCCGGGCCACCCTGGCACGGAGGGACAGCAGCTGTGAGTGCCGATCGCGAAGGCAGCAGCCAGACCGAGGCCCTGGGCGTCGCCTGCAGTGAGCTGCGGCCCGTCCCGGCGCACGGCGTGGCACCCCAGCCCTACCCGTGGCCACCGGGCGCCGGGGAAGCCCAGCCCTGCTTACGGGAGACCTGGCACTTACCGGGCCGCTCCGAGCACACGCCGCACAAGGCCCGCACGCTGGTGGGTGGGACCTGCCGCCGGTGGCGGGTTGCACGCCGGGTCGTGGACGACGTCCTTCTGATCGTTTCTGAGCTCGTCACGAATGCAGTGGTGCACGCGCCGGGGGAGCGGGTCACGGTTGCGGTGCTGCTCACCGCCGGCGATGTATGGGTGGCCGTCATCGACCAGGGTCCGCGTCGCCCCCTCCACGCGCACGCGGCTGACGCGGACGACGAACACGGCCGCGGGCTCGTCCTCGTAGCCGCCCTGGCCGACCGGCACGAAGTGCAGCCCGCCGGTACGGGCACGGCCGTCTGGGCCTGCCTCAAACTCCCGCCCCCGCGCCCCCTCGCCGACGGCGGCACGTCGGTCGTGCATGCCCCAACCCAGGACGACACCGCCTGCTCCCACAACCCCGAGGAAGGATCCGATGCGCCTCGCAGCCATATGTGACGACACGACGGTGCCGGCCTGCGGTCCCCGTCCGGCCCCGTCCATCGCCGTCCGCTGGACCCTGTCGGTCACCGGCGACCTGCCGCAGGCGGTCTATGCGTGTGTGGCCGGCGCCTACGTCGCATGGGGTACCGCGGAGCACCAGGCCGACCTACTCGCCGACCTCGCCGCCGACTTCATCGCCGACGTCCTGGAAGCCACGGCCAGCCCCTACGTCACCGTCACCGCGATGCTGCAGGGAATCCGCGCCACGCTCAGCGTGATCCCCGCAATGTCTCCCGCGCCTGCGGCAGTTGTCCCCTTACCGCGCCGAGAGTTGAGCACGACGATGGAATCGTCCTGGGGCCACATCCACTTGGCCTGCGGCCTGTGTGCGCACGCCACCGTCAACCTCAAAGTCCATCCCCGGCGGAGGAGCCGGTGACGGCCTCTGCCCGGCGGCATGACACCCGCCACTATCCGACGGGCGATCCCGCCACACCTGGACGTGCCGCGTTCAACGTGGGTGTGATGCTGGGAAGTTGGCAGGTCGCCGCACCCCTTGTTGAGGCTCTCGCTTCTCAGGTGCACGCCCTCGTAGTGGAGACGATCGAGACGTACGACGCAGAACGGATCGTCGTCACGGCTGTACTCGACACGGACCGGGCCGCAGTCCACGTCCTGTCCGTCGCGTGCCTCCAGGACCACTCGAACGACCTGATCGACCCCGCTACAGCAGGCGTACTGCAGGAGGCGGCCGAACGCTGGGGTGCCACGGGCCAGCAACCCTGCCTGTGCACGACATTCGCCCTGCTGGGCGACGACTGGAAGAGCCGGCGGCTGTTCATCGCGCCCCGGCCCTTAGACCCGCAGGTCCGCGCGTCCCCCGTCGCGGATCTGCGGTGTGCCCCGCCCACCCCTCCTGCGCTGGGCGGGGCACTGCCGGCCCCGCAGTTGCGAGCTCGCGGCGTGGTGGACCAACCACAGGTCCGACCATGGCAGCTCGCGTGTACGCCCCTGGGGCGTGAGCGGTGGTCGGGGTAACGGATGAGTTGGCGGCACGGACTTTGTCACCGTCCCCACCCGATGGCCCGCTCGTCTTCGGCGGCCAGCTTCAGGAGGTGTGAGAGGCAGCAGGCTGTCACCGTCCGCCCAAGGACCGTGTGTCAGACCCCTGTGACAGGGTTCAGAGCTGTGGAAACGGATGAATTCTGGAGCATCATCGAGACGGCACGCTCGAACACCAGGGAAGGCCATGCCCTCGACGAGGCGCTGGTCAATCTACTGGCCAGCCGCTCCAACAGACATCCTCGAGTATCAGGAGTGCTTCGACGAGTTGCACGGTGCCATCGGACGTGGGTGTGGCTCTCCTTCAGGGACGTTCCTGATCAGGCCGTGAGATCGTAGTTGTGCTGGTCGGGGGTGGGGTAGAGGCGTTCGTGTTCGCGGGCGAGGTGGTGTCGCCAGTAGGCGGCAAGGTCGCCGTTGTCGATGAGGGCTCGGAGCGTGAGGACGGCCTCGGCTCCGTCGAGTCCCCAGCGGCTGCCGGTGATGTCGAGGCGGTCGCCGATCAGGTGGCGGCAGGCGCCTTCGATCGGGCCGGTGGCGATCGGCCAGCCCGCGGCGAGGGCGGTGTCGTAGCGAAGCTGGTCGAGATGGCCGGTGAGGTAGCGGACGCAGGCGTCGGCGCCTTCGCGCCTCGTTCCGTGCAGGCGGGCCCGGTCGGCCTCTGCCATGATCTCGGCGGCGGCCCGGTCGGCCTGCCCGTGGAGGATCGTGGTGAGGTGACCGGCGACCCAGAATTCGGCGTCGGGGGTGCCGGGCTTGTGGAGGCAGTGGGCCGCTGCCCAGACGTACTCGGCCACGTGTACGAAGTCGAGCAGGACGTGCACCTTGATGTGGCGCCGGTCAGCCTCGGCTCGGATCGACTCCAACTGGTGACGGGCGCCATCGACCAGAACCACCCAGCGACGCAGATGGTCCCGGTCGCGGGCTTCAGCCTGGTCAAACGCAGCGGCGATCACGTGCTCGGGCGGGTGGACGAGGGAGGCGGTAAGCCACTTGCGCTGTGCTCTTGGCCCCGGGCGAGGCGTCCGTGCGGTGCTGCGGCCCTCGGGCGGGGCGATCACATCGTGCGGTCGGCGCGGGGCCGGGTCGGTATCGAAGACGCAGGCCAGCGTGGCCATCCGCTTGCGATGCGGCTTCTCACCCGGAGCCAGCCGGGTGCGCAGAGCATGCCGGCCGTTCAGGTGTGCTTTCAGCGTCGCGGGCCGCAGGGCCTCGGGCCGCATCACGACGCCCTTGCCGTCGACCTGCATCACGAGCGCGGTCGCGGCGGTCGACGGAAGCGGAATCGTGCACCGGTAGAAGTCATCGATGTCCACCGCCGCGGCGACGACCAGTAGTTCGGCCTGCCGTTTGCCCAGGACTTTCCCGCAGCTGCGGTCAATTGCCTCTTTGGCCTGGTCATAGGAGCCGCGAACGGCTTCGAGGACAGCGAGCCGGCGCAGACCGTGGGAGTGCAGACCGGCGGGCAGTGAGAGTTCCGCGTCAGCCGGGTGCACGCTGGTCTGGCCCTTGCCCCGCCACGCGGTCCGCGTCACGGTGACCGTGCCGAACACGCAGGCCAGCAAGCGGGAGTGACCCACCTCGCGGTGCGGGCGGACCTGCCCGTCCGCACCACGGACCACCTGGTCTTTCGTCTGCCGCAGTTGTTCCCGCTCTCGCTTCTCCCGCAGGTCGAGGTGTGCTTGGAACAGCAGCCGCAGCAGTTCACGGCCTTGAAGCCCGACAAGGTCCTCAAGTTCGTGATGGGACAGCACGGCCGACTCCGGCCCGGCCAACGCGCCTTTCAGGCAGTCGAAGGCCCTTGTCGCGGCAGTGAACGGATCGATGGCATCGAAGGCGTCGTACGGTTCCATACGGCTCTTCTTTCTGCGGCTTCGGTTTGGTGTGGTACCTCCGAAGTTAGAGAGAAGAGCCTTTATCGTTCCGCGAGTTCGCCGATTCCCCGTCCGGCACCGGGTGGGCCGGTGCGAACCGTCCGGGCTGGTCCTCGACCAGCCAGCCCCGTTCCACCAGTCGTTTCAGTTTCCCCCGCGTCCCCTCGATCTTTGCGGTCACCGCGGGCAGTCCGATCCGGGGCACGATCTGCTTGGCCTGCATCGGCCCCGACGCGTCCGCGATCACCTCCACGATGTCCCGGTACACATCCGGCAGGACATCCCTCGTGAGACCTTCCCGCCAGTGCGGCACCATGATCGCCCCCACCACCCGCACCTCGGGTTCCACCGGCTCCTGAAGTGTCACCGGCTCAGCCACGTCCTGCCCGGACAGTTCGGCGAGCACCTCAGTCACAGTCTCGCGCGCCACCCGCAGCCGCGACCACACCTCACGCTCACCCGCCAGCCGCGAGGTCAACTCGGCGATCTCCGCCTCAAGTTCCTCCACCCGGACACGGGCCGCCGCCTCCCGCGCCTCCAACTCCTCGATCAACGACACCATCGATGCCCCCTACTTCACCCGCCACAGTAGAAGGACACCCACCCCACCCACACCGTCAACCAGCGTTCTCCCAGCTCAGAGCTTCCCCGGAGGAGAGCCACACCCATCGGACGTTGGGACGTGTGGGCCGCTGCTTATCTCATCGGGGGCGGCTGCTCGGACGACAGCTTCACGGACTTCCGCGCCGGCCTGCTCGCCCTGGGCCGCCAGTGGTACGAGCGAGCGGCCGCCGCACCAGACAGCCTGGCCGAGCACCCCACAGTCATCGCCGCTGTCGCCAATAGCGACTATGTCCTCTTCTACGAGGCGGTCAACTACGCCGCTGCTTACGCCTTCAAGCGGATCACCGGTGATGAAGAGGACTTCTACGAGGCATGGGATCGGCACTGTGCTGCACAGCCGGGCCCCGCGCGCGACAGCGTCGACATGGGCGAGGACTTTGACTTCGACGATCCGGAAGAGATGCGCCGCCGCCTGCCCCGACTTGCCGCTCTGTACCTGCCGCCAGGCACTGCGTAGACGCTCACGATCCAGGCCACGGACAGCCAGAGGCCGTCCTCTATCCGCCAACGATCATTGCGGGACAGCCCTTGGGGACATTGCGCTTTCGAGATATGTGCGGTGCGCCGTGGCTACGCGCTGGGCCCCTGTTCGCTGGCATGGCGTGGGTTGAGGGTTTGCCAGCGTCGTTCGAAGTCGGGGGTGAGGTGGGTGATGTGGTTGGGGGTGATGGGTTTGTTGTATTGGGCAGTGATGCCGTGGCGGGCACATTCAGCGGCGATGTCGGTGAGGGAAGGCGTCAGAGTGCGTGCCCTGCGGTTGGCCCACAGGTTGTATATGCGCCATCGGAGGAAGTGGCGTCGTAGGTTGGCGGGGCTGATGGGTTGGTGGTCGCGCCCCCATAGGCCTTGTGCGGCGAGGTGGGTGGAGAGTTCCTGGTCGGTGGGTTCGACTCCGTGGTGGGTTTGGTAGTCCGTCCAGGCGAGGTAGTAGCGGTCGGCCTTGGTCAGTTTCCTGT
>DATEMN010000397.1:0-3823 GCA_035275565.1 Pseudonocardiaceae bacterium | reverse complement strand
TGCTCTGGACTCATGTACGTCGGAGTGCCGAGCGACATGCCGGTCTCGGTCATCCGCGCCCCACCGACCTTGCTCGCGGCCAGTGCGATCCCGAAATCGGCCACCAGCGCTCGGCCGTCGTGCAGCAGGATGTTTTCCGGTTTGATGTCGCGATGGATCACGCCATGACGGTGGGCATAGTCGAGTGCGCCGGCGATCTCGGTCGCGATCCGTACCGCATCGGCGATCGGCAGCTGCTGCTCCCGATGCAGCCGGTCCCGGAGCGACTCGCCATCGACGAACGGCATGACGAAGTATGCCGTGCCGTTCACCTCGCCCGAGTCGATCAGCCCCAGGATGTGCGGGTGCTGCAGGTTGGCGATGGTCTTGATCTCGCGCAGGAATCGCTGGGCGCCGATCACGGCGGCGAGCTCCGGCCGGAGCACCTTGATGGCGACCTTGCGGTCGTGTCTCAGATCCTGCGCGAGGTATACCGTGGCCATGCCACCGGCGCCGAGCTCGCGCACGAGGTCGTACCGGCCGGCGAGCGCGGCTCGCAGGGAGTCGACTGGGGTAGGGGCGGTCATTGAAGGAATGGAATCTGTGGGCCGGAGCGAGAGGGCGCCAGCGAGGATGAGGACTGCGACGGCGGCGCGCACTCGGGCATCGTACCCGCAGTCATCTCACCCTTAACCCATAAAGTGAAAGGAGCCCCGACCCGTGAGCACCGCTGCACAGCACCGTGAGCCTGCTACCGACTGGGAGCAGGAGATCCGCACCCTGGAGGAGCAGGGCCGACTGGCCTTTCTGGCCGGCGACACCGCGACCCTCGACGCGATGTGGGACAGTCGTCTCCTGGTGAACTCACCCCTCAACCTCGTCAACGACAAGGCCAAAGTGCTGGACCTGCTGGGCAAAGGCCTGATCCGCCACACCCGGGACGAGGTCGAGATCGAGCACATCGCTCGCTACGGCGACGTGGTCGCGGTGATGGGCCGCGATACCGTGGACGGACCGCCCAGCAACACCCTCACTCACCGCCGCTTCACCAACATCTGGCAGCTGCAGGACGGAGCCTGGCGGATGATCGCCCGGCACGCCCAGGTGATCGCCCCTCGCTGACAGGGCGGGATCTCCCCACCGCAGCGTATTGACGGCGGCTGTACCGGAGCGTAGGCTCACCCCAGTCCCGATCATACTGGCCCTCGCTCTCCTCCGCGACGCCGCATTTCGCCACGAAGGACCTACTACCGCCGAGCCGCCGACCAGGTGACTCGGCGTGCTTCGTTTTACCACCCATATGCAGGAGGGTATTTCAATGTCTCTCGATCAGAACAAGGCAATTGTCCAGCGCATCCTGAGTGAGTTTTGGCAAAACGGCAACGTAGCGGTGCTCGACGAGCTCCTCGCTCCCGACTGCGTCAACCACGAACAGTCCAACCCGGAGCTGCGGGGCAAGGAGGCCTGTAAGCAGTGGGCCACTGACGTACGGATGGCTAATCGGCAGGGGTTCCCCGACTTCGACATCACGGTCGAGGACATGGTCGCCGAAGATGACAAGGTCGTCAAACGTTGGGTGTTCCAGGGTACCCATTCGGGCGAGTTCGCCGGAGTTCCACCCACCGGCAAGCGGGTCACCATGCGCGGCATAACCCTCTACCACCTCTCGGGAGGTAAGGTCAGCGAGATCTACTGGAACTATGACGTGTTTGGCTTGTTGCAGCAGCTCGGCGCAATCCCGGCACCCGGCCAGCAGCCGGCCGGCGTCTCAGCCTGATCAGTCGGTGGTCGAGATTTCCGTTTCAAGGAGGGATCATGCGGACACTCGTGCTGGCACTTGTGGTGCTGGTACCGACGCTCCCAGCCGTCGCTCAAAGCCGTAGTACGGATGAGGCCGCCATTCGTAATAGCGTCGCGGCATACGTCTCCGCGGTAAACCAGCGCGACCCGCATGCAATCGCCGCCGTATTCGCCCCTGACGCTGACTTTGTCTACTTCGACAGTCCGCTAATTGTCAGCCGTGACTCCATCCAGAAAGCACATCAACCGATCTCGAGCTGGCCCAGCACAAGGCGATTCTCTCTCGAAGTCACCCATAACCGGTTTCTCGGGTCCGATCTCGCCCTCGTTGAGACCCTGGCTCACTTCAGCCAAGGTGAGATGACATCGAACCGGGGGACCATCCTGATGGTTCGGCGTGACGGGAAATGGTTGTGGTCGGCGTTGCGCGTCTATCCCGCCCAGCGGGGTGACAGCACCGCGGCCAGTCCCCGGTAGGCGTACACCAACCTACGACCGCCGCTGAGAGTCTCCAATTCAGCGGCGGTTCCCGCTTATGAGAGATACCTGATCAGCTCTTTAGTTGGCGACGATCTGACCCCGAATCTCCCCACCCGGATTGCAGCCCGGTTCTCCCAGGGTGCAGCCCGCGATGTTGGTGTGAACGTTCACATAGGCGCCACCCGTCCGCATGGCGGCGAGCAGATCATCGAACGTGATCGGCGGACTGCCGACCGTCGTGCCGTTGGTGCCGGTAGCCACCACGCCCGTCGTGCCTGGCTGGCTGGTGCAGGCCGGCTGAGGATCACCCGTTCCACACAGGTTCAGCCGCACCGGCCCATTCTCGCCGGCCGGCGCAATGTGAATGTGCCCCAGAACGGCATTGGTCAGATTGGTGCCGTTGATGGTGTACGTGATCTGGTTGCCGCTGACGGTAAACGTGGCCGTGCCCGTCGCGGGCGTGGTTACCGCTGGAACCTCGTTGGCCCCGGTCAGGGTGGCCGAAAAGCTGGTCGCGTCACCCGAGGTTCCATTGTCGTCGCCACAGGACAGAACTAGTGGAAACAGGGCTGCAAGGACGACCCTCGGTATCATCAAACGGTTCATACCGCCTCCTTTTATCGGCTGGTCGCTAGCTGATTCGATTGACGCTAGGCGGCCAGGTGCAGCCGGTCTTGTACCGTGATAGCTTGCTTGCAGCGGTCTAGCTCCCTGAATCGGCTAGCGACCTTCAAGTCGGCTCCAGATGTTCAAGACCCCCGCCCTCCCCCCGGCTAAGTAGTTCGGATGCTGCACTTCTGCAGGCGGTTTTCTCTGAAGCTGCGCTCCCTCCTCACTGCCTGGCGCGCTCTGGCGACGCTTGGGTTGGCCGCGGTACTCGCCGGCGCTGCCCTGGCCGGCTGCTTCTCCGAGCACTCCGCCGCGACGGACGTGGCCGAGGGCTCCTGCAGCTTCCCGCTGGGGCCGGACGTTCCGGGATCCACCATCGTGGTGATTCAGGATTTCACGTTCCAACCGGGTGACCTGCAGGTGCAGGCCGGCGGCCGGGTCACCTGGGTCAACTGCGATACGGACTCGCACACCAGCACCGCCGATGGCGGTGAGTGGTCGTCACCCCTGCTCGCACCCGGCGACCGGTTCACCGAGACGTTTCCCACCGCGGGAGAATTCCCCTACCACTGTCAGCCGCACCCCTTCATGACCGGACGGGTACTCGTCACCTAGGTATCCAAGGCTCGGCGCTCCTACACTCCCTGCACTTGCGATTCCTGCACCGCAGGTGACTCCAGCACCTCTCTCACCTTGCGAGCCAGCTCCCGTGGCGCGAATGGCTTCTGCAGGAAAGGACGGCCGGCCTCGAGCAGGCCCCGGCGGACCACCTCGTTGTCCGCAAAGCCCGAGGTGTAGAGCACCGGCAGGGCAGGGTATCGGTCGGCCAGGAGCAACCCCAAGTCGCCGCCGCTGGTCCCGGGCATCACCACATCGGTTATGACCAGGTCGATGTGCTCCAGCTGCTGCAGTACCAACAGGGCCTCCTCTGCATTGCCGGCCTCCACACACTTGT
>DATEMN010000396.1:0-4577 GCA_035275565.1 Pseudonocardiaceae bacterium | reverse complement strand
TCGATGACCGAGCGGCGCAGGAGTGAAGCTTGGAGGTGCTGAGATCAGCGGGTCTCGCGGTGCAGGGTGTGCTTGCCGTCCCGGGGGCAGAACTTCTTCAGCTCGATGCGGTCCGGGTCGTTGCGGCGGTTCTTGCGGGTGATGTAGTTCCGCTCCTTGCACTCCGTACACGCCAGGGTGATCTTCGGACGGACGTCGGTCGCCTTGGCCACGGCGGGGTGCCTTCCTGCTAACGAGTTCTCACTTGACGACGTACCAGCGTAGACGCCCGGCGCGTCGATCTGCAAAACGGGGGCATGCGAAGCGGGCGTCGCCGACGCCCGGTGGTGCCGTAGCGGTGGCCGGACTTGAACCGGCGACACAGCGATTATGAGCCGCTTGCTCTGCCATCTGAGCTACACCGCCGCGCCGAGCTCATCACCCATCAGAGCTCATGAACGCTCAGAGCTTGGGCCCGGGTGGAGCCCCCTTACGGAATCGAACCGTAGACCTTCTCCTTACCATGGAGACGCTCTGCCGACTGAGCTAAGGGGGCACGCGCGATCTCTCGCGTGATGCGCAGAGGTAAGAGTACACGGCGGCCCAGCCCGGATGAAATCGGCTTACCGATTCCGCGTTTCCCCAGGTCAGCCCACGCTTAGATGACCGCTCGCAGACGACGTACCTCGCCCGTCGGGGTCGACTCGGGCTCGGTCTGAGCGTTGAACCAGGCCTCCAGGCGCTCGTACGGCAGGGGCCGGCTGAACAGGTAGCCCTGGCCGAGCTCGCAGCCCATCTCCTCGAGCAGATCCAGGGTGAGTTCGCTCTCCACGCCCTCGGCGACCACGGTCAGCCGGAACTCACGGGCCAGGCTGATCACCGCACGCACGATCGCCAGGTCACCCGAGTCGGTGGCCATGCCCTGCACGAAGCTGTCGTCGATCTTGACCTCGTGCACCGGCAACTGCCGCAGGTAGGACAGCGACGACGCGCCGGTGCCGAAGTCGTCGACGGACAGCCGTACGCCGAGATCGCGCAGTTGATAGAGCACCGGCAGGGTGCGTTCGATGTCACCGAGCATGCCCGGCTCGGAGATCTCGAAGGTCACCTGGCTGGCCTCCACCTGATACTGCTTGAGCAGCTCGTGCACCAGGCTCGGGAAGCGGGTGTCGAGCAGCGTCCGGGCGGACAGGTTCACCGCGATGGCCAGCGGCCGGTCCGCGTCGGCCCACTGCTTGCAGCGCCGCAGGCCCTCGCTGAGCACCACCTCGGTGAGCCGGGACAGCTGTCCGGTGTGCTCGGCGACCGCGATGAAGTCCTCCGGTGCCACGTCGCCGTGCGCCGGGTGGTTCCAGCGGGCCAGGCACTCCACGCCGATCAGATGCCGGTCGCGGATGGTGACCTTGGGCTGGAAGTACACCTCGAGGTCGCCGGCCTCCAGGGCACGACGCAGGTCGCCGGCCAGGCCGAGCCGACGCACCGCCCGGGACTCCAGCGCCGGGTGGAAGAACTGCACGCCGTACGGGACCACTTTGGCCGCGTTGACCGCCAGCTCGGCCCGGCGCAGCAGGGCCTCCGGGTCATCGCCGTGATCCGGGTGTACGGCCACCCCCACCGCGGTGTCCACGTCCAGGGTGAGCGTGCCGACCACCATCGGACCGCGCAGTTGCTCGCGCATCTGGGTGGCCAACTGGACGACCTGCTCGGTGCTCTCCGCGCGCAACGTGACCACGAACTCGTCGCCGCCGATCCGGCCGACCAGCGCGCCCGGGCCGGCGATCGCGCGCAGCCGCTTGGCCACCTCGGCGAGCAGCTTGTCGCCGGCCGTGTGGCCCATCGACTCGTTCACGTCGCGCTGACCGTCCACGTCGAACAGCAGCACCGCGACCACCTCGCCGGGCGCGCGCACCTTGACCGATTCGGCCAGCGCGTCGGTGATCCGGCGGCGGTTCGGCAGCGCGGTGAGACGGTCGTGGTACGCGTCGTAGCGCAGCCGCTCGACCAGCCGGGAGTTCTCCACCGCCACCGCGGCGTGCGCGGCGATCGTCTCCAGCACCTGGACGTCCGCGGTGCGGAAGTTGAGCTGGCCACCGAGGCGGTTCACCACCTCCAGCGAGCCGATCGTGGTCTGGCCGGAGCGCAGCGGCACCACGATGATGTCCTTCAGGTCGGCGTCGCGCAGCGCGTTCCGCAGATCGGCGTTGTCGGTGAAGTGGCTGCCCACGGCCACCGCGTGCTGACCGGCGACGGCCCGCTCGCGGACCGCGGCGGGCGTCGGCGAGATGTCCAGCAGCCCGACGTCGTCCACCCGGGCGGTGAGCATCACCTCGGGGTGCCGGCCCTGCGCGGGCAGCCAGAGGGTGGCGTACTCGGACCGCATCAGCGAGCGCACCCGGCCGAGCAGCACGTCGGCCAGGCCGGTGTCGTTGCCGTGCTCGCGGATCGCCAGGGTGAGCTCGTAGACGTCGGCCAGCGTGCGGTGCTGGCGCAGGAAGCCGGCGAACGACCGGAAGATCAGCACCATGGCCAGGACGAGGACGCCGAGCAGCACCGCCGCCCACGGGGTCGCGGTCAGCGCGACCAGGAAGACCAGGCCGATGGCGATGTTGATGACGGCGGTGACCAACGCCGGCAGGCCGGCCCGGAAGGCCTCCTGGCCGGCGTGCCAGCCCTGCAGCAGCACCATCACGCCGGCGACGGCGGAGTGCGACAGCAGTGAGTAGGTGAACGCGGCCGTGAACAGGATCGCCCAGGTGCCCGGACCGGCATCGGTCATGTCCGGCAGGGCGCGCACCACGACCAGGGCCAGCGAGGTGATCCCGGCCGCCTTGGCGACGTTGAAGGACAGCTTCGTCGTGCCGAGCCGGTTGCGCACCATGGCCACCGCCGTGGCGGCGGTCATCGCCAGGATGGTGGTCACCGGCGGCAGGAAGTAGAACGCCAGCACCAGCGGGATCTCGGTGACCGTGACCCAGAAGGTCTGCCGGCGGATCACCACGTTGAGCACCGCCGTCTGCGCGGCGATCACGGCCGCGAACAGGGCCAGTCCGGCCAGCCAATCGCGGTACCAGTGCGGCTGATAGACCCAGAAGTCGGCGATGCAGATCAGCGCGATCAACGCCATCGGCGTGGTCAGCAGCCAGGCATACTCGGGCGAGCGCCTGCTCACCGGTCGCCCGCTCATCGCGCTCCTACGTCAGTCGAAGGCGCGTCGCAATCGCGCCGCGGCGTCAACCCCAGTTGGTGTCGAACAACCTCAGGGTTTCCGCGACGCCGGAGCCGGCCACCGAGGCCGATCCGGTCGCATGCTCCACCACGGCCGCGCTGGCGGTGCCGACCACGCCGAGCATGACGGCGAGCACAAAAAGGAAGCCGACGAGGCGGCTCAGCTTCCTTGCAGACATCAGTTGCTCCCGATTGTCAAAGATGCGTCTGGCGGGGGGTTCCATGATGGTGCCACACCCTCTGTGCGTCGGGCAGTGTCCATCGGCGGGTCGGAACCGCACATACCGAAATCCTGGCTGAACGGCTGAGTCTCGTACGGAACGAAAGCCCGCAGAATTGAGGTCTTTGCGACCGATTTCAGCGGAGAAGTGAGTCACGCTCGTGTCACCGGCCGTCAGGATGGCTTGACGTCAAGCTGTCTTGACGCAAGGCTGTGGGCATGGCTACTCCGGATGAGCTGGAACGTCAGCACACGCTCTCCACCGCCACAACGCGTTACGACGAGTTGAGGATGCGTGACGCACTGGCGTCGATGGACGACCACACCGAGGTTTCGCCACTGTCCCAGGCGGAATCGCTGGAGTTGCTGGCTCTCAGCGAGGTGGTGATTCGCAAGGCGGGGTACGGCCGGCAGGCGATGGTGCGCACCGCGCGTGAGGCCGGCGCGTCCTGGACCCAGATCGGATCGGCACTCGGCGGCAGCAAGCAGGCGGCCTGGGAGGCGCACCACCGCTGGATCGAGGACCAGGCGCGGCAGCACGAGCGGACCGGGTACGAAGGTTTGGATCCCGAGCAGGCGAACGAAGCCCGCGGGCTGGCCGGTCGCCCCGATTAGGACGGCGCCCGGCCGTTCTGCGCACCAATCCGGGCGCTTATGTGGATAGTCAGGAATCAATTGCGTACGGGTGAAACCAATCAGGAATCACGCGCGCACTTATGTGGACGGCCGGGAATCAGTCGCCGGACGCCGCCGGGCGGTTCGTGTGCGCATACTGCGACCAGGATCCCGGGTAGAGCCGCCCCACGCCCAGCCCCGCGTGCTCGAGGGCGATCAGGGTGTGGCAGGCGGTCACGCCGGAGCCACAGTACGAGATCACCGGGGTGTGCTCGGTGACGCCCACCGCGGCGAACCGCTCCCGCAACTCGGCGACCGGGAGGAACCGGCCGTCCGCGTCCACGTTCTCCCGGCAGGGCAGGCTGCGGGCGCCCGGGATGTGACCGGGGCGAGGGTCGATCGGCTCGGCGTCGCCGCGGAAGCGTTCCCGTTGGCGGGCGTCCAGCACGACGGCGCCTCGGCCGGCGCCACCGGAGGCAGCATCGGCGGCAGCCGCGGCAGGGCATGGGAGGCGGCACCGGCGGCGGCATTGGTAGCG
>DATEMN010000395.1:0-19187 GCA_035275565.1 Pseudonocardiaceae bacterium | reverse complement strand
AACACCAGCGGCAGGGCAGTCACGGAGAAACACGACGGTCCCGGCAAAGGCCTGACGGTGTTGGGCTTCGCCCCCCTTGAAGGCGACACCAGACTGCTCCTCAGCCATGAGCGGCGCGGCCGGCCGGAGCTGCTGATCTGGGATGTCGCAACGGACACCGAGACCGAACTGGCGTTGGAGCTGCCCGGCGAGGTGACCGCGGACTGGTATCCCGACGGGACCGCGCTGCTCGTCCTGCACCACCACTGTGCCCGCTCCACACTGCACCGCTACGACCTCATCACCGGCGCGCGGGCCGCGCTCGACATCCCGGCCGGCACGGTCGGCGGCGCGGGAGTCCGGCCGGACGGCACCGTGGAATACGGCTGGTCCTGCGCCGCGGAGCCGACCGTGATCCGCGCACAACACGCCGACGGAACCAGCCGGGTGTTGCTGCGTCCCGAGGGCGAGCCGGCGCCCTGCTCCGAACCCGTGACCGACGAGTTCGTCCCCACCCCCCACGGGACGGTGCACGCCCTGTTAGCCCGGCCGCGCGACGCCCCCGAGGGTCCGCTGCCTGCGGTGTTCCTGTTGCACGGCGGTCCGCAGATGGCCGACCAGGACCGTTTCTCCCCCATCCGGGCACTGTGGCTGGACGCCGGCTTCGCCGTGGTACACGTCAACTACCGCGGGTCCACCGGCTACGGCTGTGCCTGGCGGGACGCGATCGAGGGCCGACCGGGGCTCACCGAACTGGAGGACGTCGCGGCCGTGCACGACTGGGCGGTCTCCACCGGTTTCGCCGACCCGGCGGCCTGCGTGGTGGAGGGCTGGTCGTGGGGCGGTTATCTGGCCCTGCTCGCCCTCGGGGCGCAACCGCAGCGCTGGGCGGCCGGGGTCGCCGGGGTCCCGGTCGCCGACTACGTGACCGCTTACGCCGAGGAGATGGAGCCGCTGCGGGCCTTCGACCGCGCCCTGTTCGGCGGCTCCCCCGAGGAGCTACCCGAGGCCTACCGAGCATCGTCACCGATCAACTATGCCGATGAGGTGCGCGCCCCGGTGCTGGTCCTGGCTGGGGAGAACGATCCACGCTGCCCGATCCGTCAGATTGACGACTACCTTGCCCGGCTCGCCGAGGTGGGTAAGCAGTACCGCTCCTACCGTTATCACGCGGGGCATGGTTCGCTGGTGGTCGCCGAGACAATGCGGCACTTCGCGGTGGAGGTCGCATTCGTTCGCGAGGTGCTGGGCTCGAGCCCGATTGCCGGCGGTGATCCGATTGCCGGCTCAGCCGGCGGTGATCCAATTGCCGGCTCAGCCGGCGGAACGCTTTCAGCGGTCTGATCGCGCCACGGTTAACTTTACTCTTGGTCTACGTGGAGGTAACGCCGTAAGCGGACGCTAAGCCCGGAGGTGGTCATCGTGACCTTGTGGCGGCTACACGTCGATGTGGCCGATCAACCTGGCCAGTTGGGGGCACTCGCGGCGGCGGTCGGCGGCTGCGGGGCCAATATCGTCTCTCTGCACGTCGTCGGTGAACCGGCACACGATGGTTCCGTGACGGATGAGTTGCTGGTCAAGATGCCGTCGCAGGTCTCGGTGCCGGCGCTGGTGGAGGCTGTGGAGGCCGCCGGGTTCCGGGCCACGGTGGTGGTGCAGGCCGACGCGCAGGCCCTGGCTGATCCGGTGAGCACCGCGCTGGCATTGGCGCACTGTGTGGCGGTCGACCCGGGGAACGCCGCGCGGGCGGTGGCCGCCCTGCTGCGCGCCGAGCTGGCCGGGGGAAGCACGCCTGCCGCCGGTCATCAGGTCGAGGTCGGCTCCGGTGCCACGCGGGTGCAACTGTGCCGCGGCTGGCCGTTCACCGTCACCGAAATCTCCCGGGCTGCCGCGTTGCTCGAACTCGCCGGGGTCTCCAGCGGGCAGCGGCCCCCTCCGGTGCGCGCCAGTGTGCAACTGACCGACGGGTCGGAGGTGGTGCTGCGAGCGGCGACGGCCGCGGATGCGCCCCTGGTTGCTGCGCTGCACGCGCGGTGTTCCCCGCAGACCCGGTCACTGCGCTCGCTGTCCACCAGACCGGGACTGGCGGCGGCCGTGCTGGCGCAGCTGGTTGGCGCTGACGGCTCCACCAGCGTGCTCGCGGTGACCACCGATGGTGGTGCCGCGGTCGGGCTGGCCAACCTGGTTGGTGCTGGACCCGCCACGGCGGAGGTCGCACTGATGGTGGAGGACGCCTGGCAGGGTCGAGGTGTAGGCACAGCGCTGACCCGCAAGCTGGTGGAGCTGGCCCGAACCGATCAGCTCAGCGAGCTCACCGCGGTGTCGCCCGTCGGCAACCATGCGTTGACCCGGATGTTGCGCCGGGCCGGGCTACGGCCTCAGGGCCGGTTGGAAGGCGGCACCTTGCACGTCCGGGCCTCCCTGCACCCCGAGGCACCCGTTCAAGAACCTACTCCGAGCGCGCAGCCCAGAGTCAGCCTGGCCTAGCTCGGGTCGCACGACGGTCCAGCGCGAACTGCACCACCTGCTCCCCGATCGTGCGCAACGTCCGGTCGACCGTGGGATCGGACGGGACCCCGTGGGCATCGAAACTCACCTCGAGGGAGTTCAGCGCCGCGCCCAGCGGCGTCGGCCAGCCACGCAACGCGTGCACGATCGAGCGCAGCGCGGTCAGTGTGGTCACGGTCGCCTGCCAGCCCAGCGCAATCGCCACGCAGCCGACCGCCCGCCCGTCCAGGTAGGGCCGGGGTTCGGCGCGCAGATCCTCGACGTAATCCAGCGCGTTTTTTACCAGCCCGGACACGGTGCCGTGGTAGCCCGGCGAGACCAGCACCACCCCGTCCGCCTCACGCAGCGCGGCCACCAGCCGGTGCGCCACCTCGCTCCGCTCGACCACCGCCGGGTCATAGAACGGCAGAACCAGGTCCACGCCAGTGATCGCGACGGTCTCCGCGCCGGCGACCCGAGCGCCGTCGAGTACCACGCTCAAGGCACGCTCGGACTGCGAGTCCTCGCGCATCGATCCACCGATGCCGACCACCCTGAGCCCCATGCGATCGACTCTACGACGGCGCCGGACCCGGATGCGAGGGTCCGGCGCCCCGCGGCGGAGCGCCGGACCTTTCGTCACGCCTTACGCCTTGGCCTGCATGGTTTCGCGGGCGGGATTCGCCTGCTGAGCGGCCTTCGGGTCCTTCTCGCCCTGCTTGGCGCGCACACCCGCCTCAACCTTGTCGCCGAGACCCTTGTCCACATTGCGCCAGTATTCGAACGCACGCTTCAGGATCGGCTCGCTCACGGCGTTGAGCAGGTGACCCACGATGTTGTTCACCAACCGTTCGCGGGCGGCGTCGTCGAGCACCTCACGGACCATCGTGCCGGCCTGGCCCCAGTCGTCGTCCTCCGCGTGCAAGGTGCAGGCGCAGCGCACCATGTCCCCGTCGGTGTGCCACCCCGCTGGCTCGCCGTAGCGCGCGGTGTCAGCCTTCGGACCACCGTAGGAGTTCGGGGCGTACACCGGGTCCGAGACGTTGTGGTAACGCATCGCGCCGTCCTTGCTGTAGCTGTGGACGGGCGACTGGGGCGCATTCACCGGCAGCTGCTTGTAGTTCGCGCCAATGCGGTACCGGTGGGCGTCCGCGTAGGAGAAGACCCGGGCCAGCAGCATTTTGTCCGGGCTCGGCCCGATGCCGGGTACGAGGTTGTTGGGCTCGAAGGCCGCCTGCTCGATCTCGGTGTGGTAGTCGGTCGGGTTGCGGTCCAGCGTCATCCGACCGACCTCAATGAGCGGGTAGTCGCCGTGCGGCCACACCTTGGTCAGGTCGAACGGGTTGAACCGGTAGGTCGTGGCGTCCTCGAACGGCATGATCTGCATCTTGAGGGTCCAGCTCGGGAACTCACCCGCCGCGATGTGCTCGTACAGGTCGCGGGTGTGGTAGTCGGTATCCACCGCGGCCATCTGGTCGGCCTCGTCCTGGGTGAAGCACTCGATACCCTGATCGGTCTTGAAGTGATACTTCACCCAGAATTTCGCACCCTGCGCGTTGACCCACATGTAGGTGTGCGAGCTGTAGCCGTTCATGTGCCGCCACGTGCGCGGGATGCCCCGGTCACCCATCAGCCAGGTGACCTGGTGCGCGGATTCCGGCGACAGCGTCCAGAAGTCCCATTGCATGTCGTGGTCGCGCAAGTGGTTATCCGCGCGACGCTTCTGCGAACGGATGAAGTGCTGGAACTTCATCGGATCCTTGATAAAGAAGACCGGGGTGTTGTTCCCGACCATGTCGTAGTTACCCTCGGTGGTGTAGAACTTGAGCGCGAAGCCGCGTGGGTCACGCCAGGTGTCGGGGCTGCCACGCTCGCCGGCTACCGTGGAGAACCGGACCAGCATGTCGGTCGTGGTGTTTGGCTGGAACACCGCCGCCTTGGTGTACGCGCTGACGTCGTTCGTCACCTCGAACCGGCCGAAGGCGCCGCCACCCTTGGCGTGGGGCTGACGCTCAGGCACCCGCTCGCGATTGAACTGCGCCATCTGCTCGATGAGATAATGATCCTGCAGGAGGATCGGTCCATCCGGGCCGATGGTGAGCGAATGCTCGTCGCTCTCGACCGGGATACCCGCATCCGTCGTTGTCGGCTTGGGCTGTGTTTCCGTCACTGCCGTGCCTCCTGGTTGTGGTGAATTTGATTCTTCTCGTCATCATTGGCCGGGGTCCAGCGGCCGCATGGCAGGTGTGGCACAACCCCCAGAACACCACCTCGGCCTCATCCAGACGTACCTAGGTCGTCGCTGGGCGTCAGACATGGTCGCGCACCGACCGCGCAGCGACGTCCTCGGTGCGTCTGCACGCGCGGCACACAGCACGGACTGGCGGGGCGCGGTCACCCGCAACCCGGCACGGCGTAGTTGGTCGCTGACATCCGGTGAACTCATGACGCAGACCACTATCCCGCGTTATCTGGAACGAGTCAAGAATAGTTCATGAGTGGCGTTCGGTGCTATAACGCCGTTACGCACTCACGACACCTTGATGAGGTGCTCGCCTCGGGGCACCAGCTCGCCGATCACCGGGACGCCGGGCACCTCACCGGCCACCAGCAGGCCACCGGAGGTCTGCGCGTCGGCCAGCAGTAGCAGCTCATCCTCGTCGACTGACGCTGTGAGGTGCGGACGAACCCAGTCCAGGTTACGCCGGGTCCCCCCACTGACATAACCGTCGGCCAGCGCTTGCCGGGCGCCGTCTAGGTAAGGGATCGCGGCAGCGTCCAGCACTGCGGAGACACCGCTGGCCCGGACCAGCTTCATCAGGTGGCCGAGCAACCCGAAACCGGTGACGTCGGTGGCGCACCGCGCGCCGGTCGCCACCGCGGCCGTTGCGGCCACCGCGTTGAGGGTCGTCATCACTGCCACGGCATGCGGGAAAACCTCGCCGGTAGCCTTGTGCCTGCTGTTGAGCACACCCACACCCAGTGGCTTAGTTAACGACAGCGGCACTCCCGCCACTCCCGCGTCGTTACGCAGGATCCGGTGCGGATCGGCGATACCGGTGACGGCCATGCCGTACTTAGGTTCCGGATCGTCCACGCTATGCCCACCGGCCAAGTGGCAACCAGCGATGCCGCACACGTCCTGACCGCCGCGCAGCACCTCGGTAGCCAGCTCGAAGGGCAGCACCTCACGCGGCCAACCGAGCAGGTTCACCGCGACCACCGGCCGCCCGCCCATCGCATACACATCCGACAGCGCGTTAGCCGCCGCGATCCGACCCCAGTCGTAGGGGTCGTCGACCACCGGAGTGAAGAAGTCCGCCGTGGCAATCACCGCAAGATCGTCCTCGATCCGCACCACCGCGGCGTCGTCACCGTCGTCCAGACCGACGATCAGCTCGCCGAGCGGATCGGTCACCTCGGCACCAACCAGCCCGGCCACCACCGACTCCAGCTCGCCGGGCGGGATCTTGCAGGCGCAACCACCACCGTGCGCGTACTGGGTGAGCCGGATCGCGGTCGCCGTCATAGCAGCTACCGTAACCTGGTCCACGATTTCAGCACACGGACTTCCGGGCGCCACGACTGGTCAGATGAGATGCAGGCCGATCAACCAGCCGACAAGGGCACTCACCGCGATCAGCACGAACATCAACGTCTTTATCGGAAGCAAGGAGATACCTCGTGACGGTCGCGTAAACACCGGGGGCGGTAAGTGTTGAAGGTCAGGATGCCGGCTCATGTGCTCGGCTAGTTCACGCTCCCATAACACATGGTCATTATTCTTCACGGTCAAACCTTTCTCGATCAATGCGTGACCATCGCGCGCCGATCGTGGCCCGTGCCCCAGCGCTTCAACGATGCCGCTTTACTCCCGTCGTCGGCTGCCAGCGCGGCGACGTTACCGGTTTCTTCGTTATTTTTTCGTTATCCGCGTTAGCCGACGCCGATAATCGCTGTCGGTCTCACCCGAATCACTCTTGGTTACGAAGAATGGTGGTGGCGCGCTCATACCCCGCCACCGACGCGGCGCAGGCAGGCGACGACCTCCTCGTCGGTGTTCTGGGAGAAGTCGGTGTACCACCCGCCGATCGCCCGGAGCAACGCAGGTGTCACGAGAGCGACCAGTTCGTCGGCAGCGTCGTGCAATTCGTGGGTCCAATTCGCGGGCGCCACCGGGACGGCGAGAACAATCCGCGCCGCACCCTGAGCACGAGCGACCTGGCAGGCGGCCCGAGCGGTGGATCCAGTCGCGACGCCGTCGTCGACTACCACCGCGGTACGCCCGCCCAGCGGAAGACGGGCTCGATCACCACGGAACCGCTGGGCGCGCCGGGCGAGCTCGGTCCGCTCCCGGCGTTCCACGTCGGCCAACACGTCGTCGGTCACACCGGCGTGACGTACCGTTTCCGGCACCAGGACCCGCACGCCACCTTCGCCGATGGCACCCATGGCCAGCTCAGGCCGCAACGGCACACCGAGCTTGCGCACCACGATCACGTCCAGCGGAGCACCGAGAGCCAACGCGACTTCAACCGCAACCGGGACCCCACCGCGCGGCAAGCCAAGGACCACCACGTCCTCACCGCACAGACGTTGCAACCGCCGGCCCAACCGCCGCCCCGCATCTGCACGATCGACGAACACGCCGCGCCACCTCCTTGGCCGACGCTTCCGACCACCGGAGCCGCTGATTATCGGAAAGCCGCCGCTACAACGGTGAACAACGATAAGCATCCATGTCGCACCTCAAGCGGAGCTTTGGGTGGCCCGGGACGAATTACTGCCCCGGGCGACCGCACCCCCAGCGGGACCCCCACACGAGTCAACGCCTACCGAGTGTCGATCATTACGGTGGCGAGACCTCCAAGAAAACATACCAGCGGGTGTGTTTGAACCGCTACCAGCGAAGGGCAGACCTGTTGGCGAGAGACGGGTAGCTTCGAAACGTCATGTCCAGCACCGCTCCTCGAAAGCCCGGAGCCGCCGGCAGCGACGCGTCCGCAGACCGGGGCACGCTGCAACCGCGAGCCCGGGCGACCCGGCTGGCGATCCTGACCGCCGCCGCTGAGCACTTTGCTCGAAACGGCTACCACGCCACCTCGTTGGACCGGGTGCTAGCCGACAGCGGCGGGACCAAGGGAGCGCTGTACTTCCACTTCGCCTCCAAGGAAGCACTGGCGCGCGCGGTCATCACCGAGCTGGTGCAGCGATGGGAGAACCTCCGGGTGCACGTCAGCGATCGCGGGCTCGACCCGCTCTCGGCACTGTTGGCGCTGGTCGATGACATGATCGCAGAACTGATCGACAGCCCGATCGTTCGAGGCGGCATACGTCTGCTCAACGATCTGCCCATGCACCCCGACGACGCGCGCGGACACTGTGCCTTCGGCGAACGCGACACGCTGGCTTTGCTCACCGAGGCGGCCCGGGTGGGTCTGCTGCGCGAAGGGATCGAACCCGAACCGGTGGCCCGCCAGATCGTGGCTCTGCTAGCCGGGCACCGGCAGATCTGTGAGTATCTGGGAAACCGCCAGGAGCTGTGGCAGCGAGTGGACGAGGCATGGGGCCTCCTGCTCCCCGCGATCAGCACTGACGCCTGGCTGGCCGAGTGGTGCACCTCCCCTTGGGAGTCACGAACCCGACCAGCACGCAGAGAAGACGAACCCGACGATCGACCAACCTACTGACCTTCAGCGCGGCGGGAGCGCCCGGAAGGTGTCCACCAAGCGGTTGACCTGTGGTAGCACGGTCTTCGGATCTGACCCTGCCGCGGTGAACACGGTGATGCCGAAGTTCGTGGGGTCGTTCTGGACAGTGATCGCCAGGAAGCGGACACGAGCGTTCTGAGCGTTAGTCCCGTTCCCGCCGTAGATCAAGGCTGCCAGCGGGCCCACCTGTTTGGCCTGCGGGGGGATCACCTGGACGTCGCGGTAGTTGCCGGCGACCTCCTGGAAGAACACGGTGCCAGCTACCGGCAGCGACCCGGCCCGACCCAAACCGAGGGTGACCACGGTGGCCTTGTCTGGACTGACCACTGTCGTGGTGCGGCCGTCCTGAGTGGCCGACCATCCGTCAGGGGCCTCGAAGCGATACCCACCAGTGGTGTTAACCACATCGCGGGTATCAGTGGCACTGCCTTTCAACAACAGACCGGTCACGCCGAACACGGCGGCCAGCAGGAGCGCCACCACACCGATGAGAGAGACGACCGGCTGACTCCGCAGCCGGGAGATCACAGTATTCATGAGGTCGCCGATCGTAGCGGGGTTAGTGGGCGGACATGCCAACGGGGGTCGGCGAGACGATCGCCGACCCCCGTTGAGGAGGTGTTACAGGAGGTGCTTACCAGCGCGACGGCGGGTAGCCGCCACGGTCAGGGCACCAGCGCCAGTGAGAAGCAGACCACCGGCCAGCAGTGGCATGATCTCGGCACCGGTCTCGGCGAGACCACCTTCATCACCGGCACCGCCGCCGTTGCCTTCACCCTTGTCGCCGTGCTCGGAGTCGTCCTGCGGGGATTCGCAGTCCTTGTCCTTGGGGAAGTCGATGTCGCCGTCGTTGTCGTTGTCGATCTTGTCATCACACTGCGGCTTGTGATGATCGCGACCCTCGGTCTCGTGTACGAGAGTCTCGGCCTGACCCAGCACCACGAGCAGGGTCCGGTTCAACACGTCGAGACGCAGCATCTCTTGTGCGCTGCCAGCGCCCTTGGGGTTGTCGAAGATGACCGACTTACCCTGGTTGAGAAGCAGGCAGAGCAGGGCCGAGTCACCACAACCGTCGAGCAGGCCGATGGCCTCAGGCTCATCGAGCAGGTAAGAGGACTCACCGCTGCTGTCGATACCGAGCAGGTACGAACCACGCTGGGTGTCCGGCTCTTTCGACTTCGACTCGGAGTCGGAGTGGACAGCCGAAAGGCCCAGACCGTCACACGCCTCGGTCAACTTCTCACGCTTGCCGATGCAGAGGTTGAGCAGCTCATTGGCAGACTCAGCCTTGGTGTGGCCGTGTTCCTTGTCGCGCTCGGCAACACCGAGACCCTCGGCAACGCCCAGGGACAGCAGACCATCGCACTCGTAAGTAGCGGTGGTGTCCTTATCGTCGCCGAGGAGGCACAGTGCCAGGACCCCGCCGCGAGCAGCAGCGAGTGACGAGTCATTGTCCTCGGTGGCGACGACATCGTGGTACAGCAGGCTCAGACAGAGCGCGCCGCTGGTGACATCGCAGAGCACGGAGGTCAGATTGCCGCCGTCTCTGTTGTTGCCCTCCGACGATGCACTGGAACCGACGATCCGGCCACCGCCCAAGCCGAGGACAGTGGAATCGGAGTGCGTTTCTCCGTTGTCCTCAATGGTGGCGTCGTACTTGGTGATGTCGAGAAGATCCGAGTCACCCAAGTCGATGTCACCGACAGCACCGGAGGCGTGGTCGGGGGGCTTGGGGTCATCGATCTGCTTGCTGTCCGGGGTGTCATCGCGGCGCAGATGGTCATCATCCGCGCCGGTCAGACCCGGAGCACCGGCACCGGGGACAGGAAGAATCTTCGTAGGATCAACAGGAAGGTTGGGAAGGGGAGCGTTAGGTGCAGCGGGGCCTTGTGGAGCATCGCCTGGCACGCCGGGCACCGCCGGGTCACCGGCCGTACCGGCGTACTGCTGCAGGTTCTGCACCACCTGCGCCGAGGCAGCACCCGGCAGTAGAACCATCGCTGCTGCCGTTCCAGCTGCCATGAGAGCCAGGCGGCGGTGCCTCCTGGGCGTGCGTGACGTCATGTTCCGGTGTTCCTCCTCGGTCGAGATCTCTCCGCGAGAGGGCGGTCCGGCCGTCCTCTGCTCGGTGGCCGTGGATCCCTCATACCTGGCGTCGACGCTCCGAATTGACCGGCGATCGTCGACCTCGTGGCGTCCAGGTACCGGCTCAACGATGCGAGAGTCGGGGCAGATACGACCGGTACCCCGGGTATTCCCCGAACGTGATCTTTCCCTCGACGGGTTCCTCTGTTGTGCGCACAAAAGGTGACTTCAGCTACCGCTATCAAGCGGCGACCAGCTCCACGAATGGCTACATACAGTAATTATCGTCGCGCTCTGTAATAAACCGGGTGGACGGGCAGGGGGCAGCGATCCCCTGGAGGAGGACGATCGGCCCGGGCTGAGCGCGCCATCGCCGTCGTGATTGACTACGCAGCGACATGTCGCCAGCGCGCTCCTTCAGGCCCATCGTGGTCGCCGTGACGAGCGGATTGCTTGCCGTCGCTGCCGTTTCCTGTGGCACTCCCAGCACTGGTCCCACCTCGGTCCAGTCGTCGCCCGCAGCCCCTCCCCCGTCAGCTCCCCCGAACCCAGCGGCACCGCCCGCGCCGCAGCCTGTCGCGAAAGGGCACTGCCGTTACCTGCCCACGGCAGCAGTGGAGGCGGTTAACGGGGAGCGAGTGGCAGCGGTGTGGATCTCCGCGGACCAGCCGCACCCGGCCTGTTTCTTTCTCCGCGGCGACGGCACCGTGCAGCTGCGCACCTGGATCGTGGTGGCCACCCCGGAAGTGGCCCGCGCGACGGTTGACGCTGCTGCCCCGGTGAGCACGTCCGACCTGGCCGAGCTTCCCGACGGATGGTCGGGAGGCTCGCAGCCCACCACCGACGGAGCGGTGTTCGCGGTGGCCCGGCGGGGTACCGCGGTCGTGATCACGACCAACCAGCGGCAGACGATCAGCGCCCGCCGGATCGCCGGACAGGTGATCTCGGCCCTCAGTCTTTAACCGGCGCCAGGGTCTTCACGCAGCCGGCCGGCGCTGGGCCGCGGGCCGGCGCCCCCACCAGCGATCCAACCCAGGTGATGGCAGGATGAGTCCGGTGACTGAGGCCAAAACCAACGAGACGCAGATCATCCTGCACACCACTAAGGGCGACATCCGAATCACCCTCTTCCCGCTGCACGCCCCGAAGACCGTGTCGAACTTCGTGGGCCTCGCCGAAGGCAGCAAGGACTACTCGCAGCGCAACGCCAAAGGGGAGCTGTCCGGGCCGTTCTATGACGGCTCCCTCTTCCATCGTGTGATCAAGGGTTTCATGATCCAGGGTGGCGACCCGACCGGTACCGGCCGGGGCGGACCCGGCTACCGCTTCGTCGATGAGCCCCACCCCGAGCTGAAGTTCACCCGCCCGTATCTGCTCGCGATGGCCAACGCGGGACCGAACACCAACGGCTCGCAGTTCTTCATCACTGTGAGCACCCCTACCCACCTGAACCGCAAGCACACCATCTTCGGCGAGGTCGCCGATCAGAAGTCCCGCACCGTGGTCGATGCGATCGCCAGCACCCCGACCCGTGGGGACCGACCCGTGGACAACATCGTCATCGAACGGGTCACGGTCGAGCCGGCCGAGGTATGACCACTCCGGTATGTGTTCGGCACCCAGGCCGCGAGACCTGGGTGCGCTGCACGCGCTGTGATCGCCCGGCCTGCCCGGCTTGCCTGCGTGAGGCGTCGGTCGGCTACCAGTGCGTGGACTGCGTCGCTCGCGATGCCCGCACGCAACCACGCGCCACCACTATCGCGGGGGCGGAGCTGACCGGCCGCTCGGTGGTGATCCCCGTACTGATCGCGATCAACGTCGCGATCTTCGCGGTCACTGTGGCGCAGGCCGGCAGCCTGTCCAGAAACGATGACGCGCCGCTGTTCCAGCAGTGGGGACTGTGGCCGACCGCAGTGGCCGATGGCGCCTGGTGGCGGTTGTTCACCTCGGGCTTCCTGCACTTCGGGCCCATCCATCTGGCGTTCAATATGATCGCGCTGTGGGTGATCGGTCGGGATCTCGAGCAGGTGCTCGGCCGAACCCGCTTCCTGCTGGTGTACCTGGTCTCGCTGCTGGGCGGATCCCTGGCGGTCTTCTTGTTCGCCTACGAGAGGTCGATGACCGCGGGGGCCTCCGGAGCCGTGTTCGGCCTGATGGGCGGGCTGGCCGTGGTGCTGCTGCGGATGCGCCGCAGCCCGCGCCCAGCGCTGACCATCATCCTGCTGAACGTGGTCATCAGCTTTGTGGTGCCGGGGATCTCGATTCTCGGCCACCTCGGCGGGCTGGTGTTCGGTGCGGCGGTGACGGCTGGCTTGGTCTACGCACCGAGGGATAGACGGGTGGCGGTGCAGGCAGTGACCGTGCTCGCGCTGCTCGCCATGATCGCGGTCGGGGTGGTCGCGCGGGACCTCCAGCTCGGCTGACCCGGCGTGGGTCAGCGCCAACGCATGGTCATCAACAGTCCGACGATCATCAGGGTGAAGCCGATCAGGAAGTTCCAGTTGCCGAGTTCGCTCAGCAGCGGAATCTTCTCGACGGCCAGGTAGTTGACCACCAACCACAACAGTCCCAGGACCATCATCCCCAGCATGACGGCGACGTAGACCGGGTGCGACGGGCCGGCGACCCGGACCTTCCCGGGGGCGTGCTGATCGGCCGGTGGCGTGTAGACCGACTTCTTCCGGACCTTCGATTTCGGCATGGTCGTCCTCGTTCGCGTACGGGCACCCCAAGTAGCGCCCCGAAAACACGGGGCAAGGGGTGGGGCGTTGTGACCACGTTAACGTAATCCACTACCCTCCCAGCGCTGGTGTCTCGCTCGGCTGAGCCTGGAGGAGGTTTCGTGGCCCATGTGCTGTCCCCGGTACGGGGCTCCCCGCCGTCACATCGACGCGGAGACGCCACGCGAACGGCGATCCGCGGAGCGGGTGAGCTGCTCCTGACAGCAGGTCTGGTGGTGTTGTTGTTCGTCGGCTACGAGGCCTACGTCACCGACTGGATGTCCGCGGTGAAGCAGCGTGAGGCCACCGCCCAGCTCGATAACGCCTGGCGCAACCCCAGAGGCGTCGTGGACCGTCCGATCGAGGGCGCCGGGATGGCCAAGATGTACATCCCGACGTTCGGTCCCGACTTCGTGTTCACCGTGCTGGAGGGCACCGGGCAGGACACCCTGGCGGTCGGGCCGGGCCACTACGAAGACACCGCCCTGCCGGGTCAACCAGGCAATTTCGCGGTGGCCGGGCACCGGGTCGGCAAGGGCTCGCCCTTCAACTCACTGGACCTGCTGTCGTCCTGCGACGCCATCGTGGTGGAGACGATCGATCACTGGTTCGTCTACCGGGTGCTGCCGTTGCGTGGCGAATCCACCGGCTGGGCCGGCAGCAAAGCCACCCAGCCACAGTGCCGCGGCGTCAGCCCACTGACCGGGAGCTACGCGGACGTGGTCGGTAAGACGATCGTGCTGCCCTCGCAGAACGAGGTGATCGCTCCGATCCCCGGCCAGCCCGACCTGCCCGCTAAGCGGGACGTCGAGCTGATCACGCTGACCACCTGTCACCCCCAGTTCTCCAACCGGCAGCGGCTGATCGTGCACGGCATCCTGGTCGCTGACTACCCGAAGATCGCTGGTCAACGACCCGCCGAGCTGACCGCTAGCGTCTGAGGAGGGCTTGATGTACAGCTGGGTCTGGCGGCACCTGCCCGGGTCGCGCGCGGTGCGCGCGGTGCAGGCGCTGATCTTGGTAACAGCAGTGGTGACGCTGCTGCTGCTGGTGGTATTCCCCTGGGTGGAGCCACGACTGCCGTTCAACGAGGTGACGACAAGCACAGCGAGCACGACAAGCTGAGGGCGCGCGGCACCGGCGCCTATGCTGGCCGATGTGCGCATCCTCGTGATCGACAACTACGACAGCTTCGTCTACAACCTCGTGCAGTACCTGGCCCAGCTGGGTGCTGAGTGCGTGGTGCGGCGTAACGACGAGGTCCACGCTGGCGACGTCGCCGCCGCAGACGGGGTTCTGATCAGCCCCGGCCCGGGAACCCCGGAGCGCGCCGGAGCGAGCATGGACATCGTCCGAGACTGTGCCGTGCAGGGCCGCCCGGTACTGGGCGTCTGCCTGGGGCACCAGGCGATCGGAGCGGTCTGGGGAGCCACGGTGGCACGGGCTCCGGAACTGCTGCACGGCAAGACCTCGTTGATATACCACGACGGTGTCGCCGTACTGGCCGGGTTGCCGCAGCCGTTCGTAGGCACCCGGTATCACTCACTGACGATTCTGCCCGAGACCATTCCGGCGGAACTCGAAGTCACCGCCCACACCGAGTCGAGGATCGTGATGGCACTGCGGCACCGGGAGCTGCCGGTTTATGGCGTGCAGTTTCATCCCGAGTCGGTGCTGACCGACGGCGGGCACCGGCTGCTGGCGAACTGGCTGCGGATCGCCGGTGCCGAAGTGCCCGAGGCGCGGGTGGCTGAGCTGGAAACCGGGATGCGCAAGCTGGCCTCCGCCGCAGTGGTGCACTGAGACCCCCTAAGCCCGACCCGCGCGGATCACGGTGGGAACACGAGACCGGGGTTCGAGTCGTTCGTCGTCGTGCTGCTGGTCCCGGCGTTGGTCCCCACGGTGATCGTGATGGTCTGGTCACGGGCGAACCCGGTACCCGCGGGGACGTCCTGAGCGACGACGATGCCGACCTGGTCGGGATCGTTCACCGGAACTCCGACCTGCCGCAGTGTGCCATTGAAACCCAGTCTTTGCAGCGTGTTCGCGGCCTGGCTGCGGGTCTGCCCGCGGAGATCGGGCATCTGGAGCTGGTTGCCCCGGGACACCGTGAGCACCACCTGGGTGCCTGCCTTGACGGCGGTGCCCCCGTCCGGGTTCTGTTTCAGGACCTGGCCCTTCGGGGCGGTCGAGTCGACCTCCTGGATCTGTACGGTGAGGCTGTTCCCGGTGATGTTGCGCTGGGCCTGGTCGATGTTGGTGCCGACCACATCGGGCACCGGCACCGTGGCCGGCGGCACCCCCACGGTGATGATCACCAATTTGCCCTTGGTCAGCCGCCGACCCGCAGGGGGGTCCTGGGCCCGCACCCGGTCGACGCCAGCCTCGTCCTGAACCACCTGCTGGCGCTGGTCAGGGGACAGCACCAAGCCCACGTGCTGCAACGAGGCTTGGGCCTGCACCCGGTCAAGCCCGAGCAGGTTGGGCACCTCGACCTCGGCCGGCCCGGTACCGACATCCAGCCGGATCGTCGCCCTCGGCAGCGCCTCACCTGCCGGGCTCATGCTCACCACCCGGTCGAGATCCTGCGGGAGTGACTCCACCAGCCGGCGCTCGGTCTGGAAACCGTCGGCGTTGAGCTGCTGCTCGGCGTTCACCACCGGCTGGCCGACCACGTTAGGCAGCGCGATCGGTGTGGGTCCCCCGTCGAGGAGGTCGGTGAACAGCAGGAGGAGCAGCGCGACGAGAGCACTGACCACGACCGTGGTGAGTACCCAGAGGCCCCGTCCGGACCGCCGCTCCTCCGGTGGCCCACCACCGGGATCGGCGCGGCGCCGACCGGCCCTGGGGCTGATGGACGCCGTGGGACCGGCGTCGAGCATGACGGTGCGGTCGGCGTCGGTCATCACCATCGGTGCCAGCTGCCGCTGCCCGGACAACACCCGCACCAGGTCGGAGCGCATCTCGGCAGCGGACTGGTAGCGGTTGGCCGGGTTCTTGCTCATCGCCTTGAGCACCACCGCGTCCATCGCCGCCGACACGTCGGGGTTCTGGTGGGAGGGCGGGGTGGGGTCCTCACGGACGTGCTGGTACGCCACCGCGACCGGAGAGTCGCCGGTGAACGGCGGATCTCCGGTGATCAGCTCGTAGAGCACGCAGCCGGCGGCGTAGACGTCCGACCGGGCGTCCACCATCTCTCCGCGGGCTTGCTCCGGGGACAGGTATTGAGCGGTGCCGATCACCGCGGCGGTCTGGGTCACGCCCTGACCGTCGGCCAGCGCTCTGGCGATGCCGAAGTCCATCACCTTGACCGCACCGGCAGTCGTGATCATCACGTTGGCCGGTTTGACATCACGATGGATGATGCCGTTGCGGTGGCTGAAGTCCAAGGCGGCGCAGATGTCCGCCATCGTCTCCATCGCGCGCTGCTCGTCCATGGGGCCTTCGGTCTTGACGATGTCACGCAGCGTCCGGCCGTCGACGAACTCCATCACGATGTAGGGCAGCGGGCCGTACTCCGATGCCGTCTCACCGGTGTCGTACACCGCGACGATCGCCGGATGGTTCAGCGCCGCGGCGTTCTGCGCCTCCCGGCGGAAACGGTGCTGGAATTGGGGGTCGCGAGCCAGATCGGCACGCAGCACCTTGACCGCGACGTCGCGGTCAAGGCGAACGTCGCGACCACGATGCACCTCGGACATGCCCCCGTAGCCGAGCGTCTCGCCCAGCTCGTAACGCTCCGACAGTAGTCGGCGAGTGGTCATTCCTCGGCCGTCCCGCTCCTGGTTCGTGGCCCGCGACTGCTCGCGGTCCGGCCCCATCATGCCTGCCGATCGGTTATCACCCGATCGGGGTCGACGGCTCACCTGACCCTCCGGCAGGTCAGCTCGAGGGTCGCCCCGCGAGGGATGAAGCCAGCCGTCGGACGGATGCTGGTCACCCGGCACCGGGACCGCCGATCCCGGTCGACCTGCTCGCCGTCTTCGTCCACCACCCGCGGTACCAGGCCTTGGGACTTCGCGGTGATCACGGCGTCGCTGGCGCTCTCACCCCAGTAGTCGGTGGGCACGACGAGCACTCCCAGAAGCTGTTCGGCGCGGTCGTTCGGCTCGGCGGGAAGCTGCTCCTCGGCCGGTGCCGGCGGAAGGGGGTCGGCCTCCACGGGCGCAACGGGCTGCGATCCGATGCCGGCAGTGCCCGTCCCGGCGGTCGCTTCCGGGGCTGTGGCCCGGGATGGGGATGTGGCATCGGCGCGCAGCGCCTCGCGGATCGAGTAGCCGGCGAGCACCAGCACGAGCACCCCGAGCAGGGCCATCGCGATTCTGGCCGCACCGCGTCGATCGGCGCGGTGCGGTGGCTGCGGGGGCAGCAGGGCCGTCGGTGCCAGGTGGCGTGCGGTCATCCCCGCCGTCATCCCCGCGGTCACGCCGCTGTCGGCACCCACCAGCGGCAGGCGGTGTCCGGCACGGACCGCGGCGACGGCGGCCGCGAACTCACCGCCGGTGCCGTAACGTTGCCGCGGGTCCTTGACCAGCGCCGTCTCGATCAACGTGCGGACCCCAGCGGGCACATCCGGTGGCAGCGGGGGTGGCCGGTCGCGGATGTGCATCATCGCGACGGTGACCGCGTTGTCCGCCAGGAAAGGACGCTGCCCGGTGAGGCACTCGTACCCCACCACGGCCAGTGAATAGACGTCGCCGGCCGGTCCAGCCTCGTCCCCGGCAGCCTGCTCCGGGGCGATGTAGTGGGCGGTGCCCATCACCATCCCGTGGCGGGTCAGCGGGGCCGCGTCGACGGCTCTGGCGATACCGAAGTCGGTGACCTTCACCCGCCCGGCGGGAGTGATCAGGATGTTGCCCGGCTTGACGTCGCGGTGCACCAGACCACGCTCATGCGCCGCCTGCAGCGCGTCGGCGGCTTGCCCGAGGATGTCGAGAGTGCGGTCGGCGCCCAGTCGTGGCTGCCGGGTAAGGACTGTGGCCAACGGATCTCCGGCGACCAGCTCCATCACCAGGTAAGCCCACGGATAGGGAGAGTCCGGATCCGCCGCTTCACCGTAGTCGTGCACCGCAGCGATGCCGGGATGGTTCAGCGAGGCGGTCATCCGGGCCTCGGTGTGGAAGCGGTGCCGGAACTCCGCGTCACCGGACAGCTCCGGCTTGAGCACCTTGACGGCGACCTGACGCTCCAGCCGGGTGTCGGCAGCTTCCCAGACCTCACCCATCCCGCCGATGGCGATGCGCCGGCCCAGCCGGTAGCGCTGCGCCAACAATCGGCCGCTGGTCAACGTCATACAGCCACCACGGTGCCGCTCCCCCGGTTACGTACCGTCATCAGCGACCTCCCTGCAGGGCAGCACCGATGACCGCGCGACCAATCGGCGCGGCCCGGGACCCACCCGTTGCTTCGAGTGCCCGATCCCCCCCGTCCTCGACCACCACAGCGATCGCCACCTGCGGATCGTCCGCAGGGGCGAAGGCCACGTACCAGCCGTGCGGGGGGGTGTTCTTGGGGTCGACACCGTGCTCGGCGGTGCCGGTCTTCGCAGCGATACTGACACCGTTGATTTTACCGTCGTTACTGTAAGTGTTCTCGGCGGCGACCATCATGTCGCGCAGCTGCGATGCGGTGGTGCGGGACATCGCCGTGGCGGCGAGTTCGGGGGTGAACTCGTCCAGCACGGAGAGGTCCGGGGCCAGCAGGTGACGCACCAGATGGGGTGTCATCCGACGCCCTCCGTTGGCGATTGTCGCGGCGATCATCGCGTTCTGCAACGGGGTGAGCGCCACATCGCGCTGCCCGATGCCGGACTGCTGCAAGGCGGCGACGTCGGGAATGGCGCCCAGCGTCGACGGTGTCACCACGATCGGGATGGTGAGGTCCGGCTGCCCGATACCGAGCAGTTGGGCCTGCTTGCGCAGGTCGTCCTCGCCAACGGTGGCGACCAGCTGGGCGAAGGCGGTGTTGCAGGAACGCACCAACGCCTCCTTGAGCGTGGCGGTGTCCCCGCGACCGCAGGGATTGTCGGCAAAGTTGCGCAAGGACGTCGTGGTGCCCTGCAGCTGCAGGGCGGCGGCCGCCGTCAGCGGTGTGTCGGGAGTAGCCGTGCCGTCGGTTAGCGCCGCCGCGGCGACCACCAGCTTGAAGGTCGACCCCGGAGGATAGATCGACGCGACCGCCCGGTTGGTCAGCGGAGACCCACGCT
>DATEMN010000394.1:0-3726 GCA_035275565.1 Pseudonocardiaceae bacterium | reverse complement strand
ACCTGTCCTTGCACACCCAGGAAGAACTTGATAAAGTAGCGGCAGAACTGAATGGCAGACCACGCAAGACACTAGGCCGGAAGAAGCCGATCGAGGTCTTCAATAAGCTGATCGCAGAACATTGTGTCGCCATGACCGATTAAAACCGCCACCCTAAAAAGGAGAAGCAACGCCCGGTAAGTATGCCCCGATCGCATGAACTTTGGACAGCGGCGGAGATACGACGGTAGTAGTCAAGCACCGTCGAATAGGCTGACAGTTACGATGCTCTTGGCGCTGGCAGCTTCCGCGCTGAGGAGTGCGTCAGCGGTCACAACTGCGCTCCCCTGCCATCACGTGGCGGCAAAACCACCACCGTCGACAGGTAGGCCGCCGCGTCGGTCTGCGCCAGCAGAGTGATCCGCTGTCCGGGGGAGCCGAGGTGCTCGGCGCACCAGGCGCGGTCCAGGGCACCTGCGGCGGCTACCCGCGCGCGCAGCTGCACCAACCGACGACCACCCTTATAGGCGACCACGGTCCCGCCGCCCGCCAGGGCGGTATCCAGCGCCGCGAGGTCACGGGACAGCGGGAGCAGAGTGAGCGGCTCGGCTCCCTCGACCAAGGTCAGGCCAGCGGCGCTGGCGGCGGCCTGCATCGCGGTGATGCCCGGGATGGTCCGGATCCGCACCTCAGGCAGCAGCCCGCGCACGGTCTCGGCGAGGTAACCGAATGTGGAGTACACCGACGGGTCCCCGAGGGTGGCGAACGCCGCCGTGTCGCCGTGGCCGCGCAGGTAGTGCACGATCCGCGCGGCGGCGGTGTCCCAGCACTCGTGACGTCGCCGCTGTGGCCCGTCGACGTCGTCGTTGAGTGCGAACACCAGCCGCTCCAGCCGGTCGTGGGTCAGGTGCGCCCGAACCACGGCCTCGGCCCGCCCCGCCAGGTCAGGAGCCAGCACCGGGACGAACACCCGCCCGGCGGCGGCGAGCTCGCGCACCGCAGCGACAGTCAGCAGGTCCGGGTCTCCCGGACCCACCCCGATGCCGACCAGCTCTCGCGTCACGACCCGCCTTCCGCGCAGCTCGCCACGAAGCGTGCCACTGAGGTTGGCTGCGCCACTGGGTGGGTGTGCAGGAACGAAGCGTGCAGGCCGCCCTGCACGAAACCCTCCGGCGCTGCGCCGGACCAAGCCCAGGCGGGCGTCCCCGCGCGGGGAGTGATGGCGGTGCGATGGAACTCGTGACCGGTCAGCCGGGTGCCCTCCAGGTGCAGCACGGAGTCGCGCAACGCCACCGCGTCGCGGTAGCCCAAGACCAGCCGGTCGGTCATCGTCGCCTCGGCGTCGAGCACCCCGCACATCGGAGCACCGTCCACCGAACGGCACAGGTAGAGCAGCCCACCGCACTCAGCCTGCACCGGTGCCCCGCGACAGGCCAGCGCGGCGATCTCGGCGCGCAGCGCTGTGTTGGCGGACAGCGCCTCGGCGTGGCATTCGGGGAACCCACCGGGCAGCACCAGGCCAGCCGTGCCGGGGGGCAGCGACTCGTCGTGCAACGGGTCGAAGGGCGCGACCACGGCCCCGGCCGCGGCGAGCAGCTCGGCATGCTCGGGGTAGCCGAAGGTGAACGCCGGCCCGGCGGCCACCGCAATCACCGGCTCCCCTGCCACCGCGACGACCTCAGCGGCCGGCTCCCACGACGGTTCTGGCGGCGACGCGGCCGCCAGCGCCATCACCGCGGCTAGGTCGACCTGCGCGGCCACCGCGTCGGCCCAGCGCTGGATCACCCGTGCGGCGTGGACGTGCTCGGTGGCGGTGACCAGCCCCAGATGCCGCGACGGCACCGACAGCGCGTCATCCCGGCGCAGCGCACCGAGCACCGGCAGGCCCACTTCGGCGCACGCCTCCCGGCAGACCTGCTCATGACGCGCCGAGCCGACCCGGTTGAGCACCACCCCTGCCACCCGCACCCCGGGGTCGAAAGACCGGAAACCGTGCAGCAGCGCGGCCAAGCTACGGCCCTGACCGCGCACGTCGACGACGAGCAACACAGGTGCCCCCAACAGCGCGGCGACCTGCGCCGTCGAGCCGTAGCCAGGTGTTCCGCTACGGCCGTCGAACAACCCCATCGCCCCCTCCACGACCGCGATCTGCGCCGCCGCCCCGTACGCGGCTAGCGGCGCGATCCGATGCTCGCCGACCAGCACCGGATCGAGGTTGCGACCGGGCCGTCCGGTGGCCAGCGCGTGGTAGCCCGGATCGATGTAATCCGGCCCGACCTTGAACCCGGCCACCGTGGTGCCCTGCCGCCGCAGCACGGCCATCAACCCGGTGGCCACTGTGGTCTTGCCGGCGCCAGAGGCGGGCGCCGCCACGACCACCCGTGAGTGGCGTTGCGAGTCATAGCCGGCAACGCCACTCACAGGGGTCACCACTCGATCCCCCGCTGGCCCTTCTGGCCGGTGTCCATCGGGTGCTTCACCTTGGTCATCTCCACCACCAAGTCGGCTGCCTCGACCAACGCGGGCGGGACACTACGGCCGGTGATCACGACGTGCTGGCGGCCAGACCGGGCCGCCAAGGTGGCCAGCACCTCGCCGGTGTCCACCCAGCCCCAGTGCAGCGGATAGCTGAACTCGTCGAGCACGTACAGGTCGTGCACCTGCCCGGCCAGCCGGCGGGCGATCTCCGCCCAGCCCTGCGCCGCGGCGGCGGCATGGTCTTGCGCAGTACCGGGCTTGCGCGCCCAGGACCAGCCCTCACCCATCTTGTGCCACTCAACCGGCCCGCCCGCCCCGGTCCGCTGATGCACCTCGTGCAACGCCCGGAACGCGGCCTCCTCCCCCACCTTCCACTTCGCGGATTTGACGAACTGGAAGACGCCGATCGACCAGCCCGCGTTCCAGCCGCGCAGCGCCAGACCGAACGCGGCCGTGGACTTGCCCTTCATCGCACCGGTGTGGACGATCAGCAGCGGCCGGTTGCGGCGCTGCCGGGTGCTCAGGCCGTCATCGGGAACGCTGACCGGTACGCCCTGCGGCATCTCGACCCTCCTCAGGCTAAGCAACTCCCCGGGCGGCCCGAACCACCCCGGCGACCGCGTCGGCGGACAGCTCTTCCAGCCGCACGCACCCGCCGTCCAGCGCGACGGCGAGCCGGCCAGCCAGCCCCAGCCGGACCGGCCCGGACTCGCAGTCCACGACGATCGACGCGATCCCGTCGCGGCGCAGCAAGCGGGCCGCCGCCAGCACGGCGTCCATCCCACCGTGGGTGGCTCGTCCGTCGGTGAGCACCACGAGCAAGCCTCGCCGGGTGGGATCGCGTAGCCGTTCCGCAGCCAGCACCCGCGCCGAACGCAGTAACCCGTCAGCCAACGGGGTACGCCCCCCGGTGCGCAGCGCCCGCAACCGCGCGGTAGCAGCATCCACCGATGTCGTCGGTGGCAGCATTACCTGAGCGGCGGTGCCCCGGAAGCTGACCAGGCCGACCTTGTCGCGGCGCTGGTAGGCGTCGCGCAGCAGGGACAGCACCGCGCCGCTGACCGCGGACATCCGGGCTCGCGCCGCCATCGAGCCGGACGCGTCGACGGCGAACAGCACCAGGTTGGATTCCCGTCCCTCGCGCACCGCCTTCCGGATATCGGCCCGGTGCACCACCAGCCCCGGGCCGCGGCGGCCGCGGGCGTGCTGGTGCGGGGCGGCAGCGGCCAGCGTGCCCAGCAGGTGCAGCCCGTTGCCCTCGGTGGTGGC
>DATEMN010000393.1:0-13065 GCA_035275565.1 Pseudonocardiaceae bacterium | reverse complement strand
GGGAGTTCGGGGTGGGAACGGCGAGGAGAGCGGTGACACACTCTCAGTCCGGCGGTCGGATCTCAAGACCTTCGCGGTACTCGATGTAAGCGTGACCCGTTTGGTCTACACCGTGCCGCCGCCGTGACGCCTGCTCGGCACTCGCTGACGACCCAGAACCAGTCGACAGTAACGCCAGTGACACGGACAGCGACATACACCACGTCCAACCGTATCGGGTCTGCGGCGTGTCGCATCAGGAGTGTCGAGGAGGAAGTCGCCAGTGTGTGGTCACGCACCGGATACGGTCAGGTGCGCAGCGGGATCGTCGCCCAATCGGCCGCTTCGGTGGGCGGGAATCGCTGGTATGAACTTGCGGCCGGACTCGCCGGTTGTAAGGTAGCTCGATCTCCGGGAGGTAAAGAGACTATGGGCATGGCAGCGATCCTGGCGGACTTGCCGGACATGTGGCGTAGCGCGCTGAACGCACATGTCCCTGACCCGCAGGGTCGTTGTTGGGCGTGTCGCGACGCCAGCGGTGTTGCCGCGTCCTGGCCATGCCTGACTCGAGAGGTCGCCGAGGAAGCCAAGTACCTTCACGAGGGCGGGCTGCCGGGTACCTTCAGTGGCCGTCATGCCCGAGGGTGACCCCGGCACGGCAGAGTTCGGTGGGCGAGAAGTGAGAAGAATGCTGCGCCCACAAGTCTTGATGTTCCAGGTTGTGATGTTTTCCCGTGCTGATGTCGCACGTGCTCAGTGCAATGCGCAGGCAGGGAACCGCCGAGCGACCAGCCTTTCCCGGGGGGGCGGGGGAGCGAGTGGCCAGCGGTTCCCTGCAACGACGGTGGGGTGTCAGCAGGGGGTTGCGTGAAGACACCGTCGTTGGGCGTTAATCTATGGGTAACCTTGTAGTCACTGCCAGCGGCCGTTCGGGCTATCTGATGGTGTTGGACACGATCAGGTGACAAGAGGAACGTTCGGCTCTGGGGTTGGCTGGGTGCGTCGGTTCGTGCTCCACGGCACCTGGCAGGCTGCACCGGTATGAGTGTGGGAACCCTGGTCTTGCTCCGCCACGGCGAGAGCGAGTGGAATGCCAAGAACCTGTTCACCGGCTGGGTGGACGTGCCGTTGTCGATGCAGGGTGAGCGCGAGGCGGTGCGCGCAGGTGCGCTGATGAGCGATGCCGGGCTGCTGCCGGATGTGTTGCACACCTCGCTGCTGCGCCGTGCGATCAGCACCGCTTACCTCGCGCTCGAGATCGCTGACCGGCCCTGGATTCCGGTGCGCCGGGACTGGCGGCTCAACGAGCGCCACTACGGTGCGTTGCAGGGCAAGGACAAGGCCCAGATTCGCGAGGAGTACGGCGACGAGCAGTTCGCGTTGTGGCGCCGCTCCTACGCCACCCGGCCACCAGCGATCGAACTGGGCAGTGAGTTCAGCCAGGACGGTGACCCGCGATACGCCGGCGTCGACGTCCCCAAGACCGAGTGTCTGGCCGACGTGGTGGCCCGGATGCTGCCGTACTGGAAGTCGTCCATCGTGCCCGACCTGCGGGCCGGGCACACGGTCCTGGTTGTCGCGCACGGCAACTCGTTGCGCGCCCTGGTCAAGTACCTGGACGGACTCGACGAGCAGACCGTCGCCGGGCTCAACATCCCGACTGGCATCCCGCTGCGCTATAACTTTCATGATCGAAATTTCGATGATCGGGACTTCGACGGGCGGCTGCGGCCGGTCGCTCGCGGTGGGATCTACCTCGATCCCGACGCGGCGGCCGGCGCGATCGCCGCGGTGGCCGCCCAGGGCAGCCGGGCCGTCCCCGCTGAATCGTGACTATGCAGGGGATGAACCTCCGGTGAACGGAGGACGAAGATTCTCTGGGCGTGACGTCGATCCGGCCGCTCGCGGTCCTCGAGGTATAGGAGTTTCACCGGCCCCGGTGGCTACGATTGCCCCGTGACATTCGTAACCGTCGTGCTCACCACGATCGGTGTGCTGATGGCCGGGCTGATCGTCGGGTACCTGACTGGTCGCCGATCCAGGACATCGGTGGTGCAGCAGTCCCCGGATGGTGTGATGGTTGCTGAGCTTGTGCAGCGGGTGGTGCTCTCGTCGCACAACGGTGTGGTGTTGTTGAATGAGTTTGGTGATGTGGTTTTGGCTAATGCGGCTGCTCTGGAGTTGGGTCTGGTTCGGGGGTCGCGGCCGGATGAGCGTGCGGGTCGTGCTGCTGAGCAGGTGCGTGTGGGTGGTGAGGTGGTTCAGGTTGATCTTTCTCCGTTGGAGGGGGTGGCTCGGTCTGGGCGGGAGCCCACCGCGATACTTGGTGAGGTCAGGCCGTTGGGTGATGGGTTTACGGTTGTTGATGCTTCTGATGAGTCGGATGCGGTGCGGTTGGAGGCGACTCGGCGGGATTTTGTGGCTAATGTCAGTCATGAGTTGAAGACGCCGGTGGGGGCGGTGGCGTTGTTGGCTGAGGCGGTGTTGGATGCTGCTGATGATCCGCGTGAGGTGCGCCGGTTCTGTACTAAGATCATCAGTGAGTCGACTCGGTTGGGGGCGTTGGTCACTGAGTTGATCGCGTTGTCTCGGTTGCAGGGGGCTGAGCGGCTTCCGGAGTTGGCTACGGTTGAGGTCGATGAGGTGGTGCGTGAGGCGTTGGATCGTTGCCGGTTGGTTGCCGAGTCGTCTGATATTCGGATCACTGTGGATCCACCGAGTGGGTTGTTGTTCAATGGTGATGCGACGTTGTTGGTGACTGCGTTGTCCAATCTGATCGACAACGCGGTGTCTTACTCGCTGCCGGGTAGCCCGGTGTCGATCAGCAGGCGGCTGGCTGATGGTTACGTGGAGATCGCCGTCACCGATCGCGGTCTGGGTATTGCTCCCGAGCATCAAGAACGGGTGTTCGAGCGGTTCTTCCGGGTCGATCAGGCACGCAGCCGCTCCACCGGGGGGACCGGGCTCGGACTGGCCATCGTCAAACACGTCGCCGCCAACCACGGCGGTGACGTCCAACTATGGAGCAGACCCGGCACCGGCTCCACCTTCACCCTGCGGATTCCCGCACATCCGGAGATCCCCATCCAAGCTCCCCACCATGTCCCGCGCATGCCATCGACACCTGAACATGTGGGAGGATCACTGTGACCAGTGTACTGATCGTCGAAGACGAGGAGTCTTTCGCTGATCCGCTGGCCTTTCTGCTGCGCAAGGAGGGTTTCTCGACTGCGGTGGCCACCACCGGGTCTGCGGCGTTGGAGGAGTTCGACCGTAACGGCGCCGACATCGTGCTGCTCGACCTGATGCTCCCCGGGATGAGTGGCACCGACGTCTGCAAACAGCTGCGGGCCCGCTCCGCGGTTCCGGTGATTATGGTGACCGCCCGGGACAGCGAGATCGACAAGGTGGTTGGTCTGGAGCTCGGTGCCGACGACTATATTACCAAGCCCTACTCGGCCCGCGAGCTCATCGCTCGGATCCGCGCGGTGCTGCGCCGCGGTGGGGAGGTCGACGGCGACGCTACCCTCGGGCCTTCGGTCCTTGAGGCCGGACCGGTGCGGATGGATGTCGAGCGGCATACCGTCACCGTCGCCGGGCGGGAGGTGGGGCTGCCGCTTAAGGAGTTCGACCTGCTGGAGTACCTGCTGCGCAATGTGGGTCGGGTGCTGACCCGCGGTCAGCTCATCGACCGGGTTTGGGGAGCCGACTACGTGGGTGACACCAAGACGCTGGACGTGCACGTCAAGCGGCTGCGCTCCAAGATTGAGCGAGATCCCTCATCACCCCAGCACCTGGTGACAGTCCGTGGGCTGGGGTACAAATACGACGCCTGACATCCAAACGGGTAAACTGGCCTGCCGTGCGGCTCGGCGTGCTCGATGTAGGCTCCAACACCGTCCACCTGCTGGTGGTGGACGCTCACCATGGTGCGCACCCGATGCCCATGACGTCGGAGAAATCGGTGCTGCGGCTGGCCGAGCAGATGTACGCCAATGGCGAGATCCCTCGGGCGGGAGCCGATGCCCTGATCCGCACCGTGCGTGCCGCCATCGACTCGGCGTCGGCGATGGGCTGCGAGGACCTGATGGCCTTCGCCACCTCGGCGGTGCGGGATGCCACCAACGCTGGCGCGGTGCTCACCCGGGTGCAGGCCGAGACCGGGGTCGAGCTCGAGGTGCTCTCCGGGGAGCAAGAGGCCATCCTCAGCTTCCTGGCGGTCCGCCGGTGGTGCGGCTGGTCGGCTGGTCGGCTGCTCATGCTGGACATCGGCGGGGGATCACTGGAGATCGCCAGCGGGATCGACGAGGAGCCGGACGCGGCGGTGTCATTGCCGCTGGGGGCCGGCCGGCTCACCCGAGCCTGGCTGGTGCACGATCCGCCCCGCCGTCGTGAGCTGGCGAACCTGCGCGACCATATCGTCGAGCAGCTCGAAGGCCCAGCCGAAGAGCTGCGCAAAGCCGGCATCCCGGACCGGGTGGTGGGCACTTCGAAGACGTTCCGCTCGCTGGCCCGGCTCACCGGTGCTGCCCCGTCTTCAGCGGGTCTGAGGGTGCGCCGTACGCTCACCGACGCCGGTCTGCGACAGGTGATCGCGTTCATCTCCCGAATGGGCGCCGACGACTTGGCCGAACTGGAGGGGGTCAGCGCCAGCCGATCCCACCAGCTCGTCGCTGGCGCTTTGGTGGCGGAGGCCGCGATGCGCGCCTTGGACGTCACCGAGCTGGAGCTGTGCCCGTGGGCGTTGCGAGAGGGTGTGATCCTGCGGAGATTAGACTGGTTAGACGGAATCGACCGGACGGCGCAGCCAAGGCGCCGTCCACCTCGACGTACTGGACGAACTGCAGTCAGGGGGGCACGGTGAGAGACGATGAAGCGCAGCAGCGAGTCTGAGGAGCGAGCCCAGTTCAGCGTGGCCGAGCTGCTGGCTCGGTACGGCGAGCCGGCCCCGGCCACCGGGCGGCGACGCCGCCGTGCTCCGGACGACACCGGCACCGGCAGTGTCGTTGACACCATGGGGCAGCCCGCCCTCGAACCGGGCTGGTCTGTGCGACCGGACTTGGGCAGCGTCCCGCTGCCTACCGTTGGCCTGCCTAGGCGTCCCGGTCCGCCCCCGCGGTATTCGTCCCCGTCGTCTCTCGGTGACGGTCGCGGCGGCGAGCAGTGGACCCCTGCTGTGGGGACATCGGGGGTGGGGATGCCGGTCGTGCGGGCCCCCGCCGTAGAGACGCCGAACGTGGGGGCTCCCACCGTGGAGACCTCGGCGGTGGGCCGGTCGTCGGTGTTCGCCGGCCGCCGGCCACTCACTGCGACGGTGCTGCCCGACGACCGGGCCACCGTCCAGCTCCCCCGACTGGGACCGGCGTCCCTGGATACCGCTCCCTGGCCGGGTCGCCTGGCTGGTGGTGGGGAGCCCCCCGCCGGGCTGGGTACCGTCACCCGGGCCATCCCCGCGCAGAAAGTGAACGACAGGTCGGACGACGAACCCGCCGAGCCGGCCTGGGACGCCGTCGAGGAGCCGGACGATGACGAGCCGGAGTACAGCTCACCGGTGCGCGAGTGGGCGGTGATGGTGGCCCAGATCGGGATCGGCATCGTCGGCGGCGCGGCGCTGTGGCTGATCTGTGAGTGGCTCTGGCAGCGGACGCCGGTGGTAGCCTTGGTCGTGGCACTGGCTGTGATCACCGGACTGGTCTGGGTGGTCCGCCGGGTCCGGCGTGCCGAGGACCTTCAGACGACGGTGATCGCGGTACTCGTCGGCTTGTTCGTCACTGTGTCTCCGGCCGCGTTGCTCCTCGTCGGTGGCAGATAAGCGGTGCCCCCGGCAGGCCCGATCCCGGTGGCCCTGTCCACCGCTTCGGTGTGGCCCGAATCGATCGCCGTGGCTTTTGAGCTGGCCGCCGAACTCGGCTACGACGGCGTGGAGGTGATGGTCTGGGGTGATCCGGCCAGCCAAAACGTCGTCACCCTCGCGAAGTTGGCGGCCCGCCACCAGATGCCCGTGCTCGCCCTGCACGCGCCCTGTCTACTGATCACCCAGCGGGTATGGGCGGCTGATCCGGCGGTTCGGCTGGACCTCACCGTGCAGGCGGCTCTTGAGTTGGGAGCAGGTGTCGTCGTGGTGCACCCTCCGTTTCGTTGGCAGCGGGGCTATGCCACCGGATTCGCCGAGCAGATCTCCGCGCTGGAGGCCAAGTCCGGGGTCACGATCGCGGTGGAGAACATGTTCCCGGTGCGGCGTGGCCGGCTCGAGGTATCCAGCTACGCGCCGTCACCGGATCCGACGGACTTTGGGTATTCGCACTACGTGCTGGACTTGTCGCATACCGCCACAGCCCAGGTCGACGCGATGGCGATGGCACAGCGGATGGGATCACGATTGGCGCACCTGCATCTGGCCGACGGCAGCGGCGCCCCGCGTGACGAGCACCTGGTGCCTGGCCGAGGCAGCCAGCCCTGCGCCGACGTGTGCCGCGGGCTAGTGGACCGTGGATTCACCGGCACCGCCGTGCTGGAGGTCAGTACCCGACGGGTCCGGACCCGTCCAGAGCGCCGCGCCATCCTGACTGAGGCCCTGCTCTTCGCGCGCCTGCACCTGTAAGGGACCCGACGATGAGTCACTAGGCTGAACGGGCGTATGGTGTGCGCTGCTCAGCAGCGGGTATGTCGTTACTGGTGAATCAAGGGAGTGTGAAGGCCGGTCATGAATGTGGTCATCGTTCTCGAGATCGTCGTCGGAATCTTCGTGCTCGCGGCCGCCGCACGGTTCGCCGTGCGGGACGCTCGGCAGCGTCGCGGTGTCACCGAATCAACGGACACCGGCGAGGCGTCAGCACGCGGCAGCGAACACGCGGCGCAACAGCACCCGACCGAGGCCGCGGAGCAGCGCGAGGCCGTCGTCGCAGTGAGCGCATCCTCGACCGCTCCGGAGCCGCCCGCAGACGCGCGCTAGCGGTGCGCGCCCGTCGCGCCATCCTCCGCCATTCGGAGCCGAATCGCTGTTCGAGCGTCCCGGCGAGCGCCATTCGGCTCCGAATGGCGCTCGCCGGGATACCGGGCGCTCCGTGGGGGTAAGGAGATTCATTCGCTGTGAGATATAGTCAGAGGACAACGCCGGACGAATGGCGCCCGGGTGGCGGACCGGCTGCACGAGATCAGGCCGTCCCGCCTGAGTCGGATCCGTTTCCTCTCAGCGGTCCGCAGCCGGCCGAGTTGAACGGCTGTGCGCCTGCCGCGAGTTTCAGGAGAAGCGATGTGGCAGCCGCCGTAACGGAGTTCCATGTCGCATTCGGTTGTCCACGTCGGTCGCAGCCTTCCCTCGATGTGGAACGATCTCTTGAAACTCTGCGAACCTCGCTACTGGAAGAGGAAGTCCGTGAGCTGATAGCCGCAACTCAGGCTCACGATCTGGTCGGGATCGCCGATGCCTTGGCGGATATCATCTACGTGGTGTATGGGACTGCGTTGACCTATGGCATCGATCTGGATTCCGTGCTCTGCGAGGTTCATCGATCGAACATGAGCAAGCTGGACCGCGATGGTAAGCCGATACTCAGATCTGATGGAAAAGTGTTGAAGTCTGAACTCTATTCACCGCCCAATATTGCAGCTGTGTTGCAACGTCAAATTTCCCGCAGTGCAGCCGGAAATTAACCGTTCGATGAGCAAGTAGGGTACCTCTGGCTCCTGCGGGCAGCCAGTACTGTCATCAGCTCGTCATGGCCTGGTGCGGCGACTGCTGCGCCGTGGGTGACCTGGCGGCGCGCTAGCGTTCACCCGTGCTGCGCTCGTTCATCCTGGCCGCTGCCGGCAATCCGACCGTTCGGCGGCTCGTCGCCACCGCCCCGGTCAGCCGGTATGTCGTGAACCGCTTCGTGGCTGGAGTGAGTACCGAGCAGGCGATGGCCGTGGCCACCGCCCTGGTGGCGGAGGGCCTGGCAGTGACTCTGGACCACCTGGGGGAGAGCGTCGGAGACGAGGCCGGGGCGGAATCCGCCGTACAGGCTTACCTCGAACTGCTGGACTGGGTGAAAACCGGCGGATTGGCCAACCGGGTGGAGGTCAGCCTCAAGCTGTCCGCGGTCGGCCAGCGACTCGATGAGGCCCTGGCATTGCGCAATGCCTCCCGGATCTGCGCCGCCGCCGAGCACGCCGGCACCACCGTCACCGTGGACGCCGAGGACCACACTCTTACTGACTCCACTCTGCGGGTGCACGCCGAGTTACGCCGCAGTTGGCCCGCCACCGGCGCGGTGCTGCAGGCATACCTGCACCGGACGCTGGACGACTGTCGGGCGCTGGCGGTCACGGGCGCCCGGGTCCGGCTGTGCAAGGGTGCCTACGCTGAACCGCCCGAGCTGGCCTTCGGTGCGTCGCACGAGGTCGCGCGCAGTTTCGTGCGCTGCGCCGATATTCTGCTCGCCGGACCGGGCTATCCGATGTTTGCCACCCACGACCGTCGGCTGATCGCCATCGTGGGGGAGCGGGCCCGCTGGTATGGGCGCCCACCAGGCGGGTTCGAATACCAGATGCTCTACGGAGTGCGTCCGGCCGAGCAGCGGCGGTTGGCCGCCGGTGGAGACACCGTCCGGGTATACCTGCCCTACGGCGCAGACTGGTACTCCTACCTCGCTCGACGGCTTGCCGAGCGACCCGGGAATCTCGTTTTCTTCCTCCGCGCGGTGGTGTCCGGCGGCTGAACTGTCGGACGGTTGTGGCAGCCTTCCGTTATGACCACGATCGCCATTCTGGGCGCCGGCAAGATCGGTGAGGCGTTGCTGTCCGGGTTGCTCAATGCCGGTCGCAGCCCCGACGACCTGATGTTCACCGAGCGCTATCCCGACCGGGCAGCCCAGCTGGAGAAGACCTACCAGGTACGCGCGGTCGACACCGTCACCGCCGGGCGCAAGGCCGACGTCGTCGTCGTTGCCGTGAAGCCGCAGGACATCGACCCCCTGCTGACCGAGCTCGCCGAGCTGATCTGCCCGAGCACCCTGATCGTGAGTTTGTGTGCTGGGCTGCCCACCGCCCTCTACGAGCGTCGGCTGCCAGAGGGTGTTCCGGTCGTGCGGGTCATGTCCAACACCCCGATGCTGGTCGGTGAGGCGATGAGTGCGGTGTCCGCTGGCCGCTTCGCCCACGAGGCCCATCTGGAGCTGGCCGAGGAACTGCTTGGCAGCGTAGGCAAGGTGGTTCGGGTGCCGGAGAGTCAGCAAGACGCCGTCACCGCGCTGTCCGGTTCCGGTCCGGCTTACTTTTTCTACCTGGTCGAGGCAATGATCGATGCGGGGATCATGCTGGGCCTGCCCCGACCGGTGGTGACCGAGTTGATCACCCAGTCCGCGGTGGGCGCAGCCCGGATGCTGCGCGAGAGCGGGGAACACCCGGTGTTGCTGCGAGAGGCGGTGACCTCTCCCGGCGGAACGACGATCATGGCGATCCGGGAGTTGGAGCGCCACGGGGTACGGGCTGCGTTGCTGGCGGCCATCGAGGCGGCGCGGGAGCGGTCGGTCGAACTCGGCCTCCCCCACCAGGACTGATGATGCCACTAGAACTGATGATGAAAGTCGCACGAGCACCACCTGTCCCGCTATCCTCAGCAGAACATGAGCGTCACGGACCGCGGGAGGGGAAGCCCAGCGGGGCGTGACGTGGTGAGGACGCGATGACGCATGCCGACGGACGAGCAAGCCGGGCTGAGCAAGGTGCAGTTCCTCACGGTCGCCGAGGTGGCCGCGATGATGCGGGTGTCCAAGATGACGGTGTACCGGCTGGTGCATTCGGGTGAGTTGCCCGCGGTGCGCGTCGGGCGTTCCTTCCGGGTTCCGGAGGTGGCGGTGCACGGATACCTCGAGAGCGCCTACTTCGATGCGGGCTGAGAATCGGCTGGTTACCGGCCGCTGATCAGAGCCAAAGTGGCCGGAGTAGCCTGAGTGGCCGTTCACGCCTGCAGCGTTCGCTGCTGCGCGTTTCCTACCGCCCCACGACCAGCGAGGAGGCCGAGCATGGGCTCGGTGATCAAGAAGCGTCGCAAGCGTATGTCCAAGAAGAAGCACCGCAAGTTGCTGCGTAAGACCCGGGTCCAGCGTCGCAAGCTGAAGAAGTAAGTCACTCCGGTATCGCCCGGGTGCTCGGAGTGGACTCGGTGCCACCGGGCCGCGATCTGTTGCGGCGGATGGGACGCACCGAGTTCGTCCGGGTTGACCCTCGCAATCCGATGATCGTCAAGGTGATCGCTACTGCCAAGGTCGACACCGTGGTGCACACTGCGATGACCGCTGGTGGGCACAGCACGATGAACCGAAAAACCTGCCAGCCACGGGTTACGCCAAAGATGCCGCGGAAATCGGGGTTACCTCCGCGGTTTTGCCCGGCGGCGCGATGATGCGGACGTCACGGTGCTGCGCTTCACCAACGTCATCGGCCTGCGCATCGACACTGCCCTGAGCTGGTACTTCGCGCTGCCAGTGGTACCGACTGTGCTGGGTTACGACGGCCGGATGCCACTGGGGCACGAGGAGGATGCGCTGGCGGTGCTCGAGCTGACCACCCGGGAGCGGCTGCTCGGTGTGTTCAATGTCGACGGCGACGGGGGGTGCTGCTGCATGCCAATCGTGTGCTGGACACGACCCGGTTGCGTACCGAGTTCAGTTTTGCCCCCTGGTGGACCATTGTCCAGGCGTTCGATAACTTCGTATGTGACCGAGCGTTGCGGCCGGTGATGTGACTCAAAAGCTGGTGGCCGGTGTCGAGAGCGCTCTGCTCACGTTTGCGCGCAGCTACGGATAGGAGGCAACGGCTGCGTTACTCCGGTGCTGGGCTCGTTGGCCCGCAAGTCAGAACAGAACTTGGTCTGCACGTCCAAACTACGGAGATGGTGGCAACAGCGGCAGCGGAATCCCCGGCAGTGGCAAGGGAATCGCGGGCGGTGATGAGTCGCTTCCCGGCAACGGTGATGACGGTTCGGTGCCAGGCTGTCCTGGGGTGGGCAAGACACCATCCGGTGCGCCAGGAAGCCCCGAACGACTGCGCTGCCCTTTCTGGTCAGGAATTGGAATCTGGTTCGCCGGGGATGATCCGATGAGATCAGGTGACGACGTGATGTCGGGCGACGTGATCGCAGGGGTATCTGAGGTATCCGGCAGTGGAATAGTCGAGGAAGTACCGTCCACGGGTCGGATGCAAGCATCTCGTGCGGGCAGTAGCCCGAGATCATCGCGACTACCGGACGTGACTGTGGTGCACTCAGAACGGTGGTCCAAGGCGGATGCTCTGTCGACAACCCGATCCAGCAGCCCAAGTGTGCTGTCCAGCCGTGTACTGGCAGGCAGAGGTAGCGCGGTCTGGATCGTCTCCAGACGTGTTTCCTGCTGGTTGGCCCAACCGCCCAGCGCGGACAGCATGTCGGTCTGGCCTTGGCTGGCCAGCGCGGTCAGGATCCTGGCTCCCGCGCTGGCATCAGCATCGAAATCGTCCAGGGCGCGCAGGAACTTCTCTTGCGCGACGGACCAGCTGCCGGCGTCTTGGGAGTGTTCCGCCATCATCTCGATCTCATCGACCCGCGCGCTGGCGAACTCCAAGTGCTTGAGAGCCTTAGGCTGGTCGCCGAAGGTCAACCCGAGTTCGGCGGACTCGGCGCTGCGCTTGAAGGTGTACAGCGCATCGCCAGGCAGTGCGTCACGAGACAGCAGGACACTCATCCCGGACAGGGACATGAGCAGGCACAACGCTGCTGCTGCCGCCACCGCCAGCCGCCCCCGGGTCTCATCGGGAATCCAACGGCGATTCCGGGACGTCGTCCACGTCCGGCGAGCTTTCCGGGAACTGGACAGTGGCAGCAGGGGGCTGGTGCCGTCGTGCACCACGGAGGAGAATTCCGCCATGATGCGCTGACGCATCCGCTCGCGCTCTGCTGGATCCGGTCCGACTGTGGCCTCGGCCCGAGCACCGACCTGGCGTAACACCGCGACAACAGCTAGCTCACGGTGCAAGACACGGTCGGAAACGTCGCGAATACCGGCATCCACAGCATGTTCCACAGCGTGGGCGAAGAGCTCCTGCTCCTGCTCGTCGCTACCCTGACCCTCGGATCCGCGCGTCGTCCTCACCACCTTCAAGCACCTCGAGCATGTCGTTCGGAGCAACGAGTGGCGACCCGGGCGGTTACGCCGGGCGTGACCGTGATACTCATCGCAGTCCCTCGGGAACCATCATCGCAGCCCCTCGGGTAAAAGCTGCGCCAGCCGGCGTACCGCGCGGTGTTGCAGCGCCTTGACCGCACCTTCGTTGCGGCCCATCACGGCCGCGGTCTCGGAGACCGACAGGCCCTGCATGAAGCGCAGCATGATGCATTCCTGCTGGTCCTGCCCCAGCTGAGCGACGCAGCGCATGAGCTCGGCGGCGGTGGCCTCCTCCACGACCTCGTGCTCGGGGCCGCGGTCATCTGCGCTGGAGTCGAGGATGTCGGCGGTGGTCATCTCCAGCCGGTACCGGCTGGACTTGACGTGGTCGAGCACCAAGTTACGCGCGATGGTGACGAACCAGGCGCCGACGTCGCGGCCCTGGTAGCTCACGGAGGAGATCCTGCGCAGGGCGCGCAGAAAGGTCTCGCTAGTGAGGTCTTCGGCCAGAGCGCGGTTGTTGAGGCGGGCTAGGACGTACCGGAACACGACGAGCACGTACCTGTTGTAGAGGTGTCCGAAAGCTTCCCGGTCACCGTTTTGCGCTGCGGCCACGAGGTCCCATCCACCTAGGTCTGTTGTGGTGGGTTGTTCGGTCACGGTCACCAGCGCCACCCCCTGCGTGACGCGCTAGGTCGGCGCGCCGCCGCCGGCGTGGCTGGTACTTGAGCTTCCCGGATCAGCTCGGTTAGGGCTTCCACCGCAGTGGCCAACCGGGACAGCTCGGCCACAACTTCGGACACGCCCGCGTCGATGATGGATTCCAGTTGGTTAGCCGCGGCGGCGTGCGCGACGGTGGTGACATCGGCCAAATTGTCGATCGCGGCCGTAACATCTCGAACGTCTCGGCGTGCTCGGTCATCCATGATGCGGCCTCCGAGGTGTCCACGAGGGCGCGGTGGGGAGT
>DATEMN010000392.1:0-8247 GCA_035275565.1 Pseudonocardiaceae bacterium | reverse complement strand
CCGTCACCGCCGACCGCATCGTTGTACTGGACGCGGGACGCGTCGTGGAGACCGGCACCCACGCCGAGCTCGTCACCGCCGGCGGCCGCTATGCCTCACTGTGGGAGGCATGGTCGGACACCCGCCGCCAACCATGAGTCGTCACCTGCACCGCGGCGGAGCATGCGTCAGCCCGGGTCGGCCTTTGTCTGGCCGGCCCGGGCTGACGCATGCTATTTGGGCTGACGCGCGCTATCTGGCGAGCACGGCCCGCAATGCCTTGTCCACTCCGGCAAGGTCATTGTTGATCTCGCCAACGATCGATCCGATGGGCTCGGTTCTCTCGGTAACCAAATGGAGGCCGGCGGTGACTGCGCGGAGCTTGGCGTCGACGCGTCCGAGAATGCGCGCAATACTGATCAGATAGGCAGCGAGCACCAGCACGGTGAGCACTGCTCCGATGATCGTGATTACAGCGGCTAGCGGCATGATGATTCGCTCCTCACAGGATGCGGGCAACCGCTTTCACATAGCGGGTGAGGCCAGCCCCCACCCGTTTCACGGCGTCGCGGGTGGATAGCAGCGCCTTCACATCATCGACTGCGATAACGATACCCCCGGCTTGACCGTGAATGGTGTCGATGCGCTTTCCGACGTCGACGGCGGACCCCTTCAGGCGCTGCAGGAGCACTACTACGACGGGTATGATCACGAGGATGAAGATTGTGTTGCCGATCCACCACAGTGCCATCGTCGCCTCCTTGTCTTACTTTCGCCTTATCACGGGGTCCTGAGCTACGGCAGGTCGCCAACTGGAGGTCTGGGCCTGCGGCGCCTGGCTCTGCGTCTGCCGCGAGGTCGGGGCCTGCGCCTGCTGTGGCTGCGAAGCCAGCGACTCGGCCTTCTCTGCCATCGCCGGCAGCAAGCTGGCGATCGCGTTCAGCTTCCGATTCAGGATCGCGGAGCCAGCGCCAACCAGACACACGTCCCCTTGGATCGCTCCGATGGCCTTCCCACTCACCTCTCCGAGGGTGTTGGCGAGGGAGCGCAGCCGGCGGGTGATCGCGATAACGAACAGCGCCAACACGACCACCAGGGCTACGATCTCGACGACGGTGAGGATCACGAGCAGTTCCGTGCTCATCGCGCTCCCACCCCCAGCAGTCGAGCGTGGCGGAGCGCCTCGTCCGTGATCTCATCCAGGGTGTCTACGACAGCGAGCGCGACCTTGATGTTGGCCGTGTTGCCGCGAACTCCCTGCGCCACGTCCCACAGTCGATGCACGCTGGCTTCGATGGAGCCGACCAGATAGAGGAGCAGGCTGAGAAGCGCGATCACGGCAACGAGCACGACCGCTCCGAGAAGCAGCATAACCTGCCAGAACGTGATTTCTTCGGCGGCGAGAGCTAAGACCATCGCTATCCTCCCAATGCTTCTCGGGCGGTCCGAGCGCCCCGGAGGATGCTCTGGAGCGTTTCGTTCGTGCGGCTCAGTTCCACGAGCGGCTGCGTGGTCGACCGTATCGCCTCGAGTTCACGAGTCGCTGCGCGCGCCCGCGCGTTGATCCGGGATGCAAGCATCAGGATCGTGCCGACAACGAGCACCACAACTACCACGACCACCAACCCGATGATCAGGCCCAGCCACCAGCCACCGAGGTTCGGCTCCCCGAACTCATTCACTGTTACCCCCAACCTTGCGAGGAATGTTCTGGCACTCGATTAGGCTCGGAACGCGGCCGTTCCACTATTGGGTTCGTTACTAGCTTGGTTGAGCGGGCAAAGCTGGCAAGGGCCGGAGCCTTTACAGTGAGTTTACAGGCGATCACGGGTTGAGGGAAGTGGCAGTATGAAGTGCGGCACCGCGCGGCGTCCGGCCTCGTCGAGTTCCGCGAACCGCAGCCGGGTTTTGCGCTCGCCTACCCGGCTGGCTGGGAGCGGCTGACGTCCCCGTCAGCGCTGGATCGGTACGGGGGCGCCCAGCGATGGCGCTGCAGCCGGGGTCGGATCGGCGCGGTGGTCAGCCCGACCGGCGGCGCATGAACGATCCCCCAGCGGTGATCGTCGGGCTGTCACCGGACCGGCGACCGTTGCCGGCTGCCGATCAAGGTTGAACGTGACGAGCAGGACCACGGCGAGGTGGTCGTCAATCCGCAGGTGGTGACGAACTGGGCGAGCGATCGAGACGCCTGGCGCATCACCAACGTTCATGACAAGATCAATTTTCTGGACCGGTTGAGATCAAGAGTTTCCTGTCGCAGGATTGTTCACTATGTGGTCTCCTTGTTAAGCGCCAAGTTAAACACGTCGAATGTTGGCGCATATTGTTCCGCTGGGAGCGTCATTGCGCGACTTTGGGTCGCGGTTCGTCTGCCTGATCCGGTTGACACCGAGTGTCCTCGGCCGCTACCTCGCCGACCCGACCGCCCGGATCAACCCCCGACGGATTAATGCGGTGCAGCATCAGCCTGAAACTGAGGCTAGAGTGCGCCCACCACGACCGACGAGGGGAAGCAGGAGAGTGCTGTGAACGATGGGGATGCTCCGCATCCAGCCGGGAAATCGGGGGCGGAACTCACCCCCGCCAGCCGACCCGTAGGCCCGCCGGTGGACCCGGCGTTGTGGTGGCGCGGGGACATGCGTGCGGCGCTGCGGGCGCGTGACATCGGTACGGTGTACCGGCTCATCCTGGCGGTGACCGGGATGTCGCAGTACCGGCTGGCCGCTCTGGTCGGCCAGACCCAGTCGGAGGTCTCGGAGATCCTCAAGGGCCGGCGGGTCAAGGACGTCGCGGTACTGGAGCGCATTGCCGACCGGCTGGGCATCCCCCTCGAGCTGATCCGCCTGAGTGCCTACGGTGCCGATGGCGCCTACTGTGGTGACGAGGTCACGGGCACTGACTCCCCGGAGGGGGTGAGCGCGGAGGTGCTGCGCAGACACGCGCTGGCGTTGGGCGGGGCCGCCGTATTCGGCGCCCAGTTCAGGGGACTTGGCAAGTTGGCTGAGCTTGCCGTTCCGGCAGCGGTGCCGCTGCCGGAACAGATCGTCGAGATCCACGTGCTGCAGGTCCGAAATCTGACCCGCAGCCTCGCCGAGGCGTACCGTGCCTACGGGGCGGACCCGCAGGTGAATAGCACAGCGGCGGAGCAGGCGACCCGGCTGCTGCGGGTGCCCGGTTCCGAGCCGGTCAAACGGGCACTGCTGGTGGCGGTAGCCGAGCTGCATATCCGCGCCGGGCTCGCGGGGTGGGACGCAGGGCTCTACCACCGCGCGATGTACCACCTCACCCGGGGTCTGGAGCTGGCCACTGACGCCGGTGACGCCTACCTCCAAACGGCGGCCCTCAACATGGCGGGACTGGCCACCATCAAGCATGGCCACCCGAACGACGGTCTGAAGATGCTGCAATGCGCGCAGCTCACGGCATTGAGGATCCCCCCGCAGCTCGACTGGATTCCGGTAGCGGGGCAAGGTTGCCGGATGGCTTTGCAGGCGTGCGGGCTCGCGGACTCCGCGACCGCGCTGGCGGCACTCGGACGGCCCGAGGAGGCAGACCAAGAACTGGGGAAGTCACGGGAGCTGTGGTACCCCACCCGCGCCGATCCCAGCGGTGACCTGGACCGCCCGGCCGCTGTCCTGGAACTCGCCCGGGGGCGGCTGGATGCGGCGGAGCAGTTCGCCGCGGCGTCACTGCGCCGTTGGGAGGGCATCAGCGAGGTCAGCCGCATCAGGTCCAGTGTGCTGATGGCCACCATCCACGTCCAGGCCGGCGAGCCCCGCGCCCTGGCGCTGGCCCACAGCGCGATCAAGGACGTGACCAGGCTCAGCTCTGTGCGCGCCCGCAAGGAGCTCGCCCCCCTGGCCGCCGCGCTGGAAGCCCGCCCCGGCTCCGACCCGAAGGAACTGGCCCGGATCACCCGGCAGGTCGCCGCCACCCGCCCGTAAAGACGGACCGAGTCACGCCACGTCAAGGCCGTCCCTGCACCGCGATTCGGCTCCGATTGGCCGGTTGAGACGGGGCGGGTCATGTGTCGGGAGCGTCGACGTCGGCGGGGGTGCCGAGTAGCTGGCTGCGTAGCCGGTTGAGCTCGCACAGGGCGGTACTGGCGCGGGCCCGCCCGGCAGCGGCCAGGGCGACGGTGATGGCTTCGAGCAACAGGACGGTGACGGCATGGCTGGATTGCTCACCGGGCAGCCCGCGCGGGCAGGTAAGCACCAGATCCACGCCATCGACGTCGGTCAGCACGTCGGTGACCAGCAGGACGGGGATCCGCCGTTGTCGGGCCAGGCCGAGCAGGACGGCGGCGTGGGTGTGCAGTCGGGTGTAGGCCAGTAGCAGCAGCGCGTCGCCGCGACGCAGTTGCAGGGCCTGATCGGCCATCGACACCCCGGTGGCGGTGATCGTTGTCGCCGGACGGCCTACCCGGCCGAGCAGCACCGCGGCGTAGCGCGCGACGGTGGCCGAGGGTCCGGTGCCGCTGAGCACGATCCGGTCAGCGGCCGCCAGCAGCGCCACTGCGGCCGGGAAGCGCTCCTCGATATCCGCTCGGGCGGTGCGCAGCGCGGCCTGGTGTGCATCCAGCACGTGGTCGAGCACATCGCCTGGCGTTGTCGCGTGCCGCAGGGTGGCGCCCAATCGAGCGTTCGGGGTGGGCTCCGACGGCGGCGGTGCGTCATCGAGCAGGGCACGCTTGAGATCGGCCAGGCCGCGGTATCCCAGGTTCTGGGCAGTGCGCACCACGGTGGCGTCGCTGGTGCCCAGCCGGGTGGCGATCTCCGCAGCCGAGAAGAACCCCAGCTGGGCGGCGTGCTCGGCGAAGAACCGGGCGACCTTGCGCTGTGCCGGCGCGAGGCCGGCCAGTCCTGCGGCGATCCGGTCGGCAACGTGGTGAATCATTTACTACCCCTCTGGAGTTTCGACGTAACGAAAGCTACTCTCGGCACATGCTCGACCTGATGACACCCGATCTGATTACATTCGATCTGCTGACTTCGTCACTGCCTGCTTTTCTGGCCTCACTGGTCGAGTTCGTCGAGGCGTTCACGATCGTGCTCGCGGTAGGCACCAGCCGCAGCTGGCGGGCCGCGCTGACCGGCGCGGTGACCGCGACCGTCGCGCTGGCCGGGCTGCTGATCGTGTTCGGGCCGGGGCTGCTGGAGCGGGTCGATGAGCGGGTGCTGCTGCTGGTCATCGGGACCCTGCTGCTGCTGTTCGGTGGTCGGTGGCTGCGCAAGGCCATGCTGCGGTCGGCTGGGCTGATCGCCAAGCACGACGAGTCGGCCGCCTTCACCGAGGAGGTCGACGCGCTGGGCCGGGCCCGCCGGGTCCGCGGGTTCGACTGGGCCGGGTTCGCGGTCAGCGGCAAAGGCGTGTTCCTCGAAGGTGTGGAGGTGGCGTTCATCGTGCTCACCCTCGGTGCCACCAGCGGCGGCTACGCCGGGCCCACCGCCGGGGCCGGGGCGGCCCTGCTGCTGGTCGTCGCGGCCGGTGCGGTGCTGCGCCGGCCGTTGACCCGGGTTCCGGAGAACACCCTCAAGTACACCGTCGGCGCGATGCTGGTCACCTTCGGGGTGTACTGGACCGCGGAAGGGCTCGGTGTGGCGTGGACCGGTGGCGCCGCCGCGCTGGGTTACCTGCTGGCCGCCACGCTGGCGCTGTCCTGGCTCAGCGTGTGGTGGCTGCGCCGCCCCGCGGATCTGGTGGTGTCGCGATGAGCGCGGCGCTCAAGGCGATCCTGACCGCAGGGCGCGAGGCGTTCGGCCTGCTGGTCGACGACGGCGCGGTGGCCGTCGGCATCCTGCTCGCGGTCGGCGCGGCCGCGCTGCTGGGCATCCCGGCATTGCTCGGCTCGAGCGACGCGGTCGGCTGGGCGCTGTTCGCGCTGGTGTGGCTGGCGCTAGCGGTATCGCTGCGCCGAGCCCGCTCGTCGCTCAGTGGTCGGAACGACGACCATGCCCCGATCCGCAGGGAATGATCCACTGGTGTGCTCGACCACGCAGTCACTATGCGGGATGTCTGACCTACTTGATGTCCGCATAAACAATCACATTTGACAAATAGCTGCGACGAGTTGGATCAAACTGGCCGCCGCATGTCACAAGGCGAAGTGCAGGGTGATCAACGTCTCCATAAACCCTTGATGTTGGGAAGTTATTTTTTGGAACCGCTTCAACCGAACTCACCTCAAATGTCAATATTCTACCATCGGTCAAGCTGATGTTGATCTCATCCCCTATTGCGAGCTCCTTTAGTCGATAAAACACCCCCACTCGCCCCCCGCCGTCAACGTGTCCGACAACAACCGCTGGGCCGATTTGACCCGGTTTAACGCCACGGCTGTACCAGCCGGCTTGCTCGGGATAGCGCACGTCGGGTACTTGCAGGACCCCATGATTATCTAGACCGAGCGGAATTAGCGTTGAATGTGCCGAGATCTTAGGAATACTAACAGTAGCAGGGTTCATAGCCGGCGTACTGGCAACGGATGTTTGCGGGACAGTGGTGCGTGGGGGGCTTTCATCGATCGTGGCTGAGCAACCGGCGAGAGCGGTGATTACGAAAAGTAGTCCTAAGATACGATTCAAGGGACCCCAGACCCGTCGCCTGTTTCAATGGACCCTCTAGGGACTTGCTCGATCTGCGTGAAATTCCCAGAAGGTTCAGGCGGCGTGACGACTGTAGTTGGATTTTCAACGGCGGGTGAATTGTTGACGACTGTGGTTGGACTCTCCGCGACAGGTGGATTATTGACGATAGAAACATCCGATGGCGGTACTGAAACTGGTGCTGCGGTAGAAGTAGGCGTAGGCGCAGAAGTAAGACTAGGCGGGCTAGCTGGACTGGATACCGAGGTGAGATTGCTTGAATTAACTGAAGAAGGTGACGTGGGAGTAATAGCTGGAAGACGGGCGGGGCTTGTTGTGCTGGGTAGAGGTGCGGAAATTGACGTCATGAAAGTTGACGTCATGGAAGTCGGTGTAGTTGATGTTGGCGTTGTTGTAGACGTGACAGTGCCTGATGCTCCACCAATTGTCGAAAGTTCAGGTGACCCGGGAGGTCCGGGAGGTCCGGGTGACGCGGGTGGCCCGGGAGGTCCGGGTGGCCCGGGAGGCCCGGGAGGCCCGGGAGGTCCGGGTGGTCCAGGTCTGCCGGCTGGTCCTGCGGGTCCTGTGTTGCCCCTAGGTCCCTGTGGTCCGGCAGGGCCGGCGACCTCTCCGGGGGCGGTCGTTGGGCACAGCGGTACGCTAGGACCGGCCAATGCGCCGGCTGGCGAGCACTCTGGAGGGTCGGTAGCTAGTGCTGGTAAGGCGAACACCAGGGCTAGCGCGCCGGCAGCGCTGCTAGCGGCAAGGGCACTCCTCAGATGAGACAAGACTGATCTCCAGCGTAATTCGGCCCCTGAACTGGTGTTTTATAGATCATTAGTCTTAAGGTCGCACTGAAGTTATACATTATATCCACGAAAGTAGTCTAAGTGTCTCGTGAATGAAGTTTCTTTACGTTTCGCGAGTGGCCGTGTTCAAGATCTGATCGGCGGTCTTTGTCCATCCTCACCCACACGTGTGGGTGAGATAGCTCACCATCGGCGCAGTATGTGGACGGCGGTCTAACTGGTGGCTAAAAAAGCCCCCCGAGTGGTCTGGGCGCAGTGACACTAAAGTCGTAATCTTCTTTTCTGGCCGGTCACGGCGGGACGGGGCGGCTGATGGGGCGAAGCCCGGCTAGATCAACTAGGTCTCCGAAACTTTGACGTTTGAGTCAAGTTTTCTGGGGCGTACCTTGGGTGTGCCCGCTCCACATCTGCAGACTCGTTGTCTGACCAGCCACTTAGGGGTGGCACGGCCGATCATCAAGCGTGATCGGACTTCGGCGCAGCGGGTGGCGGCGGTCTGTTGATCATGATCGCAGCTCCCTGCGTGAGCTTGGCCAAAATCAGGTCGATCCCGGAAAAGACCAGCTCAGCCACGCTGCTCGACGGTCCGAGGCGGAGCCTCACTGGTACTGCAACGGCACTTATGGGGGTTGGTGGCTGTGGCGACGGTAGTGACAGGTGCGGGCTTGGTGTTGGCGCTGTCGTCGCCACTGGGGCCAGCCCAGCGGGTGGGTGAGCCGGTGTGTAGGGGCCAGGACGGTGGCGGCGAGGTAGGCGGTGGCGAGCATGGCTAGGGGTGATATGTCGGTACCAGGCTTGGTAGTGACGGACCTGGTAGTGGTCGAGGCCGGCCTCGTTTTTGCTGGTCTGGAAGGTTTTCTCGATCGCTCACCGGA
>DATEMN010000391.1:0-3232 GCA_035275565.1 Pseudonocardiaceae bacterium | reverse complement strand
CCGCTGCTCGTCGGCGTGGCGCTGCTCGCGGCGTTCGTCGTGTGGGAGCGGCGTGTGCGGGCCCCGCTGGTGCGTTTCGAGATCCTCCGCGTACGCAGCCTGCGCGCCGCCTCGCTGGCGGTCGGCGCCACCGCCCTCGCGTTCACCTCGATCGTCTACCTCGGCACGCTGTACCTGCGGAACGCACTGGACTACGGCGCACTGAAGGCCGGAGTGGCGCTGCTCCCCATCGACGTCGTCGCGCTTCTCGTCTCCCTGGTCGCCGCCGCCCCCTTGCCCGCCGTTCCCCACGGGCAGTGCTGTCCGGAGCGTCCGTACTCATCGTCATCGCGCTGCTCTGGCTCGCCCGCGCACCCGTCCCGGCCAACTACCTGAGCGACCTCATGGTGCCGCTGGTCGTGCTCGGCGCCGCGATACCCGCCGTGTTCATCGTCGCCACCCACGAGGCGGTCGCCGACGTCGAGCCGGACGACAAAGGCCTCGCGTCCGGCATCTTCGAGACGTCCAACCACCTGGTCGGTGGCGCGATCGGCGTCGCCGTCTACGCCACCGTGCTCGCCACGACGGCGGAGGACGCACACGACGCTGGCGGTTACCGTGCCGCGTTCCTCACCGCGGCCATGCTCGTCGCCATGTTCGGGCTAGCCGCGGCGCTCCAGGCACGCAGGCGGACGCCACCGAGCGCCTGACGGTTACGTGAGCGCCAGGATCCGGTCGATGGCGGGCCGGGCGAACAACTCCTCGGACACGTTGTGCGGACCGACGAGCGGGGCGATCTGCGGCCCGGCGAGCACGGGATCGGTCTCCCAGACGGCGTTGTAGGCGCGGCGGCGAGCCGCACCGGTGGGGTTCCAGAAGTCGGCCACCTGCGCTGAACAGCAGTTTCATGCCGCCCCGTTCGTACTCGTTGATCAAGCCACCAAGAACCGGTCGACGCGTGATCTGTTCGTAGTAAAGGTCGGCCACGGGGTGGGTCGGTTGCGGTGGGCGAAGTTCGCGGGCACGGCGGGGCCGTCGACCGTTGTCATGGCGAATGTACTGCGCGAGTACCAGACGCAGGTGCCGCTGACCGAAGGTCAACATACGGTCGGTCGGTTAGTTTGGTTCGGAGGGCGCGGAGGAGGCGTCAGCCCACCCGGAGCAGCATTGATCGCTCAAACGATGATCCCAACGGTTTTGGGAACTTCTGTGCCGGTTTGGCGGCTTGGGCATTGGCAACCTCCCGTTATGGCGACAGGAGCAAGCGCGGCGCATCAACGATCGTCTTGTACGTATCTGCGACACCCTCGAGTTGGAAACCGGAGCTGCTGGCATCGACGAGGTAGCTCTGTCGGTGTTGACAGAGCTACGCGCAGGATCCGAGCCACAGTGATTCGCATGTTTCCTTCCGCTCTAGAGGACGCACATTGACCTCGCCATTCGTGACCAGAACTCTCGAGCCTTGGGCTACGTCATCACTGTCGAGGAATACATTGAAAATCGGCTGCATCTGTCTGGAATGCTGCACACGGTCGCACTGACCGAGTACGCCGAAAACAGCTACCTTAACCTCCCGAAACTCGTGTCATCAGGATTGGCTGACGACGCTCGCACTGTGGATCACTCATGTGCCGCACTCGGCGCTTTTGTTAACGACCTGTTTTCATTTGAGAAAGAGTTCATCGATGAAGGCGCAGACAACAACCTCATCTCGGTAACTATCCTCAACCAGCCACGCAAGACTCTGGCAGAGGTCATCCACCAGGTAGTTCCACTCCTGCGGCGATACCTAGCGCAATACTTCACCGCAACCACTCGACCATGTTCGGACACCGCGACCGGCGCCAGCCGCGAACCGTCAGACAGTGTTGCCTCCTTCCTGAATTCCATGCAGGCAGTCGTACAGGCAACATGGAAATGGCAGAGCAACACTCAGCGATGCAAGCGCAAGAAATCAATCTTCCGGGAAGACATCGGCTCGAACACAGGCCCCTCCCTGTCCGCAACCATACTAGAACCTCCACTATTACCGTTGTCAAAGACGTAAACGACCGGCGTGGTTGCCTGCCGCTCAAACCTCCCCACCCGCCATGCCGAACCCACCGGCCTGTCGCCGGCACCCTGGAGTCCCAACTGGCAGGTTCGACCATGGAGTCCATGCTCGCCCACAACGGCGTCATCGACCAGTTCCCCGCATAGCACTCGTCCATTGTGGACTAAGTGGTCTCCTTACCTGTGGGGTTCCAAAAGTCGGCCACCGACGCTGAGCAGCAGCTTCATGCCGTCCGTTCATACTCGTTATCCTAAACCCGACGAGAGGATCAAGCCAGTGAACCAGCGACAGCCCACCAAGCGCACCGCACCATCCGGGCCGCGCCGAATGAAGCAGTACGTCGCCGCCACCTCAGCGAGAATCCAGCACTGCTGGCACGGGCACCAAAGGTGGACAAAGAGGAAGTCGAGCCGTATTCCGTGGATGAGATCAAACGCCTTCTGAAACGGCTGACGCAGCGGAACAGCGCGCGATGGGCGATAGCGCTAGCCCTCGGCTTACGGCAAGGCGAGGTACTTAGGTCGCAGTGGTCGGACATCGACCCGACAGCCTGCTCGCTCACGGTACGCCGGAACCGGCTACGGCAGAAGTGGAAGCACGAATGTGCCGTGCCGTGCGGCCACAAGCACGGTGGGCATTGTCCGCAACGCGTGGCGCTCCGGGACGAGACCGGTAACACGAAGTCCAAAGCTGGCAAGCGGATCATCGGTCTACCTGACGAACTCGTGATGCTGCTCAAGCAGCACCACGCCGAGCAGGACCGAGAACGGAAGAAGACAGCTGACCTATGGCACGAGACCGGCTACGTGTTCACCACGCCAACCGGGCAGCCGCTCGTCCTGCGCACGGATCACCGTGATTGGAAAGTGCTGGTCACACGTGCAGGGGTGGCCGAGCGTCGGTTGTTGAGTCGGCCCGGGGCGCGGTTCCAGTGTTGCCACTGGCCCGTTTCCCCGGACCGCTCGCCGAACCCGCCGTACCGATTTCTCGGTAACGGGCTCTCCACGGTGTCTGCTGTCAGGCGGGGTTCGTGGTCGGCCAAGGGCCTGGGATCTTGTTGCCCCGGTAGGTGTAACGGGAGACCGTCACCCTCTCGATCCGGAAGAACTCGACCCCGTCCGCCGCGATCTGCCATCGCCCGGTGGCGGCGGTCAGATGGCGGCGGAGCTGGCCCCAATTCCATCCGTGGCGTGCCCTCAG
>DATEMN010000390.1:0-4738 GCA_035275565.1 Pseudonocardiaceae bacterium | reverse complement strand
TGTGTTGATTTTTCAGGGCGGCGGTGAGGGCGCGTATGGCGTGTGCGGCTTTTTCGGGTGGAAAGTCGGCGGTTTGTGCGTGCAGTCTGCTATTGAGACGCGCGTTATTGGCCGATGTCCAGTTCTGTGTCGTCCACAGTGCAGGGTGTGGCTCAACGCCTAGTTTGTCGCGCAAGTAAATAGAGGTCTGCTCGATGGCGTGCGGGTCGTTGGGTGGGGCGGCCCTGATGATCCCATCGTCGTACCTGGGGTATGTCACCGTTGCGGTGCTAGGCCCGGCGAGAGGGTTGTGCTTTTCTTGAATACTCTCGTGAACAATGTCTGCGTCCCATCCGAAGTCTGCCAGGGTCGGTTGGGAAGCCAATTTCTCGGCCCGGTCTCTTTCCACCACGGGTCTTTGTACTCCCTCAATGATGAGACCGCGTAGCCACTGACCGCCCTCCTCCGGGTCGAGGAGGTCATCCCAGTATTCCCACCCTTCTTTTTCCTCCCTCCCTATCAGGCGGGGAAAATACGTCAAAGACGTGTATTCCAAGTCTTTGCCAGAGGCTGATTTCAGCATTTGCCCTTCCGGGCTGATGTTGAGCAGGCAGCGGCTATATCTATCGGTTTCTCGGGCGAAGGTAGGATAGAGAGTAGTCATGAGGTAGGTGAATCGTTCCGCCGTCATGGGCTCCCACAGCTGGGAAAGCTCCTCGGTATCCCGCAGAGAAACCGTGTGGATACCTGCTGTGTCTTCCCACCTCACCGCACCCGTTTCCAATGAGTACGTTAGGGGAAGGTCGTATATGTCCTTCCACGTGGTGGAGTCCATGAGCACCAGGAAGGTAAGGCTTTTCCTGGTAAAATCATCCGGGTTGGGGAGTTCGATGCCGGAAGGCGTTTTGTCGAGCTCCACATGATCCAGGTTAACAGGTCAGAAATCATCAAAAAAGGAGATATCGTCGGGTTTTTGCGTTCCTTGGGTTTTAACCAGGAAGCCGTTTTTCATGCGCCGGGCGACTTCAGCGGTGAGAGGATCGTCGGATGACAGAAAGGCCTTACAGTCGGCGTGAAGGTCGTTCAAGTATCTGCGAGCAAGAGGATGAGACCACATGACATCTGCCCAGTATGCCTGGCGCAGTCGAAGACGAAGGGTCATAGGGTCGCCCTCGGGTAACCAGCGTTGATGCTCACAGACAAGTTCTTCCCAGCGCCTCTTATCCAGTTCTCCAATGCGAGGCTCCAGAGTAAATGACACGTGAATGCCCATCCTCCAAGAACGAGTAAACTCGCATGTCTTGGCGTCTAGGTGCAAACTTTTGAACCGTAAAGTGCGTCGGTTACCAGGACCGAGTTTGTATTCTAACTGTTTGGCGATTTGCTCGTATAATTCTTCGGCACCTGCATAGTCCCCGGCGTTGCGACGGGCCGTGGCTTTGAGATGAAGGACCTCCAGATCATGTTCAGACAGGGATGGCTCCGCTGACTGGGTTTGGTCCCGGTCAGCTAGAGTCTTCTCACAGTCAACTGCACGAGCCTCGGCTTTCTGCGCATCAGCAGCCAACTGGTCAATACGAGCCTCAGATACCGCAAGGGCAGCCTTGAGCTGATCAATTTCGGTGAATAGGTGTTGCTGTTCCTCCGGCCAGGTGGGCATCTCTGGCGCCATGGCGGCTTCCCACGCTGCCCGCCAGCGGTCTAGCTCCGTTTCAGGAACACCACAGGCCAGCACGAACAGTTCTACGGTTTTCCACGTGAGCTTGTTGGGGTTGGTCTTGGAATTTTTGCCAATCAGGTCACCGATGGTACTGGTAGACAGCTCTATTCCCCTGCTTTGACCGATCCTTCGGAGGTCACGGTAAGTGGGGCGCCCGATCTTGGTGTAGAGCTGATCAAGGCAATACACCAAGTCCGCCCGGCCCCGGAAGTTAGCCGGGTTCAGGTCGATGCCGCTGGTGTCTGGTCCCCCCATGCCCCACCATCCGCGTCTGTCCCGGTGCTGTCCGGCGTGACCCAGCAGCATAGCTGCAGCCCGGTGATCTGATCGCCGGACAGGGGCGGGGGCCTGTCGGACACCCCCCTGACCAGGTTAATTCGCTCGCCGGACGACCATGCCGGACACCTGCTCGCTGCGCTAGTACGGACACATCCCCCGCGCAGCCCCACCCGCGACGAGGTGGCGGACGGGGACGGGGTGCCAGCAGTACTGAGCCAGACAAGGAGTGGTCCGGGTGGTGTATTTGCCGCGTCGTCTTAGTGAGGCTACGGGTGGTTTTTCTGGGCGTGAGGTGTTGGGTCGGCGTCCGGTGCCGTTCCATGTGGAGCGGGCGGTTAATCGTGGGGTGGCGGTGGAGCACGGGCGGGGTATTGTGCGCGCCGCCCAGGCACGGGCGGTGGAATATGTGGCCGAGGAAGCCTTGCAAGCTGTGGGCCGATTGGCGCGCACGGAAGCGATTTATGCCCGCCATGTTCCTCATGCGGCGGCCCGGTTGCAGGCCATAGCTGATATCGCGGCGATGAATCTGGCCGACATTGTGGCCGAGACAGGACGGGAGGACCTGACATGACCACGCCGATGCTCACCGTCGCAGTGGCCGCAGTGGTGGCGCTGATGTTGGTGTGGCTGGGGTACCAGCTAGCCCGCGACAGAACGCGGGATGAGCACGCCTGGATCGCACACCAGAAAGCAGCACTGGACGCCGAATGGCGACAGCTGGACCAGACCCGGCGTGTCCGCTCGGTGTTCTGGGCAGCACGACAAGCCATGCACGCCGAAGCAGACAACACCCTGTGGCCACCAGTCACCGACACCACGAACAGGAACACCAACGAGGACCAGGAGAGTGCCCGATGAGCCAGGACCACACACACCAGCCAGGCAGGAAGCCCGCCGTGCCGCCCCTATGGGCCGAACCGAGCGTGGCGTCCTCACCGTTTTTCGCCATACCCATACCACCAACCAAGAGCGACATAGTGCCCTTTTCACAGATGCCGGAAACGACCCCGCAGCAGCCACGGCCGGGATCACCACAACCAGGGCCGATAACACACCAGCAAGTAGCGCAGGGGCCAGGCCAGCAACCCCAAACACCGAAGCAGGGGCAGGGGTTAGCGGCCCCGAATCCGGCGCGGTTGCAGCGCTTGTGTCGCCGCCTGCGACAAACGCACCGCTGCCCCAGCGGCGGATGTGTCCTTTCTCGCGCCCGCCAGGACGACACGCTAGGGCAGTTCCCCGACATACGGTGACCAGAATTTCGACCACACGACAACACCAGCACCCGTGATGCGCGAAGGCGAGCCTCGCGGCGCTGCCGCGAGGTTGTCAAATCCCTACGAACCGGTGAGGAGATTTCCCCGTGACTATGCTGCTTGTTGTGATCCTGCTGTTAGCCGCCTTTGCTGTGGGGCGATTGTTCCAGTGGGTACAGGACGCGCGGGGCGTTCTACGGCCCGAGGGACGGCCCAACAAGGACCACAGGTGAACGCCAACCCGTTTACCTCATGGCCCCTACGCTGATGTCTACCCACAGTCGAGCCGTACTCTTCAGCGCGGTGGTATTCGCCCTCGCCATGGGAGCCCTCGAACACGGCGGCTGGTGGTGGGCATGGCTCACCGCCTCGACGGTAATACTGCTCCGCAAAAACGTCCACCTGCCCCCAATCAGCGTGAGGTTGCCAGCTCCCCACCGGTTCCTCCTCCGGGAGAATCGCCGAGTCCGACGCCACCACCGCGAGCGAGCCCGACACCAACGCCACAGGCAACGACAACAACGCCGCGCACACCGCACCCGCAGACGACAAACCCAATAACCACAGGGGGGCGGGAGCACACATTGCTGATGCTGACCCGTGAACTCTCCGAACAACCGAGTGATGTTCTGCTACTGGGGCTCGCGGCGTGTACGAGGGGGACGGCGGCGACGGCAAGCCCAATGACCGAAACGTCGCCGAGCTATGTGAGGGAACCCATGAGATTTACGGGCTATATCAAGGAACCGTCTCGCGTTTCGGGATGGTCAGGTTTAGGCTGGAAGGTTCCTCGAACATATGTACGCACAGACACCCCGGTATGACTTGAGAAGGTGATCCAATGCTGCGTTCACAATCACTCGATGTAGATCAACTACGCGAAGCGCTCAAAGCCGCGCGCCGCCGGGGCGTACAGGACTCACGACTGGAAAGCCACGCGCCGGGACTTATTGAACTGCTCTACCCGGCACGCAGTTACCCAGAGCTCACGATCCATCACCGGGCGATGGCGACCGAAAATCTGATCAGGGCCGCTATCGATGTGTTGGGCAACGAGGCGCGGCACCTGTTGTCGGTGCTGTTGTGTGTCGATCCGGCAACGTCGCATCTGCTGTTGCAGCGGCGCCGCGAAATCGCTGCCCAACGTGTCGGAGTGCTGCCCACCACCTGGCAACGGGGACGGTGGGAACGCCAACTACTGACCGACCTCGCCGCCAAAATATACCGACTCCACTACAACCACGCCGACACCTACATCCCCGAACCCGCCGAGCATGACTAAGCGGGAATGCCCTTAACAAAAAAACCTGACCACGCCCCCGGGGGCGTGGTCAGGCATGTGCGTGTTACCTTCTACGACCGACCACCTATCAGGCGGCTGGACTGACCCCGAGCCCTCCTTCTGCCCCGCCCAAGCCCGTTCAAGCAGCACCTACCGTGCCAACTTTCACAGCGCCGAGCAGCCCACGCTGTGACCTGCGATTATCCAGGTTTCTCGTATGTTTTT